>DAOMFV010000068.1:0-27917 GCA_035430005.1 Gemmatales bacterium
GCCGTTTTACCCCTTTTAGGGAAGATACAAGTACCGCCGGAGTGTGGCACAGTCTCTATAGCCTACTTCTTTACATTCGACAGAAACCACTGGTACAGTTCGGGGTTGCTGTAGGTCAGGTCCCAACAATTGTGATCGATGCCGGGGTACTCAGTGTACTTAGGGTGACTGCCCATTCCCTTAAGAGTCTTTATCGCATCGCGGGAATTATTGACGTTCACCGGGCCGTCCTTGTCGCCGTGGAAGCACCAGAGAGGCAAGTTCTTGATCGCCGCGTACTGTTCTTCGCTCATGCCAGGATAAAAGGTCCCCATCTTCTTGGTGTACCCACAAACCGGAGCGACCGCTGCCCATTTGTTTGGATAGGCAGCAGCGTTCTCCCAGGTGCCGTTGCCGCCCATCGAGATGCCGGTCAGGTAGAGACGCTTGCTGTCGATGCTGTGCTGCTTCATCACTTCTTCGAGAATGGCCATCGCCCGCTTGGCGTCAGGGCCATCGGCCTTCCAGGAACCGGTCTTGCTGAACTGAGGCATCACGACATAGAACGGGAAGTCCTTCTGCTTTTCTAAGGAAGGCCCGACGCCGACTTGATGCGGCCTTTTGCTTCCACCTTCCCGTTCACCGGATCCGTGCAGGAAGAGAATGAGTGGAGCATCTTCCTTGGCGTTCTTTGGAACGTAGAGCCAGTAAGGATATTCCTTATCGCCCTGCTTGAAGGTCTTCTGGGTGATTTGTCCCGCATCGTCACGGGCAACTTTGGTGGTGCGTGCAGTCATCGGATCACCAGCAAGTAACGTGGTGGACAGCACGAGGGTGTAGAGAGTAAGCATTGAATAAGTCCTGTGTCCTGAGTGCTGAGTCCTGAGTGGTCTCAGCATCAGTTTATGGACTGATTCAGTTCTTGGCGGGCGTACTGGTGGTATTGGCTTCCGGGGTATCGGTCGGGGGCACCGGGATGGCAGGCGTCTCGTCAATCTGCACCACGCCCAGCTTGGCTGATTCAAGATACGGAATCGAGGGCTTGAACGCAGCCTGGATCGGGCCATTGGTCGGCTGAGCAGCGACCACGACGGGTTGCTGCACGACTACGGGGGTGACCACCGTTTGTACCGGCACATTGGAAGTAAGCGGTGGGGCAGCAGGCATCGGCGGGGTGTACCGAGGAGCGTTCACCACGGGATTGGAACCCTGGCAACTGCTGCAACCTGAAGGAGCAGGAGCCACGACAGCGCCGGGAGGTGGCGAGGAAGTCCAACCGGGAGGGGGAGCCATCGTCTGCTGAGGATCATTGTTCTTATGAGCACAACCGACAGCCAGAAGACTGGAACCAAGCAGGAACAAACCCAAGCGAGACATGATGCACCTATTGGTAAACTGTGGAACTGACACAATCTTTGCCGATAGGGTAAGGTTTGACAACTAACTCTGGGAAAACTTGTTCGATCCTGTGGGATATGACCTGGGAGTATCTGTCAAACCTTGCGCAGCAGGTATGATCAGTACACGCAGCAGGGTTTGCCAGCGTTACCTACGATTGTAATTCTTTCACAATAACAGCCAGCAATTCGGGCTTATCGCTCTGCACGACGTGATCGATCCGCTGCTGGGTGAAGCCCAGTTTCTGCATCGCTTCCGCAGCTTGCTGCCAGTGGCGTGCCCGAGTCTTGCCCGAAGCGAGGTAAAGATCGCCCACGAGTTGTGCTAACCGTTCACGCAGAATCGTTGGCTGCTCGTTGTAGTAGCGCTTGATGATCTTCTGCTGGTGCGGCGAATAGTTGCGAGGTTCTTTGCCGGTGGACATCTTCATTTCCTTGGGCTGGGAACGGCCTAGCGACAGTGTACAGATTGGTTGAACTATCTCTTGTACAGGATGAAGCGCCCGCCAACAACAGACTGAGGAGGAAAATGATCAGCCCGGCAATCAAAGATGACATTGAGTTCCTAGTCTTCGTCCCCGAAGCTTCCTTGGCAAGTTGTTGCTGCTCCAGTTGAGTCAGAATCGCTTGTTCTTGCTGCTTGAGCTTGCTGGCTACCTGTGTCTTCCGTTTGACGATCTTCGACCAGTTGGGGTTCGAGGGCACATCTTTGAACCGACGCTTCTTTACCTCCAGCATCTTGTGGCAGGCCGCTTCGTGATCTCGGAGCAGGCCTCGATAGAGGGAATGGAGGGAGATCGGGGCATCAGTCGCCTTCAACCGCTCTTCTATCATTTGCAGATGCCTGACACGTTTGTGATGGATCTTGAGCAGGCCCTGTGCAGGTTCGTGTTTCTTACGGGAAGTTCTGCTCTTCAAGTGCCGAATGGTGGCCTGCGAATATCCTGCGGGCAAGCTGGGCCAAGTGTGTTGTGCCTGAGCGAGGATATCCTCCTCCGTAAAGCCTTCTTTGAGCCAGGCTTTGATCTGGGCATCGTAGGCAACAGCATCGAACTCAACGGCGACAGCGGACATCTTAAGCTCCTTTGATAAAGAACAGGTCTTTACCAAGGGGCCGATGTCGCATCAGTGCTGCATCGCAACGGGGTTGTTTTGGCTACATTCTGCGAGAAAACATGGTTGCTTTGGTGAGAACTTGTTACATCGGTTGTCTCATCGGCCATCAAAATATGCTACTCTTGTAGGCGAATAGCATAGCTCCCGCAGGAGCCTCTCTATGTCCCTTGATCGTCGTCACTTCCTGCATGGTTCACTTGCCACTCTGGCTGGGCTGCATCCAGGAATACAAAGCTGGGGACAACTTATCGATAATGAACCGCCCGGGCATGAGTTCCTCAAGGGTAACTATGCTCCCATTCATGAAGAAGTGACGCTCGATTCTCTCAAGGTCATCGGCTCCATCCCCAAAGAACTCGATGGCATGTACGTTCGCAACGGCCCCAATCCGTTGATCATTCCCAAGGGTGCTTATCACTGGTTCGAGGGCGATGCCATGCTGCATGGCGTCTCTCTTCACGAGGGGAAGGCGAGCTACCGCAACCGCTTCATCCAGACCGAAGGCTATCTCAAGGAGAAGGCAGCGGGCAAGAAGCTCTATGCCAGCCTGATGGAAATGCCCGACATGAAGGAGATAATGAAGGGGAAGAATCCGTTCAAGAACGCAGCCAGCACCGCACTCGTCTGGCATGCGAAGAAGTTCCTGGCTCTTTACGAAGGGGGCAAGCCCTACTCGGTCAAGCTGCCATCGCTCGATACCGAAGGTGAGTACGACTTTAACAAGAAGCTGCAGGCTAACTTCACAGCCCATCCCAAGGTCGATCCTGTCACGAGAGAGATGCTGGGGTTCGCCTACGCACCGCAACCGGTGGCTCTGTTCTACCAGATTGCCAGGGATGGAACGTGGAAGTCGACGGTGCCGATCAAGCTCGACAAGGCGGTGATGATGCACGACTTCGCGGTGACGCCCCAGTATGCCATCTTCTATGAACTCCCCGAAACGTTTGAGTTGACCAGAACCTTCACAGGCAAGCCGCCCTGGTACTTTAACGAGAAGCTGCCCTCTCGGTTTGGAGTCGTCGCACGCCAGCCCGATGCCCAAGGCAAGCATGTGGTGAAGTGGTTTGAATCGAAGCCCTGCTTCATCTTCCATACGCTCAATGCTTACGAAGAAGGGGGCAATGTCGTCGTGCAGGCCTGCCGTTACCACAAATTTCCAGGCACGATCGATGGCGATTCCAAGAGCGAGAAACAGCATGCGGTGCTCTACCGTTGGTCATTTAACATGAAGACCGGGCAGGTCAGCGAAGGGCCGATGGATGATGCGCCGACTGAGTTTCCCCGCATCAACGATGCCCTGGCCTTGCGCTCCACGAAGTTTGGCTACTGCGGCACCGGCGAGGGCGACTTCTTCAGTACGATGCTGAAGTACGAACTGGCGACCGGTAAGAAGCAGGCCCACCCCTACGGCCCCGGTCGATTCGGCGGCGAAGGTGTCTTCGTCGCCCGGCCCGGCAGCAAAGACGAAGATGACGGCTGGCTGCTGAACTATGTCTACGACAAGGCTGAAAACAAGAGCGAACTGGTGATCGTCGCCACCCAGGACTTCACCGGCAAACCGGTGGCGAGAGTACTGCTACCGGTGCGGGTGCCTTATGGGTTTCATGGAGCGTGGGTGGGGCGGGAGGAGTTTGCGTGATCATTTGCATAGAGGCGTAGGTTTGTGGTGTATCTCCACACCCGCCACGCTAACGGCAATGCGAAGAAGAACAATCCAACTCCCAGGCTCCACCAGGGCGAGTAGACCTCGAATGGTATCTGCCAGAGGATGACTTGAACTCCTTCAGCGAGTTGCCTCCAGAAGACGATGGCCTGTCTATCTGCAGAGTAGCTTGATTGAAACCTCTCCTGGTCGCCGGTCTTCAATTGGTAGCGAAATCGTAGTTGATTCTGATCGGTATCAATGAACCGCACCGACAAGTACCGTGAACGAGGATAAATGACATCGAGGTTGTAGCCAAAGCGTTCGCCAACATACTGAATTACAGCTGGCCAACGCGCATTCTCATCATCGATCTGGACTCCCCAGCCTGGTGGGGCTAATACTTCGCAGTTTGGCATCTGATGAATTGACTGTTTTCCGGTATATAGATCATAGCGAGGATAGAACTCATCATTCGGACTCGTGCTGTGCATCTTAAAGGCAGCGTAGCCATCGTAGTCATTAGGTATCGCTTCCACATAACTCACCATCACATGATGCCGGTCAAACATCACAGAGTAGCCGGCACTATTCATTCGCTGAATAGCCTCAGTGATGGAATGGTCAAGAATAATGGTTTGCGCAGTAGCCAAGTCCACCACTCGTACGCCTCGTGGTTCAGCGGGGAGGTATTGATAAGTCGGTTTTGTAATGCTCGTTGTAGTATCAACAGGCTTCACCCAGAAGCTAGTGTCTGAACGCTTCATCGCTTCCGGGATGACCATCTTCTTTCCATCCTCAGTAATCACTATGCCCTGAGCGATGGGTGGGCTGACGAATACCTGGGTCATCTTCTTTGCTGTTTCAACATCCCAAATGGCGAAGATGATGTCATCGGCAGTTGTATGCATTATTTCCTTTGAAGAGTGGCAGCAAAGAAATAGTGCATCGAGCGGCAGTTGTCCCTGTGTAGCCAACAGCCGCCATGGCCAGAGCGACCAGCGGTGCTGCACCAGAAGTTGTTGGCCCTTGTTAATCAGCTTTAGTCGTAAGAAGTTCTTAGCAGCAATACCATGCAGGACTGAAATGATCCGCTGTTCATGCGAAACAAAGTTCCTGTCTATGATCTCTAGAGTGCCGGCAGTTGTGGCGCGTACTCTGCGGATGCCGTCAGGAATGGGGGCTGAATCTATTTCATTGGTCTGATCCCAGGTAAATTCCCAGGTCAGTTGGCCATTCGATTGCAGATCGTAGACCATGCATGGATGTTGCCTCAAATGGATGTCAGGACTTGGAAAGCAAATACACATCCAGCGTGCTTGCGAATCGAAGGATACGTTTCCTCCCCATGGCGTACCTGAGTTGAGTTGCAGGCCACGCAGAAGGCATTCAGTCGGCTTCGGGGTCAGCCACTCTTGTACGAGCCAATAGGAACCAATCCCCAGAACCAGCGGTAGCAGGAATCCGAACAGTAGGGATCTGATAATTGAAGGCCGTCTTATTTGCATACCACTTCCGTTTGGCAGAAGGAGCACCGTCATCATGACTGTTAGATCGACTGCTGTCCAGTACGAACAGTTGTCTGGAAGCTACTTCTCAAACCGCAAATGACTTCCATGCAACGGATGACCATGCATTCCCGTCGTACCATAGGTCAACCCGGCTATCACGAACGGGATCAGGATAACCAGGACCCAGAACATCAGACCCGGTCGCCAGAATGTGTCGCTGTAGGCGTGGGTATCCAGCGTCTCGATCACCGGGCTGGGCTTGGGTTGAAGAATCGTCAGCACATTGACAATGATGGCGGTGATCCAGAAGGTAATGTGAACCCAAAGCGTGCCGGGAGTGTTCATGTGGGGGTACGCTTGCAGGAACGCTGCCAGTACGGAGGTCCACATCAGAAACAGCAGCAGCAATTGTGCCCGGCCATGTGGGCGGGAAGGTGCCAGCGCCAGTTCCTTGCGATAATACTGCAGGCAAGCGATGAATAACATGATCGCCAGGCCCAACCCGATCAGTAGATACCACATCTCCTCGGGCCAGCCGAACAAGGGCGCGCCGATCATCTTCGAGCGGCCCAGGTTACGGACGTTCTTGAAGAAGTTGAGCCACGGCATCACGATCAACAGAAAGAGCAGTCCGACCAGTTGGATCAAGCCAGCCCGGGCATCCTCATTCGGCGGGCGCAACCGGCCACGAAGCAGGCGAAGAATACCGAGAGCGACACCCAGCCCCATGATGAAGCCGAAGCTCTGCTCCATCCACTTCCAGACATCGAGATGATACTGCGTAGCCAGTTCACCAAAGTAGCCCCAGCCGGCTCGGCCCATCATGTTGAGGCCATCGCCCAGGGCGAAGCCATAGCCGCCAGCCAGGAGACCAACGAGGAACAGGTACAAGGCAGCACGATTGCGATAGACGATGAGCCAGACTGCAAAGGCGATGGCCACGCCGATGATACCGGCCCAGTTATCGCCTCGGGGTGGCGTCATGTGCAGGCCGAGCAACATCACCAGAATAATGAATCCCAGGCACCAACCCGCTGAGAGCCAGGTCATCAATTCGCCTGCCGGTCTCCACGGCTTGACTGTCAAACAGACCAGGCCGACCAACAGGGCACTGAGGGCTGCGACACCATCAGCATCGTGAGGTATGAAACGATCCTCAAGCCAGGCAGTGACACCTGTGAAATCCAACAGAACCCATACAAGGTAGAGCGCCATCAATGGCCCGGCCCAACTATTGAGCCAGGAACGCTTCATGGTCAAAGCCAATCCCAGGCACCCCGCCCCAATGCTGCCCCACATAGCGCCGATGATGAACAGGCTGGCATAGCCGTAGGCCACATCAAGAACGGACGTATGAGCGGTGTAGCCGACGACTTTACCGTAACTGACCGAACCTCCAAAGGCCCAGCCCATCGCCGCGGCGAAGGCGACGATAGTGATTCTCCTCTGCCAATCTTCTCTGCCTGAAGCTAGCAGGATAGCCAGCCCCAGAAACGCTCCCGGAAACATTGCTCCTGCCTCGTGGCCATAGTCGCCTCGAAAGCCCCAACCAAAAGAAGACATGGCCAGGGCTGCAAGGGCTAAGAGTCTGATGATGGAGTCAACAGTCTGTGAGGTTGGCATTCACTCAGCTAACAGGATAGCGAGGCAGTTGTCAATCATGAATTAGAGGCGAATCGAACGAAAGCACTCCGAACAAGCTGGGCCGGAGATTTCCTGGAGCATACCACAGGCGAAAAGGATCACGAGCCGGGTTCCTTCGCAAAGCAGGCTAACCCGAGTGTAGACCGTTTCATCGGCGTTGGTAAAGAGGAGATTACAGCGGGGCGCCTTTCCCTGAACCATGGATTCCTTGATCAAGAACATCTCGATGTTGCAGACCTGCATCGATCGTTTGAACTCGTCCTTCCAGTCCTGGAAGTAGTCCTCGGCTTCAGCCTGTATGCTTGGCTGATAGTCACGGATGCTCAAGATGGTAGAGAAAGTCGTCTCTTGCAGCTTACCTGAGTAGTGGATGACGTTGATCTTACCCAGTGGCGATTCCGAGATGGAACATTTGCGTGTTGGATAGTCTGGGAATAGAACCTTGACGCCTTCGTGGGTGGCGAGTTTCGACCAGCCAGTGTGCCTGGGGCGGAACCAGTTGAGGAGTGCGAGCATGGCGGAATCCTTCGTTCTAAGCTGTAGAGCGACAGCGAGGTTCCCCCTCGCTTACTCTTGAGGCTGTTATGGATAAATCCTCTACCGGTGAAAGGATTCGTTGTGACAATTGAACCTTACGAATCCATAATTCTGTGCTATGATCGTGGTTGAGGCTGGGCTGATCGTCTTAATGCGTCCAGGTGATTCTCATGATCCGCATTTCCGGTTTCTTGGCTCTGGTAGTAAGCCTCCTGGTTTCGACTCTGTTTGCAGGCGATACGTTACAGTACACCACCTGGTACGATAACAGTGACAAGAACCCCGCCCACCTTGCCCCGAAGAAAACGGTGCGCTGTGGCTCGCAGACCTACGATGAGATGATGCTGTATGTGGAGTTCTACGTGCCGGTGAAGGCCAAGAAGCCGAAGGAAGACAAGTCGAACCCGTAGAGCATGATCATTGATTCAGCCCCCACGGGCGAAACAGGATAGCCCAGAGCATCGCTCTGGGTTTTTCCGTTTAACAGCAACCTTCGTGATGATACGCTGTGACAGGCCAACTCTAGGTACTCATGTTCTCTAAGCGATCCTTCCTCTGGTTTCTGATGATCGCCATGGCGGCGGGGGCGATCTATTTCGCCAACGACGCCATCAGGTATAACAACAAACTGGAATCGTGGATCACCGCGACTCCGGCAGAGTTTCCAGTTGATCTCTCGCAACCGGGGGAATACGAAGGTGCTTTGGAACTGATCTCAACTCGCCCATGCAAATTAACATTCTTTCTCAAGCTGCATTCCAATCAATCGATAGACCGTAGTGCTCTAAAGGGCTTGAGTGGTAATGTTCGCATCTTGGATGATCCAACCGATCCATTACATATCCTCCCACTAATAAACGAGTATTACGACGACTGGCCGGAGAATTCGGATCACATACTGACATTAGTCAGAATCAATCCTTGGAATGTTGGCAAATACCGTATGCGTGTCTCTGTCCGGCAGGGTGCTGAGAAACTCAAAGACATCAAGCAAACCTTCGTAGTGAAGTACGAACTCTGCGGCCTGGAGTATTGGCCAGATTATATCGGCAAAGGGGTTGTCATCATCTTCGGTCTGGCTTGCTTGATCATTGGGCTTTATCTTTACACGACCAGACCGATACTAGCAGTAGTTCTTGAGCCAGAACATGAACCAGTCTGACAAATACGATGGATGAATCACTCGCTTGTTTGTCCTGAAAGGACGACCTGTTGCAGCCTAGGACTTCAGTCCTAGGTAAGCTTGGTGTGTCACTTGGTGTGTCACTCTGGTCCTGTAAGGACTACCTTAGCTGCGACTACAGGTAGCCCTTTTAGGGCCAGGCAGCCAAAGGTCTTGATCACCCAGGATTAAAATCCTGGGCTACAGCAGGTAATCCCTTCGGGATCAGTCGCAATTATTCACCGTTGAATGGATCTGCTAGTTCTGCTCATCTCCTACCCTCGAACCATACGCCAGGCAGACAAACGAGAGAAGGATGAGGGCAAAGCCGATCATGGGAACGATGAAGACCAAACCACCAGCCATTGCACCCAGCACGATCATCACAAAACCAATAAAGAACAATCCTTTACCCAAGCTGCTGACTAGTCGTTTGCTCATCGCCAGTTACCCCTCGCTGCTGCTATTCTATGCGATAGTGTCTATAATTGTGGTTCGGTGACGACTTCAAAAAAATAATCCACAGAGACACCAAGGAGCACAGAGAAAGTAATGAGTCGCGGCTCCGCTATTACCTACTCTGATGTTCAGGCCACCATCGCCAAACATTGGGGCTTTCATGATCTGCGGCCCAAGCAGCAGGAAGCGATCCAGGCGAATCTGGTGGGTAAGCATTTGCTGGTGGTGCTGCCCACCGGGGGCGGCAAGTCGCTCTGCTTTCAGGCGCCGGCGGCATGTCGAACGGGACAGATCACTATTGTTATCTCGCCGCTCATCGCCCTGATGAAGGATCAGGTCGACAGCCTCACCGCCAACGGCATCCCGGCCTGTTTCATCAACTCCTCGCTGACCCAAGATGAACGTGATGACCGCATTGAAGCGATGCGTTCGGGTGAAATGCGGCTGGTCTACGTCGCCCCGGAACGGCTGGTGATGGAGGAGTTCCTCAGCTTCCTGCAAAGCCTGCCCATCGCTTCCTTTGCCATCGATGAAGCTCACTGCATTTCGCACTGGGGCCACGACTTTCGGCCTGAGTATCGGCAGATGGCCCTGCTGCGGGAGTGGTTCCCCCATGTGCCGATTCATGCCTTCACTGCCACCGCCACCGAGAAGGTGCGGGATGACATCATCAATCAACTGCAACTCGACGATCCGACTGTCCTGATCGGCGACTTCCACCGGCCCAACCTCAACTACCGAGTGGTGCCCCGAGAGAGCGAGTGGGCCCAGTGCAAATCGTTCCTGGAAGATCATCGGGGGCAGGCGGGCATCATCTATTGCCTGAGCCGGGCCAACGTCAATGATCTGGTCAATGACATCAACTCGTGGGGCTTCTCCGCTATGGGCTATCATGCCGGCATGGATGCCCCGGTACGGAAGAAGGTGCAGGAAGCGTTCCGCAACGAACGCTGCAACCTCATCGTGGCTACTGTCGCTTTCGGCATGGGCATCGATCGGCCCGATGTGCGATTCGTGCTGCACATGACGATGCCCAAGTCGCTGGAGCATTACCAGCAGGAATCGGGCCGGGCCGGGCGAGACGGCCTGGATGCGGAGTGCGTGCTGCTCTATCACCGGGGCGATGTCATCAAGTGGAGCCGCATGATGACCAAGTCGGCTGAGGAGAGCGAAGGGGACAAGAGCTGGCTGCCCGTGGCTTTGGAACATATCAACGAGATGGATCGATACTGCAAGCTGACGATTTGCAGGCATCGACAGCTCGTCAATCACTTCGGCCAGCACTTCGTCAAAGAGAACTGCGGCGCATGCGACATCTGCATGGGTGAAGCGGAACCGGTCGCTGACAGTTTCGTGACAGCCCAGAAGCTGCTCTCGGCAGTGGCCCGGTGCGGCGAACGGTTTGGAGCCAAGCACCTCATCGAAGTGCTGCGCGGCGAGGGTACTGAGAATGTGCTGAAGCATCAGCATGAACAACTGACGGTCTTTGGGCTGCTCAAGGATCAGACCAAGGATGACCTGCGTGACTGGTACGATCAACTGGCGAGCATGGGCCTCTTGCACAAGGAAGAGTTCGTCGGTGCCAAGGGAACCGGGTACATCCTCAAGCTCAATCCCGAATCGTGGAAGGTGCTCCGTAAGCAGCGCACCGAGGTGAAGCTTTGGCAGAAGAAGCATGCCGAACCGCTGAGGAAGGCCCGGACAAGGTCACGCAAAGCTGCCGGTGATTTGCCTGTCGATCAGGAGCTGTTCAAGATACTTCAGAAACTCAGGCGTCAACTGGCCGGGATACGAGGTGTGGCACCCTACGTCATCTGCCACGATACAACGCTTAATGCCCTGGCCAGCGTACGACCGAGTACGCGTGAGGGGCTCTTAAGCATACCAGGGTTTGGTCAGACGAAGGTGAACAACTACGGCAGTGAGTTCCTGCATCGAATCAGGGAGTATTGCGATCAGTATCGAGTTTCAATGGATGTCGGTGGATGCATACCTGTCTCGATTGCGGCGACGAAAACGAAACCTCCCGCCCGCATCGATTCCTGGCCTCTCTTTGATGAAGGGCTGACTGTGGTCGAGATCGCGGCCCGCATGAGCCGATCCCCCTCGACAGTACAAGGTTATCTGGAAGAGTATCTGCAATCGAACCCACGGGAATCGACGCTACCCTGGCTTCACCCGGAAGACGCTGTTCGTATTCGAGAGTTTGCCGCCTCGCAACCTGATCAGCGACTCAAGCCGATCTTCGACCACTTCGCCGGGGAGTTTACGTATGAGCAATTGCGGGTGGCGATGGCGTGGAAGCCGTTGGGGGAGGAGTAAGCTTTCGCACACTCAAACGGCGACAAGTTCTTGCCGATGTTGGTGTTCACGATTTATCGTGTTGGGGAATAATCACCCCTCATACAGACACGATAAATCGCGAACACCAACGCATGCGAACCCCTCTTATTACGGTGAAGAAATCACTTCTTCGGTGTCCTCACGACGGAGCGTGAGGACTACAAACCAGACGGAGCGTGATGACTACTATCCAGACCATCATGGGTCCATGTTGAGTTCGATATACTTCTGCCCGTCGTCTTTTTCTTTGGTGTGATCGTCGCCCCAGAGTTCTTTGTCGATTCGGTTGTAGGCTTTGAGCACCTTCTTGCGGGCTTCGGCATCGGTGGGGAGGACGATCAGCAGTTGTGCGCACATGTTGATCGGAACCTCTTTATCTTTGGGCGAATAGATGGCCAGGACTTTCGTCGCGCCGGCGGCGTAGAGTTCCTCCACCCATTTGGTGGTCTGGGCCCGGCTGGTTTTCCAGAGGACATTGCTCTTGTTCTTCGGGTCAAGCCAGGCACGGGCTTCGTCTGCCTTGTCGCCATCGTCTTCCTTCCCGGCGACCAGGCGTTCGTAATGTTTAGTATTCTCCCTGCCGGCAGCAGCGGGTACTGCGGGCGCTGCGCCAGGGTCGTTTTGCTTGGCTTTCCTGCATCCGGTGAGCAGCGTGAGGATAATGAGCAGCGAGGCGAAGCGTGTGACATTCACGATAAGATCTCGGGGAATGGATAGTATCCAAGTCCCTAAGCACCAGTTAGGGTGAGATGTGCCGAAGAATCGTTGAGAATCCTATTGGGACAGGACAAGTCTCCGCTCCCCCTCACCCCCAACCCCTCTCCCTCCAGGGGAGAGGGGAGAAATACCGGAGACCATCAGACTAAACTCTCAGCACAGCTCTGGCGGCGTTGCGGCCGGCTGCGCCCATGACACCGCCGCCGGGATGGGCTGCTGCGCCGCAGAGATAGAGGCCGTTCAGCGGGGTCTTGTACTGTGCCCAGCCGGGAAGTGGCCGCATCACAAAGAGCGAGGAAAGGCTCATCGTGCCCTGCATGATGTTGCCGCCGGTCAGGCCGTAGATGCGTTCGAGATCGACGGGGGTCAGCACCTGGTACTCTTCCACCGACGAGGAGAAGCCAGGGGCATATTCATCCATGACAGCGAAGCAGCGTTTGGCGAAGGCATCCTTAGCAGTCTTATCCCAGGTACCTTCTTTGAGGGCGTAGGGAACATATTGAATGAACATGCCCATCAGATGCTTGCCCGGCGGGGCGAGCGTATCATCGAGGGCGGTGGGCAGCGTGCATTCGATCATGGGCGTTGATGCGGGCCGGCCCAGCTTGGCTTCAGCGTAACCCCGTTCGATGGTTTCCATCGTCGGGCAGATGTGCATGGTGCCATGATGTTGCGGAGCGATCTTGCCGTTACTGGGCAGAGCCTTGAAATCGGGCGGGGCACTCAGCTTGACGTTGATCTTGACCGTCATGCTGGTGTAATCAAGCTGCCTGATATTGTTGACAAACTCCTCCGGTAGGTGGCCCGGTGGAGTGAGTTTCAGGAACGTAACGTGGGCATCCACGCAAGACAGAACTGTATCAGCAACGATCTCTTCACCCGATTGCAGCACCACGCCACGCACCTCGCCATCTTTGACGATGAACTGCGACACCGGTGTATCACATCGAATGGTTGCGCCGAAATTTTGTGCGCTGGCTGCAAGGGCATTGCTAATGCCACCCATGCCGCCCCGGACGTAGCCCCAGACGCCCCGTGCCCCATCGCACTCGCCCATCACATGGTGGAACAACACATACGCTGTGCCCGGCATGGATGGCGTGGCGGCAGCGCCAATGACAGCATCGGTAGCCAGCGTCACTTTGACTTGTTCCGATTCAAACCAGCGATCGAGGATCGGTTGGGCGGCACCGGTGAGAATCTCGATGACATCCTGGCTGGCTTTGCCGAGCTTGGCTAATCGAAGTCCGAGCTTGCCCATCTGCCAGAGGTCGTTGAGCTTGTACGACCAGGGATCGGGAGGAATCTCATCGAGCGTCGGTTCGAGGAAGTCGGCGGCACGCATCAGCATTGCTTCATAGCGGGGCAGCGCGTCCGCGTCTTTCCTGCTGAACTTGCTCATCTCCCGATGATTGAGCGCAGCATCAGGCCCCATCATCAGTGATCGGCCATCCGGGAACGGAGAGAACGAAGAGGGGTTGCGGGGAAGCATGGCAAACCCATGCTTCTTGAGTTGCAGTTCTTCGATGATCTGGGGACGGAGCAGGCTGTTGACATACGATGCTGTCGAGACCTTGCAGCCTGGCCAAATCTCTTCGGTGACGCAGCAGCCACCGACGAAGGGCCGGCGTTCGAGGACGAGCACCTTGCGTCCCGCCCTGGCCAGATAAGCCGCGGCGGTCAGCCCGTTGTGCCCTGCCCCGACGACGATGGCATCGTAGCGCTGGCTCACTTCTGCTCCTTCAGGAAGGCCAGCACTTCGGCGCGGAACTCAGGCTTCTCGAAGGCGTTCATGTGATCAGCCTTCTTGATGTAACACATCTTCAGCCCCTTGCGCTGCCCTTCGAGGAGCTTGACTGATTCAGCCAGCGGGTCACGATCGCCAACAATGCAGAGCGTGGGAGCGTTGATCTGCTTCACGTCATCATCGCTCAGCGTAAGTTCCTTCATCCCCTTAGCTACGCCGGACAGCGCGATGGGATCGTTGATCAACATAGCCATACGGCTGGCGGCGGCGGCAGCTTCCGGCCTGATGGGCGGAGCGTCTTTGGGGTGCAGTGCCTTAAACAGCGGTTCGAGGCTCTTGTCCTTACGGAGCGATTCACTGATCTGATCCATGGCTTGAGTAGCCGGCCCTTCGCGCAGCCAGCCTGCTCCGCCCAGAACAATGGACTTCACCCGATCAGGGTAGGTCGCGGCAAACTTGTGAGTCAGGAACGCTCCCATTGAGTAGCCGACGAAGTCAGCCTTCTTGATATTGAGGTGATCCATGAGACGGGCCAGGTCGTGGACCATTTCCATACCGTACTGGCCTTCGCCTTTGGGCCTGCCGCTTTTGCCGTGGCCACGATTATCGATCACGATCAGTCGATAATCATCACCCAGCGCTTTAGTAATGCCTGGCATCGCCCATTGCAGCGTGCCATTGACGGCGAAGCCATGTACCAGGAAGACCGGTTCACCCTTGGGGTTGCCGGTGTCGCTGTAGCAAATCTTCACACCATTGGAATCGAACTGCCCATCGACAGCCAGCAGCCAGGATGGAATAAGCAGCAGGCAGAGCAGGACGCTTAGAGACCGAGTACGCATCATACGACTCACAAAGAGAGTAGTTCTTCCTCAAACCGAGCTGGCAGCCTCTCGCCGCTCCCCCTCACCCCCAACCCCTCTCCCTTCAAGGGAGAGGGGAGAATAGAAGGCTCAGTTTGTGTTACTCTTGTTTTATATCGACCTCGGCAAAGTAGATAGAGGACTTTGTCTCGTGAGAGGAATAATAACTGATCCAGAGCTTCTGCTGGTGCCAGACCATGCCGGCGTAACTGCTGTCGCCCGATGAAGGGAGGGTGAGCAGTTCCTTGAGTTTGCCATGCTCGACATCAAGTTGGCACAGGGCCGTTCTGACCTTGGGAGCATCATAGAGTCTGACCGTCACGAGGAACTGGCCCGAAGGAAGACGAAGCATAGCGGGGCCGCCGATTTGCACGCCGAGATCACGCCAGGTCCACTCGGTGAACGGAGCCTTGGCGGTCCCGAGCAAGGCGGTGTTGCGGGGAGCCTTGCCATCACGGCGTAACAGGCACCAAGCCTGGTCGCCTTCCATGATCATGGCTGTTTCGTTGGGGTAGCCTGTGTCGGCGAGTAGCTTGGGGGTAATGGGGTCGAAGCGCTGACCTGTGGGGCTTTTGTAGAGACGAATGAAGCGTTCCTTGTTGGTGCCGTAGCCCCAGCCATAGTAGCCGGATTTGTGGCGCGTGATACGCCAGAGCCAACTGTCGGGTTCGCCGATCTCCACACAGGTTGACCATCCCTTGCCATCCAGATTCTTTTTGACTTCCCACAGTGTCGATTGATGGGTGAGTTGTTGCTTCCCTCGCTGTGTCTTAGATGCAAGGATGTATAACTCATTGTCAGTTCCTACGAGTATCTTGGGATCACGAAGGTCGGAATCTCTTGAGGATAGTCGCACCATCTTATCCCAGTGTTGGCCATCTTCGGAACTCAGCAACTGTAGCGTTCCGTCATCCGAGACATGATTGGAACCGGCGCGGAAGACGCAGACGAAGCGATCCTTCCACCAGATGAGATCGGTGAAGGCGCTGTGGGGGTCTTTGTCCCAGATGCGGGTGACCCGTTCGAGCCTGGCTTCGATGGGAGATTCGCGTACCACTGACCCCGGAGGGGTCATAGCTATTAGCCGGTGGTTGAGCGCAGCGTTACCACCGGACAACAATACAACAATTGCCAGCATCCTGGAGGGGTGCCAGCAAGCAACCATGATCTTGCCAACCATTTCTATAACCCCTCCGGGGTAGAGAACTGATAATGTTGCTTACCGGGGGTATCGCTCCGCTCAACCACCGGCTAATAGCTGTGACCCCTATCGGGGTCGGGATGCTACCTCACTTCGTTCTTGCCTTCTGAACCACCTCAAAGAACTGAAACACCTCCGGCAGCGCTTCCTGCACGATGATCATATGTTCGATGGCCGGGTAACGTTTGAACGTCACCTCGTCGGCACCAGCTTTCTTGAGGTTCTCCGAGAGCGCTTCGGCCTGGGAACTGGCGAAGTCGTTCTCGCCAACACCAACGTAGAAGGGCAACTTCTTGAACGCTTCCCCCTGATCCTTGACAGGCTTGGGGGAACCACCACCGCCGAGGGCAGCCACTGCGGCGAACTTGCCCGGCGTGGCGTTCGCTTCACGAATCGCTTCCGCAGCACCCATCGAATGGCCGACGACGAAGACCTGGTTGGTATCGATCTCAGGAAATAACTTGGCCAGTTCAGTGATGGTCTCAGCGTGGCCGGCCTTAGTCAACGAGTTGCGGGGAGCGACGACGAACCAGCCTTTCTGCTGAGCGAGCTTGGCGACCTTCCCGTTGCCGTAGCCATCGAAGAAGAGGTTCTCACTGCCGCCTGCCCCATGCAGGGCCAGCACCACGGGCACCTTCTGGCCGGGCTTCACTTTCACCGTCTGGATGCGAAGGGGAACGATCTTCTTCGTCGGTGTTTGCACGCCCATCCAGAACTGACCGACCTTACTGGTGTGGTAGTAGGGTTCTTTCTTCGCAATAGCTACGACTGCTTCTTCACATTCTTTCAGCAGGCGATCAGCGGCGTAGTCGGTCTCGAGCGTTTCACCCTTGGCGAGGCGTTCCAGCACTTTCACATTGAGCGAGACGCTGACTTCATCGCTGGTGGCGTAGGGCGTGGGCCACTTGGCTACTGCTTCTTTGAGCTGTGAGAGACGCTGGTCTCGGTTTTTGGAGAGGGAGATTGTGCAGTATTCTGCTGCGATGTGCGGCTCGCCATTGCCCAAGGCCTTCCAGGCAAACCGAAGCGTGTAATCGCCTACCTTTTCAGGTATGGTGAGTTCTATTTCACCGGGGATGAAGGCAGTTTTGCTGACGCCATCAATAACTTGATCGTCACGTACGCGACTATTGTCAGTCATCTCAACAACGGGCTTATTCTTAGGAACCCAAGAATATGCATAACTTACCTCGTTGATCCGTGGTTCTTCGAGAGGATAGAACCTGTCCACCTTCACCTTTAGCGTCTTGGTGCTGAGTTCCAACCAATGAGAATCTGCTTTCAACCACAGGCAGCGCAGGTTGGTGGTTAGTCTGACATCACGCTCTTCGATACCTTGCAGCTTCACCAGTCCTTGATCCAGCGCCCTGCCCGCTTCGCCCAACCTTAATCCGAAGAACAACATCACTGCTGCGTTCATATTCGCCGCCGGCTCTTTGCGGATGGCGGCGTCCTTCTGTGCTTCCCACGCTTCCTCAAAGAGACGCAGGCGACGACCGAGTTCGTGGCGTTCGGGTTGAGCCAGAGCGAGTGTGGGAATGAAGAGGAAGAGAATGAGGGAGAGGAGGCGGAGCATGGTGATTCATTCCAGACTGTTAAAAGACCGAAGACCGTGGCAGGGGGCAACGGTACTCCGTTGCCCCCTGCGGATTGTGCATCATCTTCGCCAGCTTGCAGGGGTCAGATGAGTACATCTGACCCCTGCCACGATTTATATGATTCGTCTCAGCCTGACCAGCGGATGCGTTCCAGCCATGTTCTGAGCCATTGCTGTCTTGAGTGCTCGAGTCGTTCCGCTTCTTCGAGGGTAACGATGCTGAAGCGAAGCGAATCACTGGGTCGAAGTTGGCCTACTCGATCCAGGTCGGCAGCGATGACGTGGCCCAGTCGAGCATACCCGCCGATGGTTTGTGCATCCACCCCCAAGAGGATGGGCTGCCCGCCGCCGGGCAGTTGCAGTGTGCCGGGCACCACGGGGGCGGAGACGAGTTCCTTGCCATCGCTGGGCCAGGTGGTTTTGGAAGCCAGCCTCAGCCCCATGCGGTTGCTCTCAGGGCGGACGGTGAACTTGGTTTCGAGAAGCAGTTCCTTCAGCTTCTTGCTGAGATGAGTGCCTGCTGTCAGTCGAATGGTGCCGGGCTTGGCTGCGTCAGGCCAGGGTTCAGGAACGACCCAGCGGTGGGGCAGCCGCTTCGTCGTTTCATGGCAGGCGAGCGTGTCACCCATCTTGATCGGCTCGTTGCTCAGCATCGAGGTTTGAACCGTGAAGCCACCTGCGACGCAGAGGTAGGCACGCAAGCCGGTGGAGTGGATACCCTGGATGGTGACTTCATCGCCCGCTTCCATGGTAAAGACATGACCCACGTGTACCATCTTGCTGGTGGGAGTGCCGGCCAAGCGATGTTGGATGACGAACGCAGCACCCAGGAGGACCAGTACGTGCCTGGTTGTCGCTTCCAGGAATGGTCCTTGTAGCGTGACTTCCAGGGCGATCATCTTGGCGGGTTCGGTGTTGCCGACGAGGGCGTTTCCCAGTTGCCAGGCCGCGTTATCGGCGGGGCCGGCGTAGGGAATGCCGACATGCAACGATTGAGGCCGACCGCCATCAACGAGCAGACTGTAAGTACCGGGGCGTCGGACGATCAGGCTCACTTCATAATCTCCTATTCCATAGTGGGGTATCCAACAATCTTCGCATCTCTCGCAGAAAGCGTACAGCCTCGGGTTCATCTCCATGAACGCAGATAGAGACCACGTCTACGGTTTCCATCAGCCAATGTATTTGTCTTAGTGCCTGAACCGGATCGTGAATCATGGCGTTTGGCTCTGTACGAGGAACCAGGGAGCCGTCTGGGCGATATCGGCGATCCGCAAACCCTTCACGCAGATATTGAATACCAGCCCAACTGCTAGCATCTTCCAATTGTGAATCGGGCAATCCCATGACGGCCAAGCCAAACTTTCTTGCAGCCATTGCCACAGCTTCGGCCAATGCCTGATCTCGGCCAACTTGATGATACATGGCTCCATGTGGTTTGACATAGCTGACCGCCATACCAACTTCTGTAGCGAGCGTTTGAAGCGCGCCGAGTTGATAGATGACGATCTGATACAACTCATCAGCGGTGACTGGTAGTTCGGTTCGCCCAAAGTGTTCACGATCAAAATAGCCTGGATGAGCGCCGACTCGCAGGTTTCTCGCCTTGGCTTCCCGCAGCGCCTGTACCATGATGGCTGGGCTGCCCGCATGAGTCGCACAGGCGATATTGACCGACTGCACGTACTGCATCAGCTCCGCATCGTGCGGGCAGCCTTCAGCAATATCAGCGTTGAAGTCTATAAGCATAGAGTTACTTAGGTTTTGGCCCCTTGAGTTCGAACACGGGCAATTCGGTTGCTGCCGAGCTCACCTGCGCTTTTGAGGCCCGATCGCATCGGATCGAGGTAGTCAAGGGGATAGGGGCTTTCAAGAGTTTGGTCGATGGGAACGATGGCGACCCGATAGTACCCGGTGTACACATACTTCTCATCATAACAAGCATGGCTGGACTCACAACTCTGAACTCAGAGTTGTCCTCACGCTTCGTCGTGATGGAGAAATGCCTGTAATAACATGAACACCACGAAGAGATATTTTCGTGGCGTTGTGTTTTCATATTTCACCACGGCCACCCTCACGACGAAGCGTGAGGGCAACTCTTACCTCGACTGCACCGAAAAGGGAGCCATCAACCAGATACGTTCCTGTGGATGACGTGAAACGACATCGAATATCTGTAGATGCTTCTGCAACCCCGGAACACTGCTGATCAACGCCTGTAACCGGGCGGTCACCTGCGCATCGAACAACGAATCGAGAAACGACCCTTTGCCCTTAGGCTGGAACCAGAGTTCTACATCGCTCTTGTCTTCCAGACCGACTTTCTTCTTGGCAAAAGCGATGGCATCATCAAGGGTGCCCACTTCGTCAATCAGGCCAATTTCCTTAGCAGTGCGACCCGTCCAGATGCGTCCGCCGGCTACCTTCTTCAGGTCTTCGAGCTTCAGATCCTTTCCGGCCTTTTTGCGGCCTTCCATCACCCGGCTGAGGAACGTATCGTAGACATCGTTCATCATGGTAAGCATCACACCGCGCTCTTCCTCGGTGAACGCACGATCCGAGCTGCCAAAGTCGCTGCGCTTGCCACGAGAGACCACTTCATTGTTGATGCCAAGTTTTTCGTAGACGCCGCCCAGCACGAACTTCATGCTGATGACGCCAATGGAACCGGTAATAGTGCCTGGCTCGGCATAAATCTTGTCAGCGCCGCAGGCGATGTAGTAACCACCCGAACCGGCGACAGCTCCCATGCTGACAATGATCGGCTTCTTGGCCTCCATCGTCGCCTTCCAGATGAGATCGCTGGCCAGAGCTGATCCACCGGGGCTGTCGATCCGCAGTACAATCACTTTGACCGTCGGCTCAGCACCGGCTTTGCGGATGAGTTCCACCATCGTAGTTGAGCCCATTGATTCGCCCATCAATCCCATGCCGCTCTTTCCCGATTCGATGGCCCCGTTGGCATAAATTACCGCTACCTTGGGCTTGTCGCTCATCTTTGTTTCCTTCGATGAGGTCAGCATTTTCAGAAGGGCAAATGGGTTAGATAGATCAACATCTTCCCTGGTCTTGCCATAGTCCTTGCGAACGATGAGCTTGTCATCGCCGACTGATTTCTTGATTTCATCGATGGTCTCATTGAAGTAACCGACCTTATCAGCCAGCCCAGCTTCGACAGCGGCCTTTGGGGTATACATGGCCACATCAATGGCAGCTTTGGCTTTGGCAGTATCAAATCCCTTGCGCGACTGGGCGATGGAGTCGGCGAGGATTTCGTAGTAGTCGTCAGCCATCTTGTCCCACTGCTTGCGGTTGGCTTCGCTCATTTTGCTTCGGCTGAAAGGTTCGCCGGCTGCCTTGAAGTCGCCCAGAGGAACGATGTCGCCTTTGACACCGACCTTTTCCATCAGATCCTTATAGAAGGACATCTCAAAGCGCACGCCGGGGATTTCGATGCCGCCGACGGGAGGCAGCGTGATCTCATCGCAGGCTGTAGCGACGAGGTAGCCGCCCATCGAAGCGGTTTCGAGATAGCAGATAGCCTTCTTGCCCGTTTTTTTGAACTGGGCCAATGACTGGCGCAATTCATTCTGCACCGTCCAGTCTGCGGAGAAGCCTTCCATGTAAAGAACCAATGCTTTGACATCCGCATCCTTGGCAGCCTTGCTGATGCGATCTTGAACGGAGCGCAAGGTATCGCCTGAAGAACCGGTGAGGGGATTCGCCATACCGCCGGGGCCATCATTAAGACTGCCTTTGAGGGTAATCAAGGCGATGCCTGGCCCGGCATCTTTGCTCTTTTTGTCTTTCTGTGCATGCATCGGCGAAGTCACGAATAAGCCTGCCAGAACCATTACCATCAAGTGCATCATGCGACGCATCATATCTGCCATCTCCGAAGGAAGAGGAACTGCCCTGGATACCCGCTGAGTCATCCGTTTGTGTCAGCGATGGGCTTAGTATACTGACTGTGATTGAAGGCTGAAACTAACGTAGTCCATCAATGGGCAGAAATCGATCAGTGTGAACAGTCATTGAGACTAAGATGAATCCAGAATGGTGTTTGCCCGCGCATGCTCACGAACTCGATCCGTTCTACGCCCACAGCATAGAGTTCTTATCACGCAATGAGTGGAAGAAAATCTAGAATCCCGTCTTTTCGCATCAACGACTTTCTTGTTCAATGAACCTTTAGAAGTGATGCGCATTCGACAAATGGTGTCGGATGAGAACATAGTGCTTCAATTCGCAAACCAAGGAGACTGAACATTGTCCAAGGCAATGATTTTCATCGATGGCACCTGGCTCTATACCAATACTCCCCGCCTCTCCGAACTGGCCAACCGCAAAGACTATCACATTGATTTCGGCAAACTGCCCAAGGTGCTGGGCGACAAGATCGCTGAACGGGTCGGCACCGAGATCGATGTCGTCCGCACGTATCTGTTTGGCAGCTACGCCAACAACTTTGATCGCCGTGATGCCGACGCTGTGCAGCGCCGGCTCGACTTCTTCAACATGCTCCGTGAAGAGCATCACTATGAAGTCGAAACGTTTCCCATCAATTTCTTCGGCCGACGCCTTCGCCGCATCGACCGTGAGCCAGGCGACAACTTCGAGCCGCGCGAGAAGTGCGTTGACATCGCGATGGCCACCAACATGCTGGTCCAGGCCTATCAGAATGGCTGCGATATTGCCATCGGTATTCTGGGTGACCTCGACTTCAAGCCGGTACTACAGGAAGTTCGCCGTCTGGGCCGCCGGGTGCAGATCGTCAGCATTCGCACCAGTTGTGCTCCTGAAATTGCTGACACCGCTGATCCCCAACGTATCAAGGACTTCGATACCATCTGGCTCGAAGACCTGGTTGGTCCCCTGGAACTGACTTATGAACGTCACCAGCGTTCCTGCGAATCTCCCAATCACGAAGGCGATCGCATGGTCTGGACGACGTTCCGCCCTCGCAAGGGCCAGCGGTTCTACTGCGATGTCTGCCGTGCTGAATTCCAGCAGCAGAAGATGGAAGCTATTCAGGAATATGTCACCGACGATGGCAACTACATGCCACAGGAAGATCTACCTACGCAGACCGGCGAAGTGAAGAAGAAGGTCGCTGACCGAGGCTATGGCTTTATCCAGGCCGAAGATGGTTACGACTACTTCTTCCACCTGACCGATCTCGAGCCGGGCCTGGACTTCCTCGATGTCAACGAAGGCATGAAGGTCGCCTTCTCCATCAAGCGCAGCCCCAGCAATTTGAAAGCGGGAGCAGCACAACTGGTACGCCGCGTTCAGGTTGATGCGGGGATGATGCCGGATTAGCGAGGAGTCAGGAGTAAGAAGTCAGTAGCCAGAGTGAATGCCAAGACGCCGGTGAGCAAAACTCTCCGGCGTCATTAGTTTTCGAGTAAGGGCATCCAGCATGATGATGTGAAAGGTTAAACTTGCCTGGGTACCAAGAAGAAGCATCGACAGTTAGGCATTCATATTCAATAACACCCTATGATAAAAAGGATATTTATAGAAGGACATGCAAATGCGAGCCATCACATTACTAACTTGCTTGATACTCAGCCTCGGCTGGGCGTGCAATGAAGTCTGCGAACAAGACCATGAATCTTGGCCTGCATTCGAATCCGGCAAAGTCTGTGAAATCCATGGTATCAAACTACTGCCAGACGTTGTGCCGTTGTACTTTGGATATTATGTTTACGAACGTGATTATCTCGAAGCTATGATCCACAAGTTCCCCCACGCGAAAGAGGAATTCTTTTGTGGCTGCGGCGATCCTGGCCTGACGACAGCACGTATCGGCTATTGTATCGAATGCAGAAAAGCACAAGGGAAATGGCTTGCTTCCAGACCACACAACAAAGAAAAGACTCGCATTCCTTAAGTCTTTCTCAAAATGCAGATCGTCTCAATCATCGACTGGTTGCACACAATCGCTTCAATGATATAGGGCATCTGGTATCGCTTGCGCATTTCGGTGAAGAGTTCGGTCATTTCATGGATCGTCCAGACGTGGAAGTGAATCCCCAGGCGGGGCAGTGCCAGAAGATCCTTGATTCGCTGCTCGCCTTCCAGGGCGTTCTTGTTCTCAACGAGAGCCACGTATTCAATCATGTGTTCCATCAGCGACCAGGTTGGACCTTCGTCATGATCACGAAAGTGATGCTCCAGGGTCGTGACGGGTCGCTCTCGATCAAAGGTAAACCGCTTATCGGGAATAGCGTAGTAAAGAATGCCGTCAGTCTTAAGTAGTTGGAGATGTCGCTTGATGGTGCCGATGGGGTCTTGAACGTGTTCGAGGAAATGATTGGCGATGATGAAGTCCTGCGAGTCGGTAGGGATTGTTGCCAGCGTGTCGCCATGATCGATGATGTCCACATCGACAATCGGTACCTCAGCGAGATGCTCAATCGGGCGTAGCTGATCCCTTAGCGAAGGGGTATCTTCCCAGTCGACATACTTCACCTCGACGCCTGGCTTGACGAAGACGGGGTTATAGAGCGCCCCGATCTCCAGCCCGCTGCCGGTAAGGAAGTCACGAGAAAAGCGTTCTCGCAGATTATCGACCGGCATCCAGGGCGGCCGGGGGATTGGGCCTTGCACGATATCGGGTGGATAGGATGTCTTCATCCACTGCACAACGCTCCGTGCCATCGGCACGCGCTCTTTGATCAATCCCTTGACTCGACGAAACATCGTGGCGGACGTCATGTCCCTGCTCCGAGGGGTGCGGTCGAAGGCGTTAGGGTACAATATCGAGGCGGGCAAGGGCAACGGCAATTCTACGATGGTAGCCTGAAGCGCAAGCAAGGGTGGATCTTGCGATTGCATGCGCCCCCTCGCTTGCGCTTCAGGCTGCCATTGACATCAATCTCCATTCGTTGATAAATGCCTACCCATTCAACGCCTTCGGCCCCATCGTCACCAGCGTACCATCCTTCAGGGGATGCCGTCGGCAGAAATCGACGATGCGTTCCGGGGTCAGGGCGTTCACTTCGGCCTGCACTTCATCCAGCGTGCGGACTCGACCGTAGTAGTACCAGTCTGAAGCAATCGCGCCGGCTCGGGCAGAGGTCGATTCTTCCTGCATGATCAGAGACGACTTGAGCCCCGCCTGCACCCGCTGCACTTCTTCCAGTTCGACGCCCTCTTCGATGCGGCGAAGTTCCT
Source organism: Gemmatales bacterium (assembly GCA_035430005.1). Lineage (GTDB taxonomy): Bacteria > Planctomycetota > Planctomycetia > Gemmatales > HRBIN36 > JAEUIE01. Next base: position 25,101 of record DAOMFV010000068.1, read on the forward strand.
TGAGCGTTTGATCGAGCGTCTCTTGAGCCCGTTCGTTGGTGGTGCCAGCATAGGCGAGCACGTTGCCACGATCTTTCATGCCCTGGTAGCTGGCGAACACCGAGTAACATAGCCCACGCTTCTCACGCACTTCGGTGAAGAGCCTGCTGCTCATGCCGCCACTGAGAACGTTGACCGCACCCATGACATTGAAGTAGTCCTTATCGACCACGGGAATGCTGTCGAAGGCCAAACCGATCTGGGTCTGCTGGGTTTCCTTTTCCAGATGGGCCTTGCCCCGGGGAGCAGGTGTCAGCGTGATTGCGGCTTCCGGCTGAGGTGACCAATCGCCAAAGAGCAAGCCCACCTTCTCGACCAGCGGTTCCCAACTGATATTCCCCGCCACGCTCAGGATCGTCGCATTAGGCCGGAAGTGTCGACGATGGAACGCTTTCAAGGTGATGACAGTATGAGCTTCGATGGCTTCGGGGGTACCTCGGCGATCATTGCCGAGCGGCGCAGGTAGATGCAGCCGTCGCAGTTCCAGCATAGCCTTGCCCTTGGGATCGTCTTCCAACGCTTCGATATCCTGCAAGGCCAACGCTTGAATAGCGGGCAGTTCCGGCTCAGGCAGATGAGGCCGCAGCACGACATGGGAGTAGAGTTCCAGCGAAGCCAGGAGATTGCGGGCCAGCGTGGCGCCCCAGATACGAGTGTGCAACACGCCAACACTCTCTTCCCGATCCAGACCGAGGGCATCCATCTCCAGCATCAGTTGCTTGTTGTCAAACGGGCCGGCACCCCGGCTGATCATCCCGGAAAGCAGGTTCGAGGTGCCGGGCGTCCCAGCCGAGTCGTAGGCATAGCCAGCGGGGATGAGGAAGTTGAACGCCGCTGTGCGAACGTAGTCCATCGGTTCCGCTAGGAGAACCAAGCCGTTCGGAAACACGTGATGTCGGACACGAGCATGTTCCAAGGGGCATCCCTTCAATAAGAAATGTCGTCGTTCTGGATTTCTTGATAAGCCGTATCTATCTTACGGAAGCCCATGCGCTGGTACAGCGTAAAGGCGGGACCATTCTCACCAGTCACTTCCAGCACAGCCGAGGTTAACCCGTGTTCTTTGAAACTGTGCAGAGCCTGAAGAACGAGAGCCCGCCCCAGCCCCAGTCGACGATAAGTAGGCAGCACTGCCACGTTTTGAATATTGCCCTCGGTGGCTGAACTCGCCACGCACTGGATGTAGGCACAGCATCCCCCCGGGCCGGCAATGAGCCAGTTGGCTTGTGGAAGAAAGTCTGAGCGGTTACGTACTTGATTGATCAGATGCCAGCACCCGGCCCGCTTGTTGAACGAACGGAACAGTGTGCTGTCGAGAGAATGGCGGAAGCTCAGGAAATGCACCTCGGCATACATATCAATCAGCCGATTGTCCCAGGGCACCCAGACATAACCCTCCGGCAACGCCGGCACCGCAGGCAGCCGATGGAGACCAATCGACATGCGGTGGCGTGTCAGGTATGTGATCATGCTGGACATGACGGGTCGATCTGGTTTCTTTATCGAGACAGTGTATCGGGAGGGCGAGGCTCCCGCCGAGCGGTCTTACGACCGCTTGAAGCTAGGCAGGAGCCTCTCCCTCCCAACATCAGAGTAGCAGGGTTCAAGGGGCATTGTCAAAGGCTGCTTGGGCCGTCAAGGCCGATTTCAGCCTGATTTCCCTCCTGATAACGACTTTTCCTGAACTGATGTCGCTCCATTTCTACATTCTTGTTAGTATCCCTCACTTCAACCAGGCTGGATGCATGGATGCCCACAGTCGAACGCCCCAGCGATTGCTTCATCTCCCTGATTGTACCCTGCTACAACGAAACAGAGGTACTGCCTCTGCTGTTTGATCGTATTCAGAAGGCCGCGGAAGAGTGGCATGGTGACTACGAAGTCATTTTGGTCGACGATGGTTCCAACGATGGCACCTGGGATTTGATCCAGCAGTATCACGACGACGATAGGCGATGGAAAGGCATTCGACTCTCCCGTAATTTTGGCCATCAATTGGCGCTGTGGACCGGCCTGCAACATGCCCAGGGCGATGCGATTGTGGTTTTGGATGCTGATCTACAGGATCCTCCGGAGATCATCCCTCAGTTCCTGGAACAATGGCGAGCCGGATATGATGTCGTTTACGCCATCCGTCGCAAACGGAAGGAAGGCTTCTTCAAGCGTGTCGCCTACTTCTGCTACTACCGAACACTTAGTCTGCTCTCGGAGATCAGCATCCCGCTCGATTCGGGCGACTTCTGCGTAATGGATCGCCGGGTGGTGAACGCCGTGCTGTCCTGCAATGAACAGCAGCCCTTCATTCGTGGCCTAAGGGCCTGGGTAGGCTATCGCCAAACCGGGCTGGAGTACGAACGGGCGGGCCGGGCCGCGGGGGAAGTGAAGTACACCTTCACCAAACTGGTGAAACTCGGCCTCAATGGCATCTTCAGTTTCTCGACCAAGCCCCTCCGCCTGGCAACCTGGACGGGGATCATTTGCTCCTCACTGGCATTCCTGGCTGCGGTTTTCGTGTTGATCCGTTATCTTTTTGCTGAGGAGCTGAAACCTTATGGCGTGCTGCCGGTGCCGGGTTATGCATCGATCATCATCGCTGTTCTGTTCCTTGGTGGATTGCAACTCATCGGGCTGGGCATCGTCGGCACCTACGTTGGCCGCATCTTTCAGGAGGTGAAGGGGAGGCCACTCACCTTTGTCACAGACAGTCGGGGCGTAGCTGAACAGATGAATGTGGGGATTCAGTATCAGGCAAAGCGTAAGAAACGCGTGGCATAGTTG
>DAOMFV010000069.1:0-27211 GCA_035430005.1 Gemmatales bacterium
GGCCGGGCGACTACCCGCAGAACACCAGCACCAGCACCTGCATGCCGACGATGCTATCGCTTTGAGAGGGGGTGATGGTCAGGTACATCACCAGGGCCAGGCTCCACCACACCAAGAGGAGATTCAGAATACATACGATAATGGGTTCGATCAGGTTCCAGAGGGATGACAACACCTGGGCACGCAACCAGTTGATCCATCTAACGATATCGAGGATGAAGGCAACGATTAGGCTGACCCAGAGCAGTGCTCTATCCAACTCGGCCAGGTTCGTATCCAGCCAGCCGAGCGGGCCCCACCAGTAGGATGGGTTGAGGAACCTGTGGGGATACTCCATCGCAGCATGTACGAATTGAACGAAGCCCGGACCGGTGAATACATAGTGGAGCTGCTTGCGTGCCTGTTCGCCCAGGGCCATACCTTCGCTATCGACAATATGCCAGAGGTACCAGAGGCCGAGGGCGGCAATGACAATGAAGCCGAGCAACGAAGGTATCCAGATCGTGGGGCGAAGCAACTTCGACCATGGCAGGAACCAGGCGGGCAGGATCAGCATGGCCAAGTAGATGGGAGGCTTGGTGATGACCACCAGGCAACACACCAGGAAGAGGGCGAGCCAACTGGCCTTCCTATTTACGAGTTGATGTCGCTTGAAGAGCAGAACAGCAAGCAACGTGCCGAGGTTGAGCACAGTGTCGGTAGAGACCACCGTGCATTGTTGCATCACAAGGGGGAAGGAGAGGAAGGTGACAAGAGTCCATGAACCCAGCCCCCATCGCCAGAGGCAGAGAACGATTGCCAGTAGTATGACCAGAGCGATGACTCGGCAGGTGTAGTAGAAGATCAGCGCTTCGTTCAGGGTGCGTACTGGCGGGAAGAGCAGGGAAACGAGGCCGACGATGGGGTAGCCCCAATGCTTGACGTAGCCGACGCCTGAATTCTCGGCTCGTTCGCGGGCTATTTCGGGCATGGCGTGAAGGTTGGCAGCATGGAAAGGAACCTCTGATCTCCAGCGTGGCGACTCAGCATCAAGAATAACAGGCAAGCGATAGAGGATAGAACCTGGTTGGCCGTCGTTACGGAACAGAGAGACAGCTTGTTTCCAGTGTCGATTTTCATCAGCGCCCTGGAAGGGTGGCAGCAGCCAGATCATCAACACGCCATGCAGACCGAGTAAGAGAGTGCTGATGAAGGCTGGCTGGCAGCAGAGACGGCGAAGCAGTGCAAGGTGTTGAGCCAGCCAGGTGATGAACAGGGAAATGTTCAGGGCAAAGCAGGAGATGACAATCACTTGCCGCCAGGTGTGCCAAGCATCGGTAGACCGGCCGGCCAGGAACAGCTTTTCAACAGAGAAGCGAGTATCTTTGGGGATGAGGATGCGGAACTTCTCAGCAGGATCGGGTAGTTGCCAGGTAAGCTCTGTGACGTTTCCCTTGATGTCTATCAAGGGGCGCTCTGATTGGGAATGAATAATATCGTCATCAAAATAGGGGATGCGATTGGAGGTGTATTGCAGGACCCATTGAGTTGCGTTGTTGCTGCTTACAGTCTTGATAGAGAGTTTGACGTACTCTACACCTGATCCATCTAACATCGCTTGATGGAAATTCGGCCAGCCAACAATCTGCGCTGTTAATAACTTCGATGAGTCAAGGATAAGAGCCTCGGGTTTTGATACGGTGATCAAATGCTCTTTGACATCTTGGCTCACCCAACTAATAGAGGGTTCAGGTAAAAACTGCCACGCAAACCATTGGGCCACCAGAACCACTCCCAGACAAAGCAGGGCGAAGTGTCGTTGATACCAGGGTTGGGGAGATTCCGTCACGGTAATGCCAGTCAGGATGATCGGTTCGTAGTGCTTATGCTACGATGAGTTGATGCAGAAGCATCATGAAGAAAAGGGTTATGGTTCCGCCGACGGCTCGGCAGGAGCCTCGCCCTCACTAGTAGAACAAAGCGAATGTCTTCAGACTGGGATGTGATCATCGTAGGCGCAGGTGCGGCGGGGCTGATGTCGGCGACCCGGGCGGCTGAAGGGGGGCTGCGTACCTTATTATTGGAAAAGGCCCCGAAGCCGGGTGTGAAGATACTCATGTCGGGCGGCACCCGGTGCAATTTGACCCATGCTACTGATCGTAAGGGAATCCTCTCGGTGTTTGAGAAGCAGCAGGCGAACTTTCTGCAATCGGCGCTAGCTGCTTTTGGGCCGAGCGATCTGACAGCCTATGTCGAAGCGGAAGGGATTGAACTGAAGACTGAGTCGACGGGGAAGATCTTCCCAGCCAGCGATAGTGCGGTCGATATTCAGCAGGCCTTTGTCTATCGGCTGATGCGAAGTGGGGCGCAGTTGCAATTGCGTGAAGCGGTGCAGGGATTAGAAAGGGATAATGCATCGGGCCAATGGACGGTTCACACGCCAACCCGGCGGCTGACCACTGATCGATTGATGGTGACGACTGGTGGGCAATCGTACCCTGGCTGCGGCACTACCGGCGATGCTTATCGCTGGATGGCGGAACTGGGGCATGCCATTGTCCCGCCCCGCCCTGCCCTGGTGCCGTTGACCTGGCAGGTACCTTGGGCCAATGCTCTGGCCGGCATCACCATACCCGATGCCGATGTGGCGGTGATCGATCTCTCCAAGCCGGCCGGCAAGCAACAGGTGTTGCATCGGTCGCAGTCTTCATTTCTGTTCACCCACATCGGCGGTTCCGGTCCGGCGGTGCTGAATGTGAGCAAGGCCTATACCGCGCATCCGCAGCCAGATCAACTGAGGCTACGCTGCGACTGGTTGTCCGGTGTCAGTGAAGCTGAGCTGACGACGTGGTTGCTCGACCAGACCACCGAGAATGGCAAACGCCAGGTAGCTACGATACTGGGGCAACGGCTTCCTCATCGATTGGTGGAAGCGATCATGAACGTGGCTAAGGTAGCGGCAGATCGCAAACTGTCGGAGTTCAGCAAAGCGGAACGAACAAACGTCATCAAAGGTATCAAACAGGCCGAACTTCCTATTCATGGAACGACTGGGTTTCCGAAGGCAGAAGTGACAGCCGGGGGTGTCAGTTTGAAGGAGGTCGATTCCAGCACGTTACGCAGCAAGATCATTCCCAACCTCTGGCTGGCTGGCGAAGTGCTCGATATCGATGGACCCATCGGCGGGTACAACTTTCAGGCGGCGTTCAGTACTGGATGGCTGGCGGGGACAAGCCTCTGCGGGGAGCGATAAGTGCGATGCGACTCTTCCTCTACGAATATGCCACTGCTCAGCCGACGTCGGTGCCATTGCCCGTCTCGGTGCGCCGTGAAGGCCGGGCAATGTTTGAAGCGGTCGTCGAGGACGCCGGAAAACTCGAACCTGATATCGAGGTTCTTACCCTTCCCCTCACTCAGGACTCAGCACTCAGCACTCAGGACTTTTTTGGCCAGTCCGACTACGCCCTGATCATCGCCCCCGAGTTCGACGGCATCTTGGAACGATTGGCCCGCGAAGCACACAAAGCAGGGTGTAAACTTCTGGGTCCGTTGCCGGAAGCGGTTCGGTTGACCGCTGACAAGTGGGAACTGTACCAGCACTGGAAGCGGTTGAGGGTGCCGACGCCTGAAACCTGGTTGCCACCACAGTTGCCCACTGAAGCGGAAAGATATGTAAAGAAACACCGGTATGGAGCTGGCTCGTTGGGGTTGGGTTGGTGGCAACTAGGGGAGGAGTTAGGTGATCAACACTTAGTGCAGCGGTATGTCCCTGGCGTTCCGGTGAGTGTGGCGTTGTTGATCTCACCATCAGGGAAGATCATCCTTCTACTGCCGGCTTATCAGCTCATAAGTGACGATGGAAAGTTCAGCTACCAGGGCGGTTCATTCATCACAGAGCAGCAACTCCGTATGCGTGTTCTTGAACTGGCGGTAACAGCCGTGAAGGGTATACCTGGTCTGCAAGGATATGTGGGTATCGATGCCATGCTCGGGAGCAAGGAAAATGGCTCCGAAGACGTGGTGCTGGAGATCAATCCCCGGTTGACGACGAGCTATCTGGGTTTGCGACAGACAACCACCACAAACCTGCTCAAGTGCATGATCGAGGTAGTGACCTGTGACACGGTAGTTCCCATAAGTTGGATCCCGGCAGGGATAATGTGGACTAGCTAAGTCAAGCCCTAACGATTGTAACGGCAGTACTATTTGAGGAGTCAGACTAGAATTATGATTAAAACGTTGACATAGAGCCGTCAAAGTTTACGCTAGTACCCTAGTCAGCAGTATCCTCATATTTTGAACCATCCTCGCTCATCACCTTCGGAGTCTCCCCATGTTCGGCCTGCGCAATCGACGGAAGATCAAGAACAGCCCAGTGAAGACGTTGAGCCGGCGATGGAAGCCGTTGATGGAGATTTTGGAGGACAGAGTAGTTCCTGCCTTTTACCTCTCGACAACCCAGTACCTTACCAACCCAACAGGTTTACTCACTGGGCCGACCAACGGAACCCCTCTGAACATCGCTCTGGGTTACATGCGGAGCCATGCGCATGACCTTGGCTTGACTGCGCAAGACGTGGCCAATCCGATCGTCACCAGCCAGTACACTGACACTGACACCGGCTTCACACATATCTACATGAGCGAACAGGCCAATGGGCTGGAGGTAGCGAATGCCGACCTGAGCGTCACGATCGCCGCAAATGGTTCGATCATCAGCTTCGGTCATTCGTTCATACACGATGTGGCCAGCCTCGCCGGTACCGGGCCCATCAATGCCATCAACGCTACCCAAGCTGTGATGCTCGCGGCAAGTGGCCTTGGTCTCAACTCTGGGACCATCACCGTCGTGAGCGGGCCCTCGGGATCAACACAAACCACCATCCTGAGTGCCTCTAGTGTGTCTCTGGACAACATCACTGCCAAGCTCCATTATGTTCCAACGGATCAGAACAGCGTTTCCCTGGCCTGGGACTTGATCATCCGGACCCCCAATGGGAACAACTGGTTTGACATGAGCGTAGCTGCCAACGGCATCGGAGAAGTGAACACGGGCGACCTCGTCTACCTTAACGACTGGATCGACCACTCCTCCTACAACGTCATCGCGCTTCCCAACGAGAGTCCGCAAGATGGCGGTTTCTCCATCCAGAACAATCCGGAAAACGGCACTGCCTCCCCCTTCGGTTGGCACGACACCAATGGCGTTGCAGGTCCCGAATTCACCGATACGCGAGGGAACAACGTCGATGCACACCTAGATCGTAACGATAACAACGTGCCAGACGCTGACGAGGGTGGCGGCGCTCGACCCGATGGCGGCGCGTCCCTGAACTTCAGCGGGTTCACCTTTGACCCGACTACGGCTCCAACGACGACCCAAAACCAGAACATCGCCCAGGTGAACCTGTTCTACATGAACAACATCGCGCACGACATCCATTACCAATACGGCTTTACCGAGGCTGCAGGCAACTTCCAGGTCAACGACTACGGTAGGGGTGGGGTTGGTGGCGACGCTGTGCAGGCCGACGCCCAAGACGGTGGCGGCATCAACAACGCCAATTTCGGCACCCCGCCAGACGGCACCGCCCCGCGCATGCAGATGTATTTGTTCAACAAAACGAACCCGCAACGCGACGGTGATCTGGACAATAGTGTCATCATCCACGAGTACGGCCATGGCGTCTCCAACCGCCTGACCGGCGGCCCGGCCAACTCTAACGCTCTGGACGCCACACAAAGCGGGGGCATGGGTGAGGGTTGGAGCGATTTCTATGCGCAGATGTTCTTACAGCGGTCAACGGACACGCAGAACGGCGGCTACGGCATCGGCACCTACGTGCTCGGACAACCCAATAATGGCAAGGGCATCCGTCGCTTCCAATACAGTTGGAACACGATTACTGATCCGCTGACGTTTGACGCCTACGGCACCAGCGGAACCAGCTACAACGGCATCAACCGAAGTAATGAGGTTCACAACAGTGGAGAACTATGGAACACGGCCCTATGGGATATGAACTGGCTCCTCATCAACAAGTATGGGTACGACTCCAACCTGTACACGGGTTGGACGGCAGCAGCCGGTCCCGGCCATGCTGGCAACAAGCTGGCCTTGCGGCTGGTGATGGACGCGATGAAACTTCAGCCCGCCAACCCGTCCTTCATAGACTCTCGCAATGCCATCATCGCCGCCGATAATGCCCTCAACGGCGGTGCCGACGTCAACTTAATCTGGACCGCGTTCTCGCGCCGCGGGCTGGGAGTGAATGCCTCTACCGCCAGCGCCAATTCCAACTCGCTCACGGTGGATTACTCCGCTCCCGGGTTTGTTCTATCGAATGGTGTGCTGACCATTTCCGGTGATCAGAATGCTGCCAACCAGAACGACACGATACGCCTGATCCGCGACCCCAACAACTCCGGTGATCTACTCGTCTTCGTCAACAACCCCGCGGCAAACCCGAACTCCCCGGACTATCGTGTGGACTTGGCCCTCGTTACACAGATCAATGTCAACGGATTAGGCGGCAACGATTCGTTAAACATTGACGAATCGAACGGTGTTGTGAATGTACCTATTACATACAACGGTGGTTCCCCTGCGTTTCCAACAACTGGGGGTGATTCGCTTTTGGTCAATGGCAATTCCTTTACCAACCTCGTTTACAACGCAACGGGAATTGGAGCGGGCAACATCAATCTTGATGGCAATCTCATCACCTTCACGAGTTTAGAGCCAGTTACTGTCACTTCCGCTCTTGGCAATGTCACTATCAACCTCACTGATGCCGCTGCCCACACCATCACCCTCGGCGATGACGGCACGCCGGGCAACAATCTCAGCAAAGTGACGATTGACGCAGGCATCGAAAGCATGACTTTCACCAACCCGACCAATACTCTGGCGTTCGCCGGCAATAATAACAACAACATAGTTATCCTTAATGCCCTGGATACTGCCTCGCTGACACCGAATATCAATCTTGTCGGCGGCACTGCCAACGATGAATTCCGAATCACATCGTTGCGGAACGGGCAGAGCGTGAATGTATTAGCAAACAGCGGTACGGATCACACGGTGATTGGCGGCAGTTCGCTGGCTACCTTCAACACCGGTTCAGCGGCAGCCAATCTGGCGAACATCCTGGGCACCGTCAATGTGTTGTCCAATTCGGCGAGCACCGTCCACATCGACGACAGTGGCTTCGCCGGCGGACGTACCATCACATCCGACGACATTCCTTCGATGCCGTTCTTCTTCTCTCAAGGCGTACATACCACCGTCAACGGTTTGACCACAGCGATTAACGTAAACAATGGGGCCAGGGAAGTTCAGACCGCCGGCGGTACAGGCAATGATACCTTCCGTATCAACACTACGCTGGTCTCGAACTACAGTGCCGGGACGACGGAATCTTTCTACGGCAACGACGGCAACGACAACTTCTTCGTTCGCCCCAGCACCGCAGCCGGCATCTATGTGTATGGTGGCTCGCCGTCGGTGGGCGACCCTGGTGTGCCTCCTAACGGCGACCGCCTGGTCGTTTACGCTTACGGCGCCACGGTGAACCCGCTATTCAGTCCAGATGGCTTCGTATCAGCTCCTGGCTTTTCTCCGGTTTTCTTCAACAACATTGAGTTCGTCTCGGTTCCAGACCGCTTCGAGATCAACGATACGCCTTCCCAGGCGACCTTCCTGGGTTCTGATCCCTTCGTGACACTGCGTGACCTCAGCATTCACTCGGTGGATGATCCTTCCACACCGAACGTCAACGAAGCTGATATCGATTACTTCCGCTACGTGGCCCACGATACCGGCTACCTGACGATCAATGTTCAATACCTGAGCATTGCGGGTGGGCAGATGGTCGTGGAAGTCTATCGTCCCACCAGTCTGGCTAATCTTTCGGGACCGAATGTTCCCGGTGCTCCGTTCAATAATTCCGCCAACTACATCACCTCGGTTCCTGGTGCAGTCGGATCCATTGACGGCACGACACTCAACATTCCGGTGGTGAAGGGCCAAATCTATTACATCAAGGTTCGCGGCAACAACCAGCAGCAGGATGCAGGCAACTACAATCTCGAAATCGAGAATTTCGCCGCCGCTGTGCCGACTGTGGTCAACCTGCCTGCCAACCTGCCTGGCAGCGCCATTGGCACCAACGACAACGATACCGGCCGCAGCAATACCGACGGTATCACCAACAACTCAACTCCCTACTTCATCATTCAGGCCGATTTGCGTGACCTGGCCAATGCCGGTGTAACCATGCTGACTGCCGCCCAGGCGAACGCAGGTCAGACGGCCGGGGCTTCGGTGCAGGTCTATGTTCGCACCTTTGCCGGCGTGCCGATCACCAGCTTCTTTGCTGACCCGGTGGCAGGTTCGAACAATACCCTCTGGAGCGTTCGGACAACCACGCTGCCCGACGGCAACTATCAGATTACCGCCTCCACGGTGATCTTCGATAACAACTCGCTGAATGGGTTGGCTGCTGAAGTGAAACGAAGTGGCGTGACGCAGTTTGGTTCGCCTCCCTTGAACTTCACGATTGATACCGTGGCGCCGTCCTCGCCTTCGTTCGTCCTGAATCCACTCGATGACACGGGCATTCCCGGACAGCCGAATACCTATGTGGACCGGATTACCAAGAACCCCGGTGCCAATTTCACTGGCACTGCGGAGGCTGCTGCCTGGATGCAGTTCTATGCCCAGGATCGTAACGCTATTCCGCAGTTTGGCGGCACGGCGTTCGCCAACGCTTTCGGTCAGTACTTCATCGATCCGACCTTTAGCCTGAACGATCCTACCTTCTTCGATCAGGATGGCGAACGGCTGTTGTTCTCCACGGCGACCGATGTAGCGGGTAATGTTTCCGCTCCACAAACACTGTTGATCTTCCTCGATACCCGCGGGCCACAAGTGGCCGGCGTGACGTATCGATACGATCTCAACGGTAATCCAGTCGTAATCGATCTGCTGAACCAGACGATTGACGGCCAGAAGGTTTCCTTGCCTCAGATCAACTACATTGATGTGACGCTCTTCGATCAGCCTGACCGGACGGATAACTTTATTTATCCGGCAGCCAACGAGTTGCTGGCGACAACGCCCGGCAACTACGCCATCATCGGCAAGCGTACCGGGAATCAGACGATCGACCACGTGGAGGTTCTGGAAGACGACACCCTTTCGGGTGGTCCGGGCCTGACAACCTACCGCCTGTTCCTGGTCAAGCCGCTGCCCGACGATAAGTTCACATTCAAGGTGTTTGATCGCATTCAGGATCAAGCCGGAAACGCTCTTGATGGTGATTTCCAGCCGCCCACCTTACCCAGTGGCGATGGTGTCCCTGGCGATACCTTTGTGGTTCAGTTCATCACGGTTGATTCCCGCGCTGAACTGGGCTTCTATGCCAACGGTTCTGCCAACATTGATCTGAACGGCGACTTCATTGTCAATCCCGGGGCCAACGTCGGCGACGATGCCATCATCCCCTACGCTCCGAACGGCGCTGCGGTCTTTTCCGGCCAGTTCTATGATCCCGTAGTGGGCACCGTAGACGGCTTCGACCGGCTTGGTACCTATGGCAAGCAGGGAACCAGGTATGTCTTCCGTCTGGACTTCAACAACGATGGTGACTTTAACGATCCAGGCGAGACCACCATCCAGACGAGCCTGCAGATTAATGGTCTGCCTATCGCCGGCAACTGGGGCCCCAGTGCGGTTAATCTCGTGAATGGCCTCTTGACTGGCAGCAATGTGGGCGTCTTTGACGGCACGACCTGGTATCTTGATGCCAACGGCAACAATATCATCGAAACCGCAGCTGCCGGTGATCGTGTTCTCAAGGGCAACATGAAGGGCCTGCCTTTCACGGGTGACTTTGACGGCGACGGTGCCACCGATCTGGGCACGTATCTCAACGGCGTGTTCTATCTGGATTTGTCGGTGAACGATCTGGGCGGGTTAGTGACAGGTTTCACGAACTACACCTTCCGGGCCACGCTGCCTCTACAAACCAGCGGCACCGCCTCGAAGCTGGCTCGCCCCGTCGCAGCCGACTTCGATGGTGACGGCATCACCGATATCGGCCTGTTCATCCCCAATCAGACGACTGTGCCGGCCGGCCAGGCCAACTGGTTCCTGATGAACTCCAATGGAACGCCTTGGGATATCGCTGTCCCCAGTGGCACGGTACGTGGGTTCAAGAACGCTGCCACCGGCTTCGGTAACGATATTGCTGCCACCTATGGCTCGGCGAAGGCGCTGCCTGTGGTCGGCAATTTCGATCCGAACGCGAACCTGAAGCCTGCTGCCGCAGCGGCAGTCAAGGCAGCTGCGAGGACAGCAGCCGCCAACCTGGCTCATAATCTCGCTGACATGTACTTCGAGAGTACGGACAGCACTGATTTCGTCTGGCGAGGACTGCGTAAGGGCAAGGGCCGTTAAGCAGTTAGAGCAAGGATATCAACGAATGGCGGAGGACTTGGGCCCTCCGCTTTCATTACGTATCGATCTTGACCAATTCCCCGCCGCCGTTATAGTGCGTGGTCATGGGATACCTTATGAAGCTAGGGATGGCTTTGGGGACTTGGTTGACGTTGCTTGCGCACGTCCCAGCACAGCCGCCTGCCCCTGTTGATTACCTTGTGCTCAAAAACGGCGCGGTTCTCACTGGCCGAGTGACACAGGAAGGCGAGACGTGGGTGCTTCGCAGCCTCACCAGTAGCGGCGAATCCCGATACTCCGCCAAGATGGTGGCCAAGGTTTGTGCCACACCTCATGATGTCTATGAACTTTTCAAGCGCAGCATCGTTCCCGACGAGGTGAATGATCGCTGTCGCCTGGCCTCGCTTTGTTTGAAGTATGGCTTGATGTCTGAAGCGAAGCTTGAGATTGAAGCCGCTCTCAAACTGGATCGTCAGTGCGTTGAAGCCCGAACGCTTCTGAAGCAATGGACTGCCAAGCAGGACGAGTCGGCGAAAGTGGCTCAAGACGTGCCAGCATTGCCTATGCCCACGGTGCCTGCGATAACGCCGGTCTCGCTGGAAGAGTGGTTCATCGCCAAGTCGCCCCCCATGATGCAGGATTACACCCAGCGCATCCAGCCGCTTTTGAGTGTGGGCTGCGGCACCGGAGCGTGCCACGGCGTAGCTGAGGGCAAGAGAGCCTTTGTCTTGAAGAAAGTGTTGGCCGGAATACAGCCCTCGGCCATCATAACCCGAACCAATCTCGAACGAGTGCTGGCCTTAGTTGATAAACAGAACCCCGATGCCAGCGAACTATTGAAAAAGGCGGGGCAGCCTCATGCCAACGTCAAAATCTGGCCGGTGAACACTGAGCAGCAGGCAGCCCTTAGGCAATGGGCCTGGTATGTGACTGGCAAACTCGATGTCGCCCAGCAGCAAGCGCTAGAAGCACAGAACAACAGCAAGAAGTCGTCTGATCAGTTTGCGAGCGGTTCGACACTGTCAGGTACTCCACCAGCTACGAAACAGGCAGACAATGGGACAGGCAGCAAGCTGCCAGCCATCCCCGGTATGTCGGGGGCAGCGATTCAGCAAACGGGCGGTGTGACACCGCCTTCCACACAGGACAAAGAATCTGGCGTAGGAGCAGCGATACCAGCTTCTTCACCAAGTGGATTGCCAGTAATCCCCGGCGTCTCCGGCAAGGCTCAGAATGGAACTCTTCCACCGGCATCGAAACAGGAAACGCCGTCTACAGGGCCGCGTACTCAAATCGATATGAAGGACAAACCCGAGTTCAGAGATTATGCTAAACGCCTCGGTCAGGTCGATCCTGTGGCTCCGCCCAAAGATGGTGTGCCTCAACAAATGCGGATCGTCAATGGCGGCAACTATCGAGTCGAAACGCCTCCTGTGCCTGAACTTCCTGAGGAAGTTCGCAATTATCTGAAACGGCAGGATGAAGCCAAGCTGAACGAAGCCAAGAACAAGAACAATGATAAGGATGGGACAGTTAACCCTGCATCGTTCCTGTGGATGGGAACGATCGTCAATGCGCCGCCCAAGTGATGAAAAGCATCGCCGTGTGATGGACAACTGAGATCCAAGGACCCGCTCTATGTCGCTCTTGACTGTTGAAGGATTGGAAAAGACCTATGGCCGCCGTAAGGTGGTCAATGGCGTCGGCTTCTTTGTGAATCAGGGCGAGGTCGTGGGGCTGCTGGGGCCGAATGGGGCCGGCAAGACGACCAGCTTCCGCATGACGACAGGAATGGTGAAGCCGGATCGTGGACGAGTAAGGTTTGCCGAAAAAGAAGTGACCAACTGGCCGATGTTTCAACGAGCGCGCCTGGGTCTTGGCTACCTGTCGCAGGAATCGAGCATCTTTCGCAAGCTAACCGTGGAACAGAACATTCTTGCCATCCTGGAAGCGATGCCTGGATTACGTTCGCTTCAAGGCCGCAAGCCTAGTGCTGAACAACGCAAAGAGATTGCCCATGCCAAGCTGGAAGAGTTTGGCCTCTTGAGGCTGAAGGCCAGCGTTGCCCAGACGCTCTCAGGCGGCGAGAAGCGCCGGTTGGAGATCGCCCGCTGCCTGGCGACTGAGCCGTTGCTGATTCTTCTCGATGAACCCTTTACCGGTATCGATCCGATCACGATCAGTGAAATCCAGGTGATCGTCCGCAATTTGTGCAAACGGGGCATCTCGATATTGATTACCGACCATAATGTGCGTGAGACGCTGCGCATCACTGATCGTTCGTATGTCATCACCGATGGGCAGGTGGTCGCCCAGGGCACACCCGATGAGATCGTGAAGAACCAGACGGTCATTGCCCGGTACCTCGGTCAGAACTTCGTCGAAGATCACCAGCAACGGCCCGTCTCGATGGATACGATGCCGCAGATTCTGCCTCTGAATCGTTCTGTGGCCAAGCAGAACATTGATGCGGTGTTGAATCACGAAAGGATTTTTGAACTCATCGAACAACTCAAGAGTCCGGAGAAGGTGGCGGCTGAGAATGAATTACTCTCGATTGGCCGCCCTGCTCTATCGCACCTGCTCGAAGCGATGGAGCGACGTGACCTGGAACTACGCCGCATGGCTTTCCATCTATTTGCTCAGATTGAGCCGAACGCCGGTGATTTTGATGCCTATGCCCCCGAAGCCCAGCGACGGTTGCAAATTGACCGGTTGCGGGATCGGGCACTGCGACGTGCTGGGTAGGTTTGGCTCCTCCGCTTACCAAAGGGGAGGTTGGGTGGGGTTGAGAGTTTCCGAATGATTACCCCCTCCAACTCCCCCTTGAAAAGGGCGAGAGAAACAAACAGCAAGTCTATAATCCATTTCTCATCGCAACTTTGCGCTCGCATCCTTCCATGCGACCGAGTATCTTCGTACATACAATAGGGTCGTAAAGACTCCCGCCGAACATCCTACCTTCCTTTCCTCCTACCAGGAGCGTGACAGTGGCAGATCGAACGTCGTCACCCACTCGCCGTGACATCATCAAGAGTAGCACCGGGATTATCGCAGCATCGGCATTGGCCGGCGTGAGCATTCCCACAGTGCATGCTGGGGAAAACAACACCATAGACGTAGCCCTCATCGGCTGCGGTGGCCGAGGCACCGGAGCTGCCATCAACTCGCTCAGCACCAAGTCTGGCCCTATTCGCCTGACAGCCATGGCAGATGCTTTCAAGGATCGATTGAATGGCAGCTACAACGAGCTCAAGAGACGCATCACTGAAGAAGAACGCCTGCAGGTAAAGGACGATCAGAAGTTCGTCGGCTTCGATGCGTACAAGAACGCCATGGATGTCCTGAAGCCCGGTGATGTGGTGATCTTTGCCACTCCTCCGGCGTTCCGCTGGCCGTTCTTCCAGTATGCCATCAAGAAGAAGCTGAACGTCTTCATGGAGAAACCGGTAGCGGTGGATAGCCCCAGTTCCCGGAAGATGATCGAACTGGCGGAGGAATCAGAAAAGGCCGGCATGAAGGTAGGCGTCGGGCTGATGTGCCGCCATTGCCACATGCGCAAGGAATTGCTTGAACGCATCAAGCAGGGCGAAATCGGTGACATTCAGCTGATGCGTGCCTATCGTATGGCAGGCCCCACCGGCAATGCCGATGCGAAGCGCAAGCCGAAGAATATGAACGAAATTGAATACCAGATACGCAACTTCCACGGGTTCCTCTGGGCCAGTGGCGGCGGTTTCAGCGACTTCCTTATTCACAACATCGATGAATGCTGCTGGATGAAGGACGCCTGGCCCGTGAAGGCCGCCGGCGCCGGCGGCAGGCATTTCCGCGACGATTGTGTCGATCAGAACTTCGACACTTACGCAGTGGAATATACCTTCGCTGATGGTACGAAGCTGTACCTGGAAGGCCGCACGATGAAGGGGGCTCATTCCGAGTTCGCCAGCTACGCCCACGGCACTAAGGCCGCGGCGACGATCTCGTTCTCCGGGCATTCCCCTGCTCGCTGCAAGATCTATAAGAGCCAGGTAATGAACAACGATAACATCGCCTGGAAGTGTGCCCAGCGTGAACCTGATCCCTATCAGCTCGAGTGGGATGACCTCGTCAACGCCATTCGTGAAGACAAGCCTTACAACGAAGCCAAGCGTGGCACCATGGCGAGCCTGGTGACGGCGATGGGCAGATATGCTTGTCATACTGCTAACGTGGTGACGATGGACGACTACATGAAGCATGAGGAGTCGCTCGCCCCTGACGTTGACACCATGACTCTCGATTCCAAGCCCCCTGTCGTTTCGGATGACAAGGGCAACTACCCCTGGCCGGAGCCGGGCCGGAAGAAGGGGCGGGAGTATTAGGAGTAAGTAGCTAGTAGAACATGAGGGGCATCGGGCCGTTGGCTTGGTGCCCCTTTTTTGGTTGCTGTGTTATGAACAAGAAGAGAATACGCTCCTTCGGTTTTCTTTGTTTCCTGATGGGGTTTGCTGCGCTTGTTTTGAGCGTGCCAATACCTCCCTTCTTCTGGGTTCCAGGACTATGGGCCAGGCGTGACAATGAGTTTCTCACGTTCTTCCTGTTGCCCTGTATCGGTTTTGGATTGGTACTACTATCGTTTGCATTGTTTGCGATAGGGTCGCGGCGTGGGCAGGAGTGAGCCACGATCTCATTGAAGTCCAGCATGGTTACGCCGAGTACGGCGAAACCATGGCATCCATCCCGCAACCCTTTCCGGGATAATATGACTCAAACTGCGCTTGACAGAAATCTTCATTGCCGGTACATCGGGCTAACCAAATCTGGTTAACCAAATCAGACGACAAGGAGGTCGCTGTGGCTCGTCCGGTTGCTAAAGCGCTCACGGAGCGTGAACTTGAACTCATGCACATCTATTGGCAGCATGCGGCGATGACTGCTGCCGAGGCTAGAGAGCATCTCGCTAAGACTGGCCGTGATCTGGCGTACACCACGGTGGCGACGCTGTCCCGGTTGCTCTGTGAGAAGGGCTTTCTCGAACAGACCAACGCTGAACGCCCTTTTCTCTACAAGGCGGCACAGGCCTTCGGTAACGTCTCGAAACGGCTGGTCGGCGATTTGGTCGACCGGGTGTTTCAGGGGTCGCGGACACAACTGCTGCTGACCCTGGTAGAAGATCGCAAGTTGACCGTTAAAGAGCGGCAAGTGCTGCTGAGCATCCTTCAAGAAGAGGAGGCAGCGTGATGAACGGCTTTCCTTTGGTTGAACTGCTTATTCAGGTAACGCTCTGGTCGCTCCTGGGCCTGGGTCTGTTACTTATTGTCAATCGCTATTTCCCCCGTCATCTGGCCGGCAGCGCGTTCGGCTTGATGATGGGCATAGTATTACTGACCGTGTTGACTTGCCTGCCCTGGCCAAGTTGGATCAATGCTTATGTTAACACACGGCCTGTGGAGTCGATCCGTCTGACATCTGAGGCGGTGCCGTCGTTGACTCAGAGCACTGACGGATTGGACCTGGGCAACCTCTGGAAACGCTGGCAGGGTCTGATGCAGACGCTGCCTCAAGCCCAGGAGCGAGTTGCTCAGCCAGCCACGAACTGGTCGTGGTTCACCTGGTTGCAACTTGTTGTGGTCGGCGGCGTGCTGCTGGGATTGTTTCGACTGTTGTGGGTAATGCATTCAACACATCGACTGGTCGCCACAGCGGAGTTGGTGGCGGAACCAGCGCTAATCCAGCAAATGGATGACTTGAAGAAAAGCCTCGATTGCCAAAAGTGCATTCGCTTACTCATGAGCAACCGGCTGAACTTGCCGGCGACTGTCGGCTGGTGGAAGCCGACGATACTGTTGCCCGAGCATTGGCGAAACTGGAATGCTGACGAACAGCGGACGGTGCTTGCTCATGAACTCGCTCATATCCAGCGAGCCGACTATCTCGTGATGGTGCTGACTCAGGTTGTCACCATTGTCTACTGGTTTCATCCGCTGGTACGGCTTATCTCGAAGTGGCTGCGGCGTGGACAAGAGCTCTCGGCCGATGCTCTGGCTGCCCGTGTCATGGGAGATGCCAAACTGTACCTGCAGAGTTTATGCAGGCTGGCGCTGGATCAGGATGATCGGCGTCTGCCCGCCCCGGCCAGGCTGTTCCTGTCGCCGGAGGTTTCCCTACTCAGGAGAATTGCCATGTTACGCGATGGATCGCGAAAGATGACGGTATCAAAGAAATCGCTCCGATGGGTAGTGATGATGGGACTCATCGTCACAGGGGCCATCGTAGCCTCCATGCGGAGTTCGAGTATCGCCGATGAACCGGCGACGAATATCCCTTCAACGACGACCACAACTTGGCAGAAGTATGTTGACCCCAACTGCCCTGGGTATGTCGTATGCCATCCAGCGGCGGCAATGTCCCTGGCTTCGATGGAGCCGCATCGGACTGGGTTGAACCGGTCGTTCAAGGAAGAGATTGATGTCATTCCAACCATTCGGGGAATGGGAATTCCTCTCGATGCGGTCGAGTGCTTTGCCGGGCCATTGCAGGTTCAGTTACGGAAGAACGGCGAGAAGGGCACCGGCACCATCACGATTCGAGGGGTGTATTATCAACTGCGAACCAAGGCTGATGCTGAAGCTTGGATCAAACACTGCATGTTCTACGTTGAGAAGGTGGAGCACAAGCTGGGTACTTACTATAAGACCACTGATAAGGCTAAAGATGGTTTGAATCCGTCCTACTTCCTTCGCCCCGATGAGCGGACGATCATCTTTGGTGTATCGGAGAAGGAAGTGCTTGACTGGTTGGCCGCTGCCGGGAAACCCGTTACTTCGCCGGCGTGGCTTCAGGACATGCCCAGTGATACAGGCATCGCTACGGTGGCAGTCAATATGAAGAGCGACCTCATAAAGAATACCGTGCTTCAAGCCGGCGAAGGCGCCGCCATCAATCCCATGTTCAAGTCAGTCTATCAGCATGAGGGCAGCATGATCGGAACGGTGCTCAAGGGCGACAATCTCTCTTTCCAGTTGCGACTGGGTTGCGGCGATGCCGAAGCAGCGACGCAGAAAAAGAAACAGCTTGATGCTCTGTGTGCGTTGTTAAAGATCGTGCAGGTTTCTGGAACGACGAATACCAACACGGAAAAGGAAGCAGCCGATCATCAATTGGTAGTCGACCTGATGAATAACCTGAAGTCACATCAGGATGGCAATATGTTGCAGTTCAACACGCATTGTGCCCTGACCCTTGGCAACGCGATTGCTGGACAGATCGTAGAGTTAAAGGGCGGCATCGAGAAGAAGAAGTAGTGCCTGCCAGGTAAAGACGATCATGCTGAGCCACATTCCGGAGAGATTTCTCTCTTGAGTGTGGCTTTTTTGTTTGATATCAGTCTGGCGGGGAACCTTTTGACCGTCTACTGTCTTATATATGGTTAGGAAGTAGCCATAACTGAAGTGAGTGATGGATGAGTGCCTTGCTGATACAGCCTGACATTGTTGAGCAAACGGAAACGCTCAAGCCATCTCTCTCTGCTGAATCTTCGCTCGTTGATGCCGCTCGGCACGATCCAGAGGCGCTATCACAGCTCTACAGGCAAAATCACTCGCGCATCTTTCGTTATGTGCTTCGTCGTGTTGGAAATCGCGCACTGACGGAAGACCTGGTCGCGGACGTCTTCGTATCTATGGTGCGATACCTGCCTCGATACCGGATCAGCGATGTGCCCTTTCACGCGTGGTTGTATCGATTGGCAACGAACAGGGTCAATCGCTGGGCACGCTGGCAACGTCGCCGAGCGTTCCGGGAATTACGGGAAACCGCTTGCCCCCGGCGGGATCAGCAGCAGCAGGAAATGGCCGATCATGTTCGCACCGCTCTGCTGACTTTGCCTCTGCCGTTTCAAACGACGGTGGCTCTGCACTACCTGGAAGACATGAGTCTTGCGGAAATCAGTCAGGTTCTTGACTGTTCTATTGGAACTGTGAAATCTCGCCTGGCTCGTGGGCGTGACATGCTGCGGGCACAACTCAACGAAAGCGATGGTGACCGATGAAAACTGAGGATCCTCTCGAACGAACGTTCGAGTTTATCAAAGCCGACTCGACGGAGACGGCGATCAACCCCAACCTGGAGAACAGACTCATGATCGAGTTACAGAAACAGAATCGCCCTTCGCGCTGGAAGCGGGCAGCTTGGGTGCTCGCCGCGCTCATGGCAGTGGTTTTGGCGGGCGGAGGCATTGCAGCCGCTGCCGGGTACAATCCTTTGGGCTTCTTCCACTTCACGGATGAACAGGGCAATACCATTGATTTTCAAGTGCAAAGCTCCGTGCAGAATCCTGATGGTTCGACGACCATCACCGGCACCGTTCCGAATGCCAATGGCGGCACTCAAACCGTGAAGGCGGAGTGGGTACCCGCTGATGGTGCTAAGAAGAAATAATCCTTCCGATGAACAGCGAGCCGTCATGATATTGCATCATGACGGCTCGTTTTCGTTCAGCGTACTGAGAAATGCCACGATTAAGACAGAAGCTTTCGTAACTGTTCGACCCCGCCTAACAAGTCTTCCCGGCTGGCTGCGAAGGAGAGGCGGACGTAGCCTTCCGCGCCGAAGGCAGAACCGGGGACGACGCTGACTTGCACCTTCTCCAGAGCAGCCCGGCAGAAGTCGGCGGAGTCATTAATCTTGATGCCGTGCAGCGTCTTCCCGAAGTGCTTGCTGACATTGAAGAAGGCGTAGAATGCCCCCGTGGGCTGATGGACGGTGATACCGGGCAGGCTGGCTAGCCCCTTGCAGATGAGATCACGGCGGGCCTGGAACTCGGCACGCATCTCATGCAAGGCTTTCATATCGCTGTTGAGGGCCACGACAGCCGCATATTGACTGATGCTGTTGGGGCAGCCTGTCTGCTGACTTTGAATATTGCCCATCGCCTTGATGACATGTTTGGGGCCGACTGCCCAGCCGATGCGCCAACCGGTCATGGCGAAACTCTTGCTGCCGCCGCTGACTATGATAGAGAGGTCCTGCATCTCAGGCCGCAAGCTGGCAATGCAGGTCGTCTTCACGTTGTCGTAGGTGAGGTTTTCGTAGATTTCATCGCTGAGAACGGCCAGTTTGTGTTCGACGATGACGTTGGCCAGGCTGAGCAACTCTTCCCGTGAGTAGGTGACTCCCGTGGGGTTGCTGGGGGAGTTCATCATCAAAAGTTTTGTCGTGGGTGTAATTGCCGCTTTAAGCTGCGCGGCGGTGAGCTTGAAACCCTGTTCGATAGTGGTGTTCACGAACTTGGAACTGGCTCCGGTCATGGTGACAAGGTCGTTATAGCTCGTCCAATAGGGAGTTGGGACGATGACTTCATCACCGACGCCGACGAGAGCAGACAAGGCATTGTGCAGTGAATGCTTGGCGCCGTTGGAGATGAGGACTTGATCCGGGGTGTAGGTCAGGCCATTGCGGTCAAGGTAGAGCTTGCAGACAGCTTGCCTGAGAGCGGGCAGACCTTCGGCGGCAGTGTATTTGGTGTGGCCTTCGTCCATCGCCTTCTGGGCAGCGGCACGGATATGGGCCGGCGTGGGGAAATCGGGTTCACCGAGGGTGAAGTCGTAAACCTTGATACCTGACGCCTTCATTTCCTTGGCTTTGGCACCGGCAGCCAGCGTAGCGGAGGGCTTGACCAGATTAGCTAAGTTCGACAAACGCAACATGATTCTCGACTCTCAATATGGCGGGTGTTGATGGTATGTTAGTGAAGGCGTTCGCAATGGTTAGAGTAGCAATGTGTCATGACACGAATCGCTTGGCGAATCATCATGGGATCGTGTAAACTGAAAGAGTGAAAAGAAGATGTTCGTGGCCGCCCGCGGCTCGGCGGGAGTTGCCTTCCCAGGTATCATCCATGCTTTCAAATTCTCAGTTGCTCCAGGAAGAACAACGCTACCATTCGCGGCGCTGGTTCTTTCGTGAATGTGGCGTGGGACTGGGCACGATTGGCTTGATGAATTTGCTGAGCCAGGGGGTGCTGGCCAAAGATGGCGACCAGAAGTCATCCTCACCGATGGCACCCAAGGCCCCTCACTTTGCACCGAAAGCCAAACGAGTCATTTACCTGTTCATGGCAGGGGCTCCCAGTCATCTCGAACTGTTCGACAACAAGCCGGAGCTAGCCAGGCACAATGGCACCTTGCCGCCGGCGGAACTACTCAAGGACTACCGGGCGGCGTTTATCAATCCCAACTCCAAGCTGCTGGGGCCGAAGTTCAAGTTCAACAAGGTGGGCAAGAACGGGGCAGAGATTTCCGAATTGTTGCCCCATCTTTCGACCATTGTCGATGATCTTACCATCGTCAAGTCGATGACGACCGATGCGTTCAACCATGCACCGGCTCAGATCTTCATGAACACGGGGGCTCAGCAGTTTGGCCGGCCCAGTTTTGGGTCGTGGACGACTTATGGCCTAGGCAGTGAAGCGGAAGACCTGCCCGGCTTCGTCGTCTTCAGTTCCGGCAGCAAAGGGCCCAGTGGCGGGCAATCGAACTGGGGCGCGGGGTTTCTGCCTACTGTACATAATGGTGTACTCTTTCGGAGTGCTGGCGATCCGGTACTGTTTCTTTCCAATCCTCCGGGTATCGATCGTGAAGCCCAGCGAGATTCGCTTGATACGCTCAAGCATCTTAATGAACAACGCTTGGGCATCATGGGCGATCCGGAGATTGCTGCCCGCATCAGCGCCTTTGAACTCGCCTTCAAGATGCAGGCTTCCACGCCGGACTTGATGGATATCAGCAAGGAACCCAAGGCGGTGCTCGAAGCCTATGGAGCGGAGCCGGGCAAACCGTCGTTTGCGAACAACTGCCTGCTGGCTCGTCGCCTCGTGGAACGGGGTGTGAGGTTCGTCCAACTGTTCCACGAAGCCTGGGATCATCATGGTGGACTGGTCAGCGGGTTAAAATCCGAGTGCAAGAAGACCGATCAGGCCTGCACTGCCTTGGTGAAAGACCTCAAGCAGCGGGGGATGCTCGACGATACGTTGGTTATCTGGGGTGGCGAGTTTGGCAGAACCCCCATGGTTCAGGGCGGCGACGATGGACGAGATCATCATCCCAATTGCTTCTCGATGTGGTTCGCGGGCGGCGGCATGAAGCCTGGGGTGGTACTGGGCAAATCGGATGACTTTGGTTTCAATGCTGTTGAAGATAAAGTACATGTCCATGATTTACATGCGACGCTGCTCAAACTGCTGGGTTTCGATCACACCAAACTGACCTTCCGCTTCCAGGGGCGTGACTTCCGGCTGACTGATGTGCATGGCCAAGTGATTCAGAAGATGCTGGCCTAGGAGTAACCCAGCATGAGCGTGCCCCCAATGTCCCGCCCGCCTTTGGGCTGGCACGGAAAGTTCAAAGTCGCTTTTCGTGGCATCTATTTCGGCATCGCCGGGCAAGCGAGCTTCGTTGTCCATTTCACTGTGATGGCATTGGTGATCGTGCTGGCGATCTTTTTAAAGCTGGATTGGATAAGCTGGTCAATCCTGCTTTTATGTATGGGGTTGGTGATGACTGCGGAACTGTTGAATAGTGCCGTCGAGACGTTGTTTCGTGGCCTACCCCCCGATATTCAAGCTCGCAGTTGGAAGGCGCTGGATATTGCAGCCGGAGCGGTTCTGTTCGCCAGTATGATCGCTTCCATCGTAGGGTGCATCGTGCTGGTTCCGGCTGTTTTGCGATATTTTGGTTGAATCTAAGTGGCAGAGTGATGAGGATTGAAGGAGCCATCGAGAGGCTACATTTTTGAAAAGTATGTAATTCGCACATGATCCATCCCGTGACAGAAAACGACATACTGCGAGAAAGCGAAGAACGCCTTCGACTGGCGTTCTGGGCGGCGAACATTGGCTTTTGGATCTGGGATCTGCAGACACAGGAAGTCTATCTTTCTCCCATTTGGAAGTCGCAACTGGGCTACGAGGATCATGAGCTTCCCAATCAGTTCAGCACTTGGGAGTCTCTGCTTAATCCTGAGGATCGTGAATCGTCGTGGAAGATCATTCTTGAAGCACAGAATAATCCGAATCGGATCTTTGAGATTTACTTTCGGCTTCGCCATAAGGATCAATCGTATCGATGGATCTTGAGTCGGGGGCGGGTCTATCGTGATGAAGGGGGCAAGCCGATCCGCATTATGGGCTGCCATGTCGACGTAACGCAACAGAAGGAAGATGAGCGGCTTCTGCGCGAAAGCGAAGCCAAGTTGCGCGTGGTGCTGGATAGCGGCCGCATGGGCATGTGGGTGTGGGACATGCAGACCGGCCAGGTTAGTTGGAACGAACGGGAATACGAACTACTTGATCTGAGCAGTGACAATGATTCGTCCACAGTCGAGCATTTTTTTCAAGTCGTGCATCCTGATGACCGGCAACAGGTCGAGCACGCTGTACAAAAGGCTGTTCAGGAAGATCGCGATTTTTCATCTGAATTTCGGGTCATCAGGCCCAATGGCACCATCCGCTGGCTGAAAGGCGCTGGCCGCACTATTCGTGATCCCAAGACGGGCGCTCCCATTCAGATGTTGGGCGTCAATTACGATATTACTCCTTCCAAGGAAGCTATCGTCTCAGCCCAGGAAGCCCACGAATTCAATCGTCAGATCATCGCCAATGTCCAGGAAGGGATCATCGTTTATGATCGTGCGCTCAAGTTTCGAATGTGGAATCCCTACATGGATGTGTTGTCCGGCGTGCCCGAGTCAGAAGTGATCGGCAAGGGGCTGCTGGAAGCGTTTCCCCTGCTGAAGGATATGGGCGTTGAGGAATGCCTCGAAAGGGCTTTGAAAGGTGAGTTGGTTACGGGCAAAGACCTTTACTATGAGTCGCCTGTAACGAAACTCAAAGGGTGGACGACGAGCCAGTATGGCCCCTGGCGTGACGCTCAAGGCAGGATCATCGGCGTGATCGCCACAGTTCGTGATATCACCAACCGAAAACTCGCGGAGCAGAGGCTGTTTGACAATCAACAACGTATTGAACTGATCCTGCAGCAGTTACCTTCCGTGCTGTGGACGACTGATATGGACTTGAGATTTACCTCCAGTTCCGGTTCCGGACTGAAAGAAATTGGTCAAGAGCCTAATGCCGTGGCGGGAATTTCGCTCCAGGAGTTTTTCCAGACCAGTGACATGGATCATCCATCGCTGGCAGCCCATCGACAGGCATTGCAAGGTCAGTCGAGCACGTACGATCAGGAATTTGCCGACCGTTGTTTTCATGTACATCTGGAGCCGCTGCGGAAGCAGGATGGCGCTATCATTGGCTGTATCGGCGTGGCACTGGATGTGACCGAACGCAAACGGCAAGAGATAGAAAGGCAGGCTCTGGAGCAGCGAGTGCAGCATGCGCAAAAGCTGGAAAGCCTGGAAGTTCTTGCCGGCGGAATCGCTCATGATTTCAACAACTTACTGACGGGAATGCTGGGCTACGCCAATCTGGCGCAGTTGGAAGTGCCGGCGGAATCCCAGGCTGCGGCGATGATCAGGGAAATTGAAAAGGCAGCTCAGCGGGCGGCTGAGCTGTCCCGGCAGATGCTGGCATATTCGGGCAAAGGCAAGTTTGTCATCGAAGCGATTCGGCTGGATCAATTGGTAGTCGAGATGGCGGGGCTACTCAAGACCATTGTCTCGCCCAAGGCGCAATTGCATATCGTAGCTGAGTTTGTCACTATCGAAGGCGACGCTACGCAGATTCGCCAAGTGGTGATGAATCTGATTACCAACGCTGCCGACGCAATTCAGGGCGAAGGCTACATTGCTATCAGGACAGGGGTGAGAAGAGTCACGGTACAGGAGTTCGAGCAAGCCTTTCTTCAGAACACACTGCCTGACGGCGAGTATGCCTATCTGGAAGTGCAGGACAATGGCCAGGGCATGTCGCCGGAGATTGTTCGCAAGATCTTTGATCCCTTCTTTACGACTAAGTTTACGGGTCGGGGGCTGGGGCTGGCGTCGGTCTTAGGGATTGTACGCGGGCATCGGGGCAGCATCTTCGTCGAGAGCCGACCAGGAAGCGGCACGACGTTTCGAGTCGTATTGCCCTGTTCCAGCCGTCCCTCGCCACCTTTGGAGGAGACGGAGAAGGTAATTCTCAAACCGACTTCGGGCAAGATTCTGGTGATTGAAGATGATCAAGGAGTGCTACAGTTCGTCAAATATGTTCTGGAAGCAGCCGGATTTCATGTCCTGGCCACGACCGATAGTCGGCAGGCGCTGGAACTGGTGCGACAACATGGTCTTAGTTTGCGAGCTGCATTGATAGATCTGACGATGCCCCATATTAATGGCATTGAGCTGTCGAAGATACTCCGGCAAGAACTGAAACAGCTTCCGCTCTTGTTGATGAGCGGCTACTCGGAAGAAGAAGTGACGCCAAGACTTTCGGGGCTACGGGTAAACGGCTTCCTGCACAAGCCCTTCCGGGCGCAGGAACTGACTACTCAATTGACAAGGATACTTTCGACTCAGGCAACTTCAGAATAGTGCTACTAGCGGGCGCGGTAGGTGATTCGGCCCTTTCCCAGATCGTAAGGAGAAAGTTCAACGGTAACCGCGTCGCCAGGAATAATACGGATAAAGTTCTTTCGCATGCGCCCGGAGACGTGTGCAGTGACAACCTGACCGTTTTCCAACTCGACTCGGAATTGCGTGTTAGCGAGGGCTTCGCGCACCTTGCCGTTGACTTCAATGCCTTCTTCTTTCGCCATGATCAATCCCCGTGCGTTCACGATATGACGTGCACGAGTTTATTTAACGTCTTTTGGGCCGATTATCAAGAGTATGGCCTAAAGCGCTACTTCTTCGGAAGAGCGGTCAGTTGGGCTTTTGCTTCCTTATTGGTGGGATCCTGCTGTAGAACTCGAACATATAACCCTCTGGCACGCTCATTCATTTGCAAATCCTGGTAGGTTTTGCCCATCTCCAGGAGTGCTTCCGTGTTGTGTGGTTCAAGAGTTAACGCCTGTTCCAGGTTCTTTTGAGCATCAGGCAGGTTGCCTTCCATGCGCATCAGCCAGCCCACTTCGGTGTAGGCATCGGCGGACTTCCTGTTCTGGGCAAGCCATTTCTCAGCCTCGCCGCGGGCTTCGGTGGTGCGGTTTTCCGAGACCAGCAACAGGTAATAGTTATGCCTGCACTCTTCAAGTTTTGGGTTTATCTGCAGGGCCTGGCGATAATACTTCTCGGCATCAGCATTCTGGCCTTTGCGATGATAGGTGCTGGCCAGGTTGTAAAGGGTGTCAGCGTTCTGAGGTTCGATCTTCCACGCTTCGACAAACTTCTCATGGGCTTTGGGAAGATCATTATTCGTCAGATACTGTACGCCCTGCTGATTTAATTGCTCAGTTCCGTAGTGACGGGGACCTGTGCTGGTGCAACCTGAGATCAGGGCCAGACCGAAAACCATCATGACATGCACGATGCGCATGTACCCACACATCCTAAGAGAGAAGCAGACTCGTATGGCCCTATACGCTCGATTCATTAGTTTGAGAAGACGAATTGCTTGTCCCTCCTTTGCCAGTCTGCCTTAGTCGGCAGTTTTGGTAAAACAGGAAGGTCAGCGAGAGTGGCGCGGTTCGACTCATTCCTACGCATTTCAGAACCATGAATACTATGGTCGGCCGTTTGGCCCCTTCTCCAACCGGTTCGCAGCACATCGGGAATGCCCGCACCTACCTGATTGCCTGGCTGTCAGCACGTCAGCAGAGAGGCAAGGTATCGCTTCGCATCGAGGACATCGATTCACCCCGGGTGAAGGTAGAAGCTACTCAACAGATTCAGGAGGAACTGCTTTGGCTGGGGCTTACCTGGGAAGACGGCCCGATCATTCAAACCCACAAAATGGCCAGCTATGAAGCCGCTCTGGAGGTACTCAAGAAGAAAGAGCTGATCTATCCCTGTACATGTACTCGCAGGGATATTGAACTGGCTGCCAGCGCTCCGCATCTGGAGCATGAGCTTCCCCCCTACCCTGGCACCTGTTCTCGACGATGCGTGGCGGATGCTG
Source organism: Gemmatales bacterium (assembly GCA_035430005.1). Classification (GTDB taxonomy): domain Bacteria; phylum Planctomycetota; class Planctomycetia; order Gemmatales; family HRBIN36; genus JAEUIE01. The sequence continues at coordinate 26,475 of DAOMFV010000069.1, forward strand.
TGAAGATTACTGATCGCCCTTATGCCTGGCGGTTTCGTTCAGCCATGCCGCTACCCAGTTACCACGATCTGATCTGTGGTGAAGTGCAGCCTCGTGTTGAATATGGCGGTGACTTCGTCGTCTGGAAGAACAACAACACCCCGGCTTATCAGTTGGCGGTGGTTGTTGATGATGCGGAGATGGGAGTCACCGAAGTCATTCGAGGGGATGACTTGATCCCTTCGACGCCTCGGCAGATTGAGTTGTACCAGGCTTTTGGCTACACTGCGCCAAAGTTCGGGCATGTGCCATTGGTCGTGGGTATCGATGGCAGGCGACTAGCTAAGCGGCATGGTGACGCACGGTTGGCGACACTACAGGAACAAGGTGTAAGCGTAGAGAAGTTCATGGGCTTCCTAGGCTGGTCGTGTGGGTGGTTGACCGAGGTGAAGCCGGTGACGTTGCGGGAGCTGTTGGGAAAATTCTCGCTGGAGGCGATTCCACGTCAGCCTTTTGTCTTAGGTGCGGAGATGCTGGCTCGATTGGTTCATCAAAGGTAAGGGAGCCCGTGCAATGCTCCCCCTCACCCCCAACCCTTCCAGGGGAGAGGGGAGAAAACACCAATCATCCTGCCAGACCGGGAATCCACCAGCAGGCGATGTTGAAGAAGATGACGATGCCGGTCACGTCGACTGCGGTGGCCACGAAGGGGCTGGATGCCAGCGCGGGGTCGAAGCCGAGGGTTTTGAAGAGCAGCG
>DAOMFV010000070.1:0-26687 GCA_035430005.1 Gemmatales bacterium
GGTTCCGAGCAGGCAGATAGCGGCGACGGCACACGAAACGATGATAGCGAGTGTCCAACGATCAATCTGTGAAGCGCTGTAGGTGCTCTTGGCAGGGAACTCGGCGATCGTCTTGCCGTTTCGCTGGATAATCTTCGGTTCTGTACCGGGAGGCAGTTCGACCTGGCTTTCACGACGGGTGGTCAACCCGATTTGCTGGACAAGTCCTGGCGGCAGAATGACCTTGCCGGCCGGTGTTTTCTTTAACTCAGTCCCTGTCGGTAGCTCCACTTCAAACGGATGCTCTCGCACCTCGTCACTGCGCAGAGTAGTTTCATGAGTGAGCGAAGCCCGCACATAACCGATCACGCCGAGCGATAAGCCTAGCACCAGTCCCATCAGCAGTTCTTTCCGCAAGACCTTCCACCACTGGCGGTTGGTCACCTGGCGTAACGCCAGGGCACGGGTAATTAATGTTGCTGCCTGGGACCCTGAGTTGCCACCAGTTGAGATGCAGAGCGGGATAAACAGGCCAAGCACCGTAACCGCCTTGATGGCATCCTCGAAGTGTTCCAGGGCGGTAAAGGTAAACAACTCAGCGACGAAGAGCAGTGACAGCCAGACGACACGGCTTCGCCAAACGGTAAAGAAGTTGGCTTCCATGTAGTTCTCGCCGATAGGCACCACGGCGCCCATGCGCTCGGCATCTTCAGTGGCTGCTTCGACGAGTACGTCGACCACGTCGTCATGTGTGACGATACCGATCAGGCGGTTATCGGCATCGACGACGGGGATGGCCAGCAAATCGTAGCGGGCGATCATCTGAGCGACTTCTTCGCGATCATCATCCGCTTTGACCGTGTAGGTATCGGTCTCCATCAGATCGCGCAGCAGGGTTTGACGCTGGGCGAGGATGAGGTCACGCAAGCTGACGATGCCCAGCAAATGGCGATCAATATCGAGCACATAGATGTAGTAAAGCGTTTCGGTGTTGGGTGCCTGCAACCTGAGCCGTTCGAGCGCTTCACCGACGGAGATGCCTTCGGGCAACCAGGCGTAGTCGGTGGTCATCACGCCGCCGGCAGTGCCTTCGGGGTACTTGACCAACATGGCGATGTCACGGCGGTCAGCTTCATCGACTAATCGTATGAGAGCTTCAGAGACAGCTGGAGACAGCCGGCGCAAGAGATCAACACGATCATCGTGCGACATCTTTTCGATGAGTTTGGCCATGTCTTCCCGACCGGTTCCGAGAGCGAGTTCTTCCTGCTTCTCGTGGGCGAAGTATTCGAAGACGAGGGCCTGTTGTTGGATGGGAGCAGTGCGGAGGAATGTCCAAATCTGTTGTGGCGTAAGATCGTCCAGCGATTCAGCGACGGTAGCGGGGTGAAGGTTTTCGACAAACGCGGCCATGCCTTGAGAGTCGTTCTCTTCGAGCATCATGCGGACTTCGGGGCTGAACAGAGGATGAGGCATGATCTCGACCTTCCGACGGAGGCTACGGGTTCGCGCGATGCTGATATTGCATAAGTACCAAAGAATGACGTTGAAGGGCAAGGGCGATAGTTGAGAATAGGGGAGTGCGTGAAGTGTCTATGCTCTAAAGGAGCCAAGACCAAAAGGGGTAACTCGACCTAGAAACCCCTCACCCCCAACCCCTCTCCCCAGTGGGGAGAGGGGAGCAATCACTGCCAACCCAGTTCCAGTCGATCAATCTCTTTCCGCAGAGCGGCGATGTGAGCTGGGGTGGTGCCGCAGCAACCGCCTAATAGTGTCACCCCGGCGTCGGCGAAGTCTTTGACCCTAGCGGCATATTCCTTCGGCGTGAACTCGCATTCGATAGTCGGCGTGATGCCGGGCTTGATGAGGAGGGGCAGATCGGTCTGGCTGCGATAGTCACGGACGATCTTCACGAAATCTTCTAGACGCAGGTTAGCTCCGCAGTTGGCACCAAGGGCTAAGAGGTCTTCGGAGTGATCGTTCGCCCAACGGGCAATATCTTCGGCGATACGTTCCTCGCCGTTAATGGTTTCGACCAGCCAGCACTTGTCCTGGCGAGGTAGACGGTTGAAGGAGAAGGATATCATGAGTGGGGCTGTTGACGGAGCAGTGTGTAGTTCTGTCATCAATGCCCGCATCCGATCAAGGCGGTTCTGCGTTTCGAGGAGAAGGGCATCGCAACTGCCCAGGCTTTGCATGACGGCGAGGACTGCCGGCAGGGCCTGATCGTCTTTGCCCACGGCTGTACCGATGCTGCCGAGGGCATAGAGATGATCCCATTCCGGAAGCCGGGCCAATTCGATGCCCGCCTGGACAGCAGCCTGCCAATCTTCTTCGCCCTTCATGTAGCCGACATGAGCGCTGAAAGTGTTTGTCAGCAGTACATCGGCCCCGGCATTGACGTAGTCTTCGTAGACCACTTCGATGGCATTGGGATGCGTCAGGTTCCAACGATGGCTGAGTTCGTTTTCCAGATCGAGGCCGGAACGCTGGAGTTCGGTGCCCATGGCTCCATCGAGGAGGATGAGCTTGCCCCGTTGCTGGGCGTCACGAACGAACTGAGCGAAGGGGGGCCGGGCCATTAGCGTACCCCGAGTTCTTCGAGGAGCGATTGCACGTCGTAGAGTTTGTACAACGCTTCCTTGATCGCTTCGGAGTGGACGGCGATGTGGCGGGCCTGTTCGTCGGTATAGACGAAGTTCCTCACCAGACCGTGTCGGTTGCGGTCGAAGTTGATGCCGACGAACTCGCCCTTGGCGTTCACCACCGGGCTGCCGCTGTTGCCGCCGATGGTATCGGCGGTGCTGACGAAGTTGAAGGGGGTGCTGAGGTTCAGCTTGTCCTTACCCTCGATCCAGCGCTTAGGGAGATCGAACGGTGGAGTGCCGGCGTTCTCCTTCTCCCGTTCAAAGGCTCCGTTCAGCGTGGTGTGGTAATTCAATTTCTTGCCATCCACTTCGTAACCCTTCACGGTGCCGTAGGCGAGGCGGAGGGTGAAGGTAGCATCGGGGGCGATGTTGGTGCCGAACACAGCGAACTTGGCGTTGGCGATGGTGGCATAGGCCTGGCGTTCGGGTTCTTCGACCGTTTCTTCGTACTTCTTGCGGAGGGCGCGGGCTTCCTGATCAATCTCACGCACCAACTGGATCATCGGATCGGTGCTGTCTTTCAAAGCAGCTGAATCAGAGGCGAGCTTCTTGCGGGTTGCGACATCAATAAGGGAAGTGCCTTGGATCAACTCGGTGGCACGGGCTGCGGGTGACTTTCCTCTCAGCACTTTGATGATTGTTGGATGTTCGCCACCGAGGCGCTGCGCCATGAAGGTGAGCGACGCAGCCAGCTTCGACTGTTCGACTTCAAGATGAATTGGAGCGGGAGAGAAGAGTGCCAGTTCGAGTGAGGAGCGCGCTGAGTCTCGATATTCACGCAATCGCTCGCCGTTAGGCTTGCCCTTTTCTTCATTGAGCCGAACGATATCGCGAGTGATCTTGAACAGCGTCGAATCGAATGCGTCGCCAGTTTCCAGGAGCGACATATCGAAATAGAAGCCCATGAGAAGCGCTTGGCTAGCAGCAATCTCAATGAAGGCTCCCTTGGTCATACTTGCAAGGTTAGGGTCAGTCGCCTTCAATGCTTCGAGGAGCTTCTTTTCCTGCTCTTGCTTCGAATGCATGATGCCTGAATCCAGCAGCCCCTGATATTGCCCGCTGAATGCCTTGCGGGAGTTGGCGGTGCTGTAGAGATCCTTCTGAGCCCATTTGGCGTGGGTGGGACTCTTGGCGGAGAACTGGAGAAGGTTGGCTTCCCGATTGTTCAGCCGGGTGAGGCTGTAGGGAAGAATGAAATCTCGGCGGAAGCGAAGGCGTTCGTAGGTCTCCAGCCGTTGGGTGACGCCGGGGTGGCCACTGACGAAGACGACTTCGCCTTCCTTGGGGCCGCTCGGTGACCACTTCAGGTAGTCCTTGGTTTCGAGGGGCTTGTCGTTCTCGTAGACCCGGAAGAAGCAGATATCGAGATTGTAGCGGGGGAACTCGAAGTTATCGACATCGCCGCCGAAACTGGCGATGGCCTTCTCCGGGGCGAAGACGAGTCGGACATCGGTGTACTTCTTGTAACGATACAAGTGATAGAGGCCGCCCTGGTAGAGCGTGACGACGTCGCTCCTAAGCCCTGACTTCTCCAGTGATTCCTTTTCGATACTCGCCATCACCGCCCGACGGGCAGCGTTCGATTGGGCAGCGTCCATGCCGGGCTTGACGGCATCATTGACCTGTTTGGTGACATCAATGATCTCTTGAAGGACGTTGACTTCGAGATCGGGGCACTTGAGTTCATCAGCACCGGTCTTGGCGGTGAAGCCATCGAGATAATAGTCCTTGTTGAGTGGGCTGAGTTTCTGCAAGGCATCGGCTCCGACGTGGTGGTTGGTCAGCAGCAACCCCTTGGGAGAAACGAAGCTGCCAGAGCCGCCGTTGTTCATGCGAACCGAGGAGAGTTGCAGGTGCCTCAGCCAATCGTCCTTGAGTTCGATCTGGTACTTTTCTTTGAGCTGCTGTTTCGGGGGATTGCTGAAGAGCCACATGCCCTCGTCGCCCTGGCTCGTCATCACCAACCCTCCCAGCAGTAGCATGGCTAATAAGTAGCGGTTCATCGTTACACCTGAATAGTGGTTCGTTCAGTCAGTTTACAGGCTCCAGGCCATTTCGTACTGCATTCTAAGGTGGACAAGTCATAGAACAGTCTTCCCGCACTGATCTTGAGAATGCAGAGATGACCGCTCGTATTGTGCTCTTACCTCGCCGTGCTAAGCCGTTCTATGCCCGGCATCCGTGGGTGTTCCCCGGAGCCATCGCTGAGATCGAAGGCGAGCCCAAAGATGGGGCTGCCGTCGAAGTCTACGCTCATGGCGGAGCGTTTATCGCTCATGGCATCTACAACGCCAAGAGCAGGCTAAGAGTCAGGCTCTATTCGTGGGATCATGAGCAGCAGATTGACGAAGCCTTCTTTCGCAAGCAACTGACCAAGGCCATCGCCTTTCGCCAGGATGTGTTACGGCTCACTGGGCCGGGCAAGGCGTGCCGGCTGGTCTTCTCCGAAAGCGATGGACTGAGCGGATTGACAGTGGATCAGTATGACCGCTACCTAGTGATTCAGTTCACCAGCTTGGGACTGGTACAGCGGAAGAAGATGATCATTGCTCTCTTGGCCGAACTCTTGGAGCCATTAGCCATTTATCTGCGGACGGAGCGTGGTATCGGTGAACAGGAAGGTTTGGAGTTACAGGATGGCCCGGTGTTTGGAACGATGCCGACCGAGCCGATCATCATCGACGAGAATGGCATAAGTTTCCAGGTGAACCTGGCCGAGGGGCAAAAAACCGGGTTCTATCTCGATCAGCGGGATAATCATCTGGCGGTAGCCAAGTATGCACAGTGCCGGCGGGTGCTGGATGCGTTCAGCTACAGCGGCGGCTTTGGATTGCATGCAGCCAAAGCCGGGGCGACCAGCGTGTTGTGTGTTGATGGCTCGGAAGGGGCGCTGGAACTGGCGAAACAGAATGCGGAATTGAATCAGGTCAGCGATAAGGTGACTGTCGAACGCTCCGACGTGTTCAAGTACCTGGAGCAAGCGGTGCAGACGAGCCAGAAGTTTGATCTGGTGGTGCTCGATCCGCCGAAGTTCGCACGGAATCAGTCGGCGGTGGATACGGCACTAAAGGGGTATCGACGGTTACAGGCACTGTCATTGCAACTGCTCAACCCGGGTGGTATCCTGGTGCTGTGCTGCTGCTCCGGATTGATCAAGATGCAGGAACTGGAGGAGATCACTGCCCAGGTGGCTACCGAAGCGAAACAACCGCTCCAGATACTGGAACGGCATGGACAGCCGGCGGATCATCCGGTGTCGTTGGCGTGCCCGGAGACTTCTTATTTGAAGTGTCTGGTGTTTCGGTTGATGTGAGCGAACTATCCACGCATATTGCGGACTGGTGCCATTTGCATTTCATGTATGCTCTTCATCATGTTGGTGAGCATTTCAAGGTCCTTGGTTATGTCGCCCATTTGCTTTTGGAACAACTGTTGCTTCATCGTTTGGGACATTTTGCTGGTATCCATTCCTTGTTCCATTCCGAAGACTGCGCCATCGGGTGCTTTGCGGTAGATAAGATTATCTGCGAGCAATGGCGAGACACCAGGTATTTGATGCACCTGCATCCACTCGGAAGCTTTCGGTCCTGAGACGACATAGAGAAATTTAATATTTTTCGCCGTTACATTCAGCTTTCGGGCCGCAGCCAGGAAGTCGTTGGGGAGGTCTGTAAGGCAGGTTACGAATGCCCACCAACCTTGGCCTTTCGGGTCTCGAATGAAATTAATCATGATTCAATCTCCTTAGTCAGGATAATGGATTCTAAGCCTTGGAGAGTGTGATCGCAACCTGGATTTCATCCTGGTTTATGACAAGTAGGGATTCTGCCTCTTTTCTACCCCAACGGTCGTAGGTTCGTTGTGCCCAGGGTAGACAATAGTTTCATCAGGCAGCTTAAAGAGCTTCTTCCGGATGCCATCTAGTAACACTTCCAAACTGCCGCCTGGGAAGTCGGTGCGTCCGATGCTGCCGGCGAAGAGGGTGTCGCCTCCGAAGACTTTTACAGGGGTTTCGTCTTCAGCAATGAACACGATGTGGCCGGGGGAATGGCCGGGGATGTCGCGAATCTTCAACTTGATGCCGGCGTGATTGATGGTGTCGCCTTCATTCAGCAGTTGATCGGCGGGCGGGCTGACGATGGGCATGCCGAACGGGGCGCTCAGGTTCAGGCTGGCATCGGTGAGCATGAGGGCGTCGCCGGTACCGATCAGAAGCGGCGCGTCGGGAAAGGCTTCTTTCATCGCTTCGTTGCCGGCGATGTGGTCGGCATGGCCATGGGTATTGAGGATAGCGACGATCTTGAGCTTGTGTTTGCGAACCTCTTTCAGGATTAGTTCTGGTTCCAAGCCCGGATCGATGATGATCGCTTCCGGGCTGCCTTGCCTGAAAACGAGGTAGCTGTTCTCGGCGAAGGGCATCGAGAGGATAGAGACGACTTGCAGTTTCGGCCTATTCATGGTAATTCACACAGTAGAGAATGACATCGCTATGATTATAGGTATGGACACCGGAGTTCGAGTCTGGTGTCATGGAACACGGAGGTCGCTGCCATGTGTAAGAAAACCTTAGTCAAGATCAGCGTGGGCCTGCTGGTACTCAGCGGGGGCGGCGTCTTCGCTGCCTGGTCATACGGACTGTTCGATGGATCGGTTCATAACGCCAATGTCGGCGCTAACCAGACTTCGGAAACAACTAACGGCAACCTGAGCGAGGCACTGTCGCTCGCCAAGGCTGCTCAAGAGACCCTCCACAAGATGCCCGGTTACAAGTGCATCTATCTTCGGGATGAACGCATCGACAATGCCATCCAGGAAAACTCGTTGCTACTCACAGTGATGCATGAACCGTTCAGTGTGATGATGGAGTGGGCTGAACCCAAGATCAAGTCAGGCCGGAAGGCGGTCTACGCTACCGGCAAGTACGATGGAAAGATGATTGTCAAACAGCTCTTTGTCCGCAAGGTCTTGGATATCAACGAAAGCATTTCCTTGAAGGAAAGCCGGCATACGATCGCCGAAGCGGGCCTCAAGAACCTCGTCGATCGCTTCGTTACCTCCTGGGAAGAAGAGAGCAAAGTGAACGAAACCAATGTCCGGTACAGCGATGCGACGATTGAAGCAACGGTCAACAAAAAGAAGTACAGCTATCCCTGCCGCTGCGTGGAGACAGATCATCCACTGTCGACGAAAGAGAAGTACCTGTTCCACACGGTGAAGATCTACTTCGATAAAGCCACGGGTTTGCCGGTGCGAATGGAAGGCTATGAATGGCCTGGCGAAGGCACCAAGGCAGGCCGGCTGATGGAAAAGTATACTTATATCGATGTGCAACCACAGTCGGTGCCGAGCGTGAAGGAGTTTGAGCTGTAGGAATTCGCAGCATACGCAACTCGACCCCGGTCGCCGACCGGGGTCGCACTGTAATCCCGGCTCTGCCGGGATGATTTTGTTTATGTAGGGCACGCTCTGCGTGCCTCTCAAAGACAATACTTTCTATCTGCGAACTCGAACCGTGAATGACGCAAGCTGTGGCGAGGCACGCACAGCGTGCCCTACCAGCAATCTTGCATCTAACCAATGACCCAGGGGTGATCGACAGGGGACCAGTTGACGAGTTCGTCGTTCTTAAACCACAAGGCGATTTCGAGTGTGGCGTTCTCCGGGCTGTCGGAGCCATGCACCAGGTTGTTCTGGATGCTGGCGGCGTAGTCGCCGCGGATGGTGCCCGGAGCGGCCTTCGCTCCATCGGTGGGGCCCACCAGGTTCCGGCCCACGGTGACTGCTTCGCGGCCTTCCCAGACCATGGCTACGGTTGGCCCGCTGGTGATGAAGCTGACCAGCGATTCGTAGAAGGGCTTGCCGTTGTGAACGGCGTAGTGCTTCTCAGCGAGCTGTCGGCTAGCCTGAAGCAGCTTGAGGCCGACTAGGCGGAGGCCCTTGCGTTCAAAGCGGGTGGTCAGGTCGCCGGTCAGGCGGCGTTGAACGGCATCGGGTTTCAGCAAAATCAAAGTGCGTTGCATGGTTCTCGTTACTCTGGAATACAGGTGTCGCGTTTATCGTCATGATATGAAAACGGCGTGTGAAGCAAGATGATTGGGGGGCACAGCCTGACAGCGTGGGTTTCCGTATGCTGATAGTAGACATGATCGTTCGAGTCTTTTTTTCTCCGTGCCTTAGCGCTCTTTGCGTTTCAAGAAGAATAATCGCAGAGATACGCAGAGGACAGACAAAGTGCGTTCCTCTAACTCTGGCATGATTAATATGAAGATTCCCGCAATACTTGGTGCTTTTGGCGTCATCGTTCTCATGCTCTTCACCGGGTTGGTTCACGCTGACGATGCACCCCAGAAGGCTGCTGAGAGTTACTTCGTGCCTTTTCGAGTTAGCGATGTCAAGCACGTAGTCATCCGGGTGAAGGTCAATGGTCAGGGACCGTTCAACTTCATTGTCGATACCGGCGCTCCGGCAGTATACTTCGGCAGCGAGATGGCCAAGAAGCTGGGGCTGACCCCCAAGGAAGAAGGGTTCTGGAAAGAGTTCGACAACGTTGAAATTGAAGGCGGGTTGAAGTTGGACAAGATCAAGGTGCGAGTGGAGGAGCCGTTTCAGTTGGTGGGCATCAACAAAATGAATGCCGCGGGCATAAAGTATCATGGCGTGATGGGATACTCAGCCCTGGCACAGTTTCAGATTGAATATGACTTTACGTCGCCACATTTGAAATGGACTCGGCTGGACTGGAAGCCACCGCCCCCAGCGGCAATGGGCAGCTTGAGTGCCGGGGCTTCAGCCAACATGAAAGCGATGATCGGATTGAGTTCGTTTGCCACTGCCCTAATGCCGAAAAAGGCTGATGCGGTGCTGGTCTATCGTGGATTGATTGGCATCGAACTGAGCGACAAAGATGGCAAAGTCGTCATTAGCAAAGTGCTTCCCAACACACCTGCAGCACTCGCTGAACTCAAGGTCGATGATGTCATCGTTCGTGTGAATGACAAAAGGACTAAGACCACCGCCGACTTGCAGAAGGCCCTCAGCAGCGTGGGTGCCGATCAAGAAGTGACCTTCGACATCAGTCGGGATGACAGCGAGAAGACGATCAAACTGACGACCGGACGCGGGTTCTAACTCCATTTATTCGAGACGATCATGTTGACATTCTTTTTCTGTAGTCTGCTTCTGATGATGCAATCGCCGGCTGATGCCAAGCCTGCGACGGTGCCGTTCGAGATCATCGGTTCCAAGCACATGGCGGTGCAGATCAAGATCAATGGCAAGGGGCCGTATCGGGTGATCTTTGATACCGGAGCTCCGATTTCGTTGGTCTCGAACAAGGTGGCGACCGAAACGGGGCTTATCAAGAAACAGGCTGCCGGTGGCTTCATGGGCATGGGCGGCATGGTCAAAGCCAAAGACTTCCAGGTCGGCGATGTCCAGGCGAAGGACATACAGTTGATTGTGATGGATCACCCGACCGTGAAGGCGATCTCTGAAGTCGTCGGCCCGATTGAAGGTATTGTCGGCTATCCCTTCTTCGCCAAGTTCCGCACGACGGTTAACTATCAGGACAAGACTCTGACGATGGTGCCTTCGGGTTTCGAACCGGGCGATGTGATGGCTTCGTTGATGTCATCCATGATGTCCAACAACAAGGATAAGAAGGTCTATCTTTCGCCAAGCACTCTTTGGGGGCTGACTGTCGGCAAGTCGACCAGCGATGGGGAAGCGGGAGTCGAAGTCGTCTATCTCTTTGGCAACGGTCTGGCCGAGCAAGCGGGCATCAAGCAGGGCGACCGGCTGCTGGTGCTTGATGGCGTTTGGACTGACACCCTGGACGATGCCTACCGTGCAGCCAGCCAGGTGAAGGCCGGACGTACGGTGAAGGTGAAGATCAAACGAGATGGCCAGGAGAAGGTGATCGAAGTCACCCCGCGTACCGGGCTGTAAGCGTAATTTGACGATGGCGACGAACCAGCTTTGCTGGTTCGTTATCTTTGATAGGTGCGAGGGCGAGGCTCCTGCCGAGCCGGGCAACCACGGCAGGAGCCTCGCCCTCCCAAGACACATCAGTGAGACATTATGCCTTCTTACTATCCCGCCCTCATCGAACCGAAGTGGCAAGCCTACTGGGAAAAGCACGCCACGTTCCGTACGCCAGATCCCGAGGATGTCAGCGTGGCGGGCAAGCCGAAGTATTACATTCTCGACATGTTCCCCTACCCCAGCGGTTCGGGACTGCACGTCGGCCATCCCGAAGGTTACACGGCTACCGATATCCTGGCACGCTACAAACGGATGCGCGGGTTCAATGTGCTGCACCCGATGGGATGGGATGCCTTCGGCTTGCCCGCTGAACAGTACGCCATCGAAACGGGTACGCACCCCAGGGAGACAACCCAGAAGAACATAGCCACCTTCCGCAGACAGATCAAGTCGCTGGGCTTCAGCTACGACTGGAGCCGTGAAGTTGACACCACCGATCCCAAGTATTTCAAGTGGACACAGTGGATCTTCCTCGTTCTTTACGACACCTGGTACGACGAGAAGCAGCAAAAGGGCCGGCCAATCAGCGAGTTGCCGATCCCTGATGCTGTTTCGAAGCAAGGCGAGAAGGCGGTTGGGCAGTACCGGGATCAGCATCGGCTGGTCTATGAAACCAGCGCCCCAGTTAATTGGTGCCCTGCCCTCGGCACGGTACTGGCCAACGAAGAAGTCATTGATGGCAAGTCCGAACGGGGCAATCACCCCGTCGTTCGATTGCCCCTCCGTCAATGGATGATGCGTATCACCGCCTATGCCGGTAGGTTGCTGAATGATCTCGATACTCTCGACTGGTCCCCTGCCCTCAAGGAGATGCAGCGCAACTGGATAGGTCGCAGCGAAGGGGCGGAAGTTGAGTTCAATCTGGCTCCCCTCTCCCCTGGAGAGAGAGGGGCTGGGGGTGAGGGGGTGGCGGCGATTCGCGTTTTCACCACCCGCCCCGATACACTCTTTGGGGCCACCTACATGGTGCTCTCGCCGGAGCATCCACTAGTAGATCAAATCACCACGGATGACCAGAAGGCAGCGGTCAAAGCCTATCAGCAGCAGGCGAGCTTCAAGAGCGATCTCGAACGCACCGAACTGGCCAAGACCAAGACCGGCGTCTTCACCGGGGCCTACGCCATCAACCCGGCCAACCAGGCGAAGATTCCCGTCTGGATCGCTGACTATGTGCTCAGCACCTACGGCACCGGGGCGATCATGGCGGTGCCAGGCCAGGATGAGCGTGACTGGGAGTTTGCTGAAGTCTATCACCTGCCCATCGTTCGCACCGTACAGACGCCAGCCGACTTTACCGGCAAGGCATTCACCGGCGATGGCCCAGCGATCAACAGTGGTTTCCTGGATGGCTTGCATGTCAACGAAGCCAAGCAGAAGATGATTGCCTGGCTGGAAGCACAGGGCTTGGGGGTTCGTCGAGTCAATTACAAGCTTCGTGACTGGCTCTTCAGTCGACAGCGTTACTGGGGCGAACCGTTTCCGTTGCTACATCGATTGAATGCTGATGGCCAGCCGGATGGCGTCATTGAGCCGCTGACTGCCGAAGACTTGCCGCTCCAGTTGCCACAGATGACCGACTATAAGCCTTCGGGCAAGCCCGAACCGCCGCTGGGGAAGGCAACCGACTGGCTCACCGTCAAGAAGAACGGCCACACATACCGCCGTGAACTGAACACGATGCCCCAGTGGGCCGGGTCGTGCTGGTACTATCTGCGTTATCTCGACCCCAACAACGATCAGGCGTTCCTTGATCCGAAGAAGGAACGCTACTGGATGCCGGTCGATCTCTACGTCGGCGGGGCGGAACATGCGGTGTTGCATCTGCTCTATGCCCGATTCTGGCACAAGGTACTCTTTGATCGCGGCTATGTGACGACGAAGGAGCCGTTTCAGCGGCTGGTGAACCAGGGGATGATCCTGGGTGAGAATGAATACGTCATCAAGCCTGAGGATATTGCCAGGCATCAAACGCTGCTCAATGAACGTAAGTTGCAGACACAACTTGTCGTTGACGGCGAGGATGAGATCATCAAGCTCAAGAACGCTCCGGTCACTGCCGGCGGTGTGCTCACCAACCTGGGCGAAGATCAGATCGAGAAGAAGGGCGGCGTCTTCTACCTCAAGGGCACGACAATTGTATTGTCTGCTCGTGCGGACAAGATGTCCAAGAGCCGGGGCAACGTCATCAATCCTGATGATGTGGTCAAGGACTACGGAGCCGATGCGCTGCGGCTGTATGAGATGTTCATGGGGCCGCTGGAGGCGACCAAGCCGTGGAACATGCAGGGTGTAGAGGGCGTCTCCCGGTTCCTGGCCCGTTGCTGGCGGCTTATCATTGATGATCGCAGCGAGGAGCGTGTACCTTCGCCGTCGGTGCAGGATGTTGAAGCTGATGAAGAAACGTTACGCAAACTGCACCAGACCATCAAGAAGGTCACCGAAGACCTCGATGGCATGCGCTTCAACACAGCTATCTCGGCTCTGATGGAACTCAGCAATCATCTCACGCGGCAGGAGGTGCGATCAAAGAAAGTCATGGAGACGCTGGTGCTGCTGTTGGCCCCCTATGCGCCGCACATGGCTGAAGAACTCTGGGAGGGGCTGGGCCATTCCAAGACGCTGGCTTACGAACCCTGGCCGGTGTACGATCCTAAGCTGACCCAGGCTGCTGCCGTCGAGGTGCCGGTGCAGATGAACGGCAAGCTGCGAAGCAAGGTGATGGTGCCCGTCGGCTCCGATGAGGCGGCGACCAAAGAAGCGGCCCTGGCCGATGAGCGCATCCAGGAACTGCTGAAGGGCATGACGATCAAAAAGGCCATCGTGGTGCCCGGGAAGCTGGTGAACCTGGTGGTGGCTCCTGTATAGTTGCCATCACGCTCCGCGTGATGGTTTGCCGATCCAGCGTATTGTCACTTTTTCAGTGCGGGGATAAAGGCGTAGAATAGAAGTGTAGTTCATCGACACTGCAATTAATACCATCACGCGGAGCGTGATAGTAACTTTGGAGATACATCATGCCAAGCACAATCGCTTGTGAACTATCGGGAAAGAAATGTGTGCCCTGTGAAGGGGGCGTACAGCCACTCTCACGCAATGAAGTGGAAAGGTTGCTGATGGGCTTGCCCGACTGGAAGCTCAGCGACGATGGCAAGAGCATCAGCCGCAACTACAAGTGCAAGGACTTCATGACAGCCATCAAGTTCTTCGATAACCTGGCGGAGATCGCCGAGGCTGAGGATCATCATCCTGACCTGCATCTTTCGGGTTATCGTAATGTGAAGGTCGAGATGTCCACCCACGCCATTGGCGGGTTGTCGGAGAACGATTTCATCCTGGCGGCCAAGATTGATCAGGTGCCGGTGGAGGTGAAGGGGAAGTAACTATCTTGGCTCTTTCGGAGCAAGAGGCCGTCAAGCCGTCATCGGGGGTGCCTGATGCATAACCTTCTCTCGTGACTTTCGCCTGAGGAAGCGGAGAGAGAAGTAGAAAACGATGCCCAAGATAATCCACAACGGAATCCAGGGCACGACGCTGACAGCATTCAAGGCGAAGCGGCGGCCTGTGCCTACCAGGCCGGTCCAAGAACCGCTCAGGGTGCGGCTGACATCGTCGCCGAAGCTGGGGGCGGTGGGTGGCACGTAGTTCTTCACTTCACGCAAAGTGACGTCAATCGTCGTCAAAGACGTGAGATTGGTGAGCATATTGAGCCGGCCCTGCATCTGCTCGATCTCGCCACGTACCCGGCTGAGTTCCTTTTCCACTTCGAGAATGTCGGAGAGCTTGGCGGTGCTCTTTTCCAGATGCTGTATCAATCTTGCTTCTTCGATCTTCTTGTTCTTCAGCCGCGCTTCGATGTCGTAGAACTCTTCAGTGACATCGCTGGAATTGGTGGAACTGCGTTCGAGGTTGCCGATCTTTTCAACCTTGGCCTTGAAAGCATCGAAGTTGGCGACGGGGATGCGTATCTTCCAGTGCCCGGATCGCTGGGAGCCGGAGGAGCCACGAAGATCGGAGTTGGCAATCTTGCCGTCAAACTGCTTGATAAGCTCTTTGAGTTGCTTCTCGCCAGCATCGAGGTCTTCGACGACGAGGTAGACTTCGGCGTTGTAGATGATCTTGCGGTCGATGGCGGGCTTCTTGTCACCATCATGCATGATCGTGTTGATGATTACCGCATTTTCTTTGAGTTGGCTTGCATAGCCTGCTCGTCCTCTGGTTAAAGCAATTACTTCACCTTCTCCTCCTGCAAAATTGATCGGAGCCTGCTTGCCCGTCTCAACGCCGAACTCTGCAGTTTTAGTGGCATCGTCTAAGGTTGAAGCATGTGGCGACTCAAAGTCGTTACAACCCAGGATCAACACCATCGCCAGTAAACATAAGACGGACTTCATCGTTCATCCTCCTATTCAAGAGACGAAGATGCACCTACGTTGGATTGCCAACTCTTCATTGTTCAGTTGATTCAACATGGTTACGCCGAGTACGGCGAAACACAAGGCACCCAATCTCCGAGCTATCGAATGCAGTAAAGCTTGCTGGCCGTGCGTATCAGCAGGCTCTTGTTGGTGATGGCCGGGGTAGCCATGCAAAGTTCATCCATGCTGTTCTTGCCGACCTGCTTGAACTCCTTGCCTGCCTCAATGACGAACACGTCGCCGTCTTCGCTCATGCAGAAGACTTTGCCGTTGTAGGCCCAGGGGCTGGATGTGAAGCCGGTGGTCTTGCCTTTGAAGCGCTGCTTGCTGTAGATTTCAGCGCCGGTCTTGGCATCGTAACAGGCGAAGGCGCCCATATCGTAGAGGATGTAGCAGAGGCCGTGGTAGACCAGTGGGGTTGGCATGTAGGGACCTGCTTTGGGCTGAACCCAGGCGATGGAGGGATTGGTGGGATCATCTCCCGTGGTCGTCAGGTCGCCGCTGGCGCCGGGCTTGATGGCGTAGACTGGTTTGTTCTTGGCATCCATCACGTAGCCAGAGGTGACGTAGAGCAGGCCATTTGCTGCGAATGGAGTAGGCACGGTGATCGACGACATCGGTCCGAGTTCCCAAAGGAGCTTACCTTCAAGGTCGTAGGAACGAATCTTATTGGAGCCTGCGGTGACGATCTCGGTGCGTTTATCATTTACCCAGACGTAGGGGCTGGCCCAGTTGCTCTTTTCGTCACGGGGCTGCTTCCAAACCTGGCTGCCGGTGCGGGCATCCAGGCACATGATGTAGGATTCCTGGTTGTTGTCGTAGACGAAGTAGAGGCGATTGTCGTGAATGGTGGGTGAGGCAGCGGGGCCCCAGCTCATAGTCGTAGGCATGCTCTCAATGGCATGCTTCCAGAGCAGTTCACCCTTGTGATCGTAGGTAAACAGGCCGATATTGCCGAAGGTAACATAGAGCCGTTCGGCATCGACGACGGGAGTTTCGGAAGCATAACTGTTCTTGACGTGCTTGCCCCGATCAGCCTTACCCTGGTGGGCGACCTTTTCCCAAAGGATTTTGCCCGTCTCTTCGTCGATACAGTAGACCTTCCAGGTGAAGGTTTCCTGGGGAGCATCCTTCTTCTCGCCGCCGAAGTAGAGGCCCTTCTTGGCTGTTTCAACAGCTTCCGGTTTGCCGTCACGGATGACGGTGGTCAGGAAGACCTTGCCTTTCCAGGCGACGGGAGACGACCAGGCCAGCCCGGGGATATCGATGGCCCAGGCGACGTTCTTGGTGGGAGACCATTCTGAGGGGAGTTTGACATTGTCGCGCACGCCGGCGAAATCGCCGCCGTGGAACGCTTTCCAATCGTCGGGAGGCTGAATGAACAGAAGGCTGAGGAGGAGATAGCTTGACAACATGGTTCGCCTCGGAGGAGAGTTGCACAGAATATATTATGGGAAAAAGATGATGGGGAGACTGTGTTGATTACCTCTCAGCCCTGTTCTTTTTCGTTACCAGGTGGTGGCGCAGAGACACGGTGCCTCAAACGAATTGAGGCGTCTCGCGCTTCTGAGCCTATGGTGTCTTTGCGCTCAGCCAATTGCTCTAGTTCTTTCAGTGCTTCGCTGGTGCCGATGATTTCGAGCGTTTCGATGGCGCGAGTGGTTTGCAATGGGTTGTCGCTCAGGCCATTGTTCTCTCGCACGGCAGTCAGGATTTGATCGAGCCGGCGTTTGACCTCAGTAGAGGCAGGATCGGCGTTCGCTGCCTTGAGGGCATTCCTGGCTTGAACTGAATGCTTGATCAACTGCCTGGTCGCTTCCTCCCGCACATTGAACTGCGTGGAGTTCAGTTGGGTGATCCATTCCTTGATCTGCTCAGGCTTGAGGATCACCGCCTTCTCGGCGATCTGCCTGCCAAGCCATTGGGCAGCCGGCGGCTGTTCTGCCAGGCGATGAATTGCCTGGCAGGCTTTGTTCGCATCCGTGTCGGCCAAATCCTTCCACAGCTTGGTGAAGCCGGCTTCGTCGAGCGGCGTAGCCGGAAGGGGTGCGTAGCGATTGAGGTTCCAGACCAGCATCGTGGAATCGTTGCTGACGGAGAGCAATTGTTTGGTGTCGTTCGAGAAGATGACGGACGCCACCATCCCACGATGCCCTTGAAGGATAATCGGATCGGGTTTGAAGCCGATACGCCAGAGAATGGGAGCGTATTGATCGGCGTCATTGCCGCTGCCACAGGCAACCAGCCAGCGTCCATCGGGACTGACGCGGGCTTGATTGCTCAGAAACTGATAGGGGGCAGGCAGCTCGGTTTGGAAGCGAACTTTGCCGCTGGCAGCTTCGATGACACTGATGCCCCCCGGACGTCCCCGATTCCCGAAGATCAGAATGTTCCGCCCATCGGGTGAGAAGTAGAAGTTCTGGTTCTGAACCAGCATCTTCACTTCACTGGATAGGACTCGTCCGGTGCGGGCTTCGAGAACGCGCATATTGAGCTGCTCCTCTTCGGGCACGTAGACCAGCGAAGCGATACGGCTGCCATCGGAGGAGATGAGCGTGCGGGGTGGGTCAGTGTTGCTGATCTCGTAGTTCTTGAGTTCCTTGCCGGTGCTGAGCTGGATGACTTTGACATGACGAACATCGGTGAGGATGATGGCATCGTCCTCGGCAGAGAACTCGACATCGTAACAGGACCGATTGAACGCAGAGAGCGTGCGCTGAATCTGGCCACAAGTGGTATCGATGATGAACGTGCGGCCATCGTAGGCGCTGAGGGCGATCAGCTTGCCGGTCGAATTGACCGAGAAACAGCGCAGCGCCACTTCGCCCAGGGGCAAATCGAAAGATTGAGTGTTACGGCCATGTTTGTCCCAGAGCCTGAGAGTGTTGTCGCCAGTGATGCCAATACTGGCCCACTGTTTGCGATGCGGCAGGTAGAAGGCGAACAGGTTGCCCGTGTCGTAGCCATCAAACTTGCGGGCTAGATCGAGATGCAGCAGATCGATCTGGCGAAGACGAGAGGCATTGTTGCCCCGACGCCCCAGGGAGCCAAGGATGAGACCATCGGTATTGCTTTTGGTGGTGTAAAGGTAAAGCGGGCCGGTTACCCAACCACGAGGGACGGCGCCGGTCTTCTCTTGTTGATCCTTGAGATTCCAGGTGAGTAGTTGATCAGGTTGACGAGCGACATAGAGTGACTCGCCATCGGTGCTCCAGGCGATACCCACGCTACGCGTACGAGCGGGAAGCGTGTGCAGTTCTTTACCCGTGGCGAGGTTCCAGATGCGAGGGGCCAGGTCTTGATCCATTGCTGCCAGTTGCTGACCATTGGGAGAGAAAGCGAGGCTTACCAGCGGATAGTCGTGCTGAAGCCGTTTGAGTTCCTGGCCGCTTCGGGTATCCCAGAGGATGACCTGTCTGCCCTCTGTTCCAGCTGCCAGCGAATGTCCATCGGGAGAGATGGCCATTGTTGTCAAAGCTGTGGAAACATCCTGATACGAACGCATCTCCATCCCCGTCTCAAGATCAAAGTGGCGGATGGCCTTTTCCGAGTAGTTCTTGACCAGCAGGTGCTTGTTATTGGAAGTGAAAGACAGGAAGGGCATATCCATCATGACGGTGGAGTAATCCTCGCGCTGGGGCAATTGCATTTCCTGTCGAGCTTGCCCACCGCGCAAATCCCAGACCATCAGGACGCCCTGGCCGAACGAACCCAGAGCCGCCAGCATCTGGCCATCAGGGGAAAAAGCGACTGCTGCGGGCGCAATGCTTCGCCCGGCCTGATTGATCGTGAGCACATGAAGCAGCTTGCCGGTGGCTGCATCCCAGACTCGAACGGTTCGACCGCCTCCGGTGGCTATCAACTTGCCATCGTTGGTGACTGCCTGACAAATAATGGGTGCGTCATGCCGAAATCGAAATGTCCCTAACCGGGCGAGAGCTCCGGGGGGCAGTGCATCACCGTAAAGATCGAAGCCGGTGCCTGTTTGCCCCCAGGCCAGCAGCAGTGTAATAAGGAAAAACATTGTGGCAAAGGTATACTTCACTGGGCAATCTCTCAAGGGAGACTGGGCGACAGGCGAGGCGCGGCTGAAAAGAGCAGGTCTTCGTCATGACCGCCGAGATGACAGCCATGAAAGAATATCGGAATCAGGCAGATGGCAGCTAGGGCCAGCCACCGCCAGAGTGTAGCCGGCGCTGGAACGTGCAGTGTTGCCCACACTATTTCTTGCCTTTCAGGTTCTCGTCGAAGAACTCGATGGATTGCTGTAGAGTCTTATCGAATTTCTCGCCAAGCCAGCCGTGCCCTTCGCCTTCCATTGTTACGAGCTTGGCGTGGGCGTCAATCTTGTCCAGAGCGGATTGCAATGTGGTGGCATGGAGATAAGGAACGAGAGTGTCTTTGGTGCCGTGGAAAGTCATGATCGGCGGTATGGTGCGGCTCTTCTCGATATAATTAATGGGCGATGCCTTCCTGGCAAGATCGGTTTTCTCTTTGATGGGGCCACCCAGTAGCATGCTCACTGCCGGATGGGTGCCTTTTTGCCAATCGCCGATCATCAGATCGGCCGGTCCGAAGAGGTTGACGACAGCCTGCACATCACTGGATTGTTTTGCATTCTCCGGACTGAGGTCACCGGCACCCTCCAGACCATCAGCTTTGTTAGTCAATCCCAGCAGTAGAGCCAGATGAGCGCCGGCTGAGCCGCCGAGGGCACCAATCCGTTTCGGGTCGATTTGATACTTTTCGGCATTGCCGCGAATCCAGCGGACGGCGCACTTGCAGTCTTCAATTTGACAGGGGAAGCGAGCACCGCTGGGCGTCAAGCGGTACTGGATGCTGGCGGTGACGTACCCAGCCTTAGCAATCCTTTCGAGGAGCAAGGTCATGAGCTTATCTTTGTACGAGCCCGACATCCAGCTCCCGCCATGAATGAGAATGATGGCGGGGAACGGTCCTTTGCCGGGAGGAACAGCGATGTTCAACTCAAGGTTCTTGTCGCCTCCTTTGCCATAGACGACTGCCTTATCAACCTTCAGTTCGGACTCGGATTTGTCTTGAGCAATGACGAAGGTGGGGATGAGGAAGAGTGCGAGCGCGAGCCAGGGTCTCATGGCAACTCCTGAAGGGGTGGGTGTGATGTATCTTAGCATGGCAAAGGCAGCAGTGGTAGTGCATGATGCCGAGCGAAAATTCTGTTTACTGGCAACATTTTGGTCGGTACAGATGAGGTTAATCTCATTCGCCACTTTCCCAATCCAGGGATGGCGCTGGAAACGATAATAATGTGTCATGACCACGCTGCATACAAGCACATCGAATGATAATCATTCACAAACCCCGCTGCTTCGAGATAGGGGCGGGCGAGGGAGATGCTGATCGACGAGCCGTTCCACTCTTCGACGACGAGTTTGGCTCGTAGATCGGTACCGTGATCTGATTTCAATATCTCGGGTAGCACCTGGATGGCGTCGAAGAGTTGTTCGTTGGAGGCATGAGGAGCGGGCCAGAGACGCTTGCCGCTACTTTCAACGGCAAGGATGATGCGGCCAGCCTGGGTGATGAGCCAGTTGCCGGCGCGGCGAGTCCATGGGATGCCGGTGGTGATGTCGCCAACGATGTTCTGCGGATAGGGCCAGCCCAGCGGGGCGCTGGGGCCATAGAGATTGGCAGGGTCGTAGGCATGGAGCAAGACCATCGGTTCAGCTGTAATCGCCAACTTGCTGATGGCATTGAGTTGTTCCACTGCTTCAGGCAGAGCGAACTGGGCACCCGAAAGGCCTTCGACGAAATAACCCCTTCGCACTTCGCCGGCTAGTTCTAATCGGCTGAGCACTTCGTACATCACCCGCCAGGGAAGCAGCGTTGGGTCGAGATGGGCGAGATCACGACTGACGATGCCGTAACGCTCCAGCAGCAACTGCACCTGGAAGAGTGCCCGCTTCTCGGCATCGGGTTGGCCCCACGATATGAGTGCCCAGCGACCTTCGGGCATTTGCACCCGCTGTTGCCGCATCGCACGGAGGGTAGCACGGGCTGGGTTCGTGATCTGCATGTCGGTCTCAAAGCGACGCAGCACATCGAAGCGATCATTAGTCGCCAGGCCCAGGTCAGCCAGTTTCCACAGGGCACGTTTGACTAGACTGGGGGCGAGGTTGGCGGCCGAGGCCAGATCGACGTGAAACATCGCCCCACGGGAACGGAGCGTGTCGTAGACACTCGATTCATTGGCGGAGAGAGGAGCATGTTGCTGTGGTGCGTGAAAGTGGATGAATTGATCACGACGCAGGAAGAAGATCGAGGCGCAATCAATCTTCTCAGTCTTGGTGTCATCCGTTGTGGCTTCGGGGAAACAGACCCAGCACCATTCGCCGGAGAGAATGAGATCATCGAGCCATCGTGTCTGGTAGCCAGGCACACGGCTGGGGAGGATCGTCTGTTCCCAAAGTTCACGGGGCAGCGACAGCCCTTGCAGCCGTTCCAGGGCTGCCCGCAAGCCTTCGGGGCCGCCTACGTTGGTGCTGGGATGTCGTCCCTGCCAGCGCTGGACGAAGTGGGCGAAGGCCATGGGCGAGACGGTGGGGATTTCCTTCCGGCGCAACGATAGACTGCTACGTTGCACTTGATCCAGGTTGTTGGGTGAAGAATAGAGAACGGTCGGCGTGTCGCTCCACGATTCGAGTTCAACGACCGATCCGGCACGGGACCAGGTCTTGAGGGCGTCCTCGACCCAAAGCCGGGACAAAGGGTAACGCTGCAACACATCATCGACACCGACGAGAGCATGCGTCTGAAGGAAGCGATGGAGAATCATTAGAGCAGCAATATTCGTTTCTTCGGAAGGCGTATTGGAAGAGGAACTCAATGAGATGAGCGATTGATAGTTCGGTTCATCTTCCTTGAGTATCCATCGTGATTCATCAGCGGTCTTCCAGCGTACCAGCCTGCCTTGAGCATGGAGTTCAGCGGCGTATTTGGCCGCTTCTTCAGGCAATTCATCGTCACGTACATCGCCGATCTTGCGAATCCACTCGAAGAGTTCCTCAGCAGTTCGGGGCAACAGTCCGACACCCTGCAGCCGCTTCTCCACCTGGTCGACGGCACGGGGATCGAGCAGGTGATCGTAGGCTTCCGGGGTTATTAGTTGATCGAGAAGTGCTTTGTCGATAGTCGCCTTGTTGCCTTCGCCCTTGAGTTCGACCTTGTCGTAGTCGTACATGAAGGCTGCGGTGAAGCCGAAGAGGAGCTGGGCGGCAAAGGGAGAAGGAGTGGCATCCCGTCGAGTGACGACTTGAATGGTGCCCGCCCTGATCTTGTGGAGAATCTCCACCAGGCCATCGACATCAAGATGATCGTGCAGGCACTCCCGGCAGGTTTCTAGGACGATGGGGAAGCGGGGATGTTGCCGGGCGATCTGCATGAGGTTGCGCGACTTGAGCCGTTGCAGCCAGAGCGGGGCACGCTTCTGAGGCGAGTTGATGGGCAGCATCATCGCTCGAGCAGCATTGTGCCGGAAGCGGATGGCATACAAAGCGCTGTCGGCCAGTTCCTGGAGCACACGAGCTTCGACGGTGGCGGGGTCGAGTTGCTTGAGCAGGTCAAGGGGCGGATCGCCTTGATCGACCAGCCTCATGAGCAGGCCATCGTCGTGATGCAGGCAGTAAGGCTGGTAGCCAAATTGTTCCTGCCATAGCGATTCGAGGGCGAAGCGGAGCGTGAGGTGAAACCTGCTGCCGAGGGACGAGAGAATGGCGAGGTGCCAATCGCCTACCTGGTCTCGGAAAGCTTCGCAGAGGATCGCCTTCTGGCCCGGCACCATGCCTGCTACTTCGATCTGTCGCCGAAGATACATCACGACGTTGTCGGCAGCATGGGCATCGAGATGACACTCATCTTGCAGCCAGGCTGGGACAGTCGATTTTTCTTGACTCAGCCGTTCGACCGTTTCATCGATCAACCGGCCCATCGCCTGGCCAAGGTCAGCGCTGCGACCGATCTTCTCGCCTCGCCAGAAGGGCATCGTCGCGGGCATGCCCTCGGCCTTGCTGACGGTGACACGATCGGTTTCAATCGTTTCGATACGCCAGGTGGAGGTGCCCAGTGTAAAGACATCGCCTACTCGCCGTTCAAAGACGAATTCTTCGTCCAACTCGCCGATGCGGTTCGTGGTACCGGCAATGTAGGCGGCATACTGGCCCGTATCGGGGATGGTTCCACCGTTGACGAGGGCGAGTTGCTTGCTGCCAGGGAGAGCGTGCAGACGGTTGTGGATACGATCCCAGGTGATACGGGCCCGCAGCTCCTGGAAAGCTTCGGCGGGAAAACGGCCGGAGATCATCTCCAGCACGCTCTCGAACGCTTCGGGAGTCAGATCACGAGTGGGATAGGCCTGACGAAAGACGGCATAGAGTTCGGGCACATGCCAGCTTTCGACAGCGACCATGGCGATGACTTGTTGAGCGATGAGATCGAGGCATCCGGTGGGGATATGGAGTTGTTCAACCTGGCCACGTACCATCTCCCTAGCGAGTGCAGCTTGTTCAACAAGATCAGGCAAGGTCTTGGGGATAAGCCTGCCCTTAGACTGCCCCCCGACGAGGTGCCCTGCTCTGCCGACACGTTGCATGGAGCGGGCGATGTTGCCCGATGATTCGACTTGGCAGACGAGATCGACCGCTCCCATATCGATTCCGAGTTCGAGCGAGGCGGTAGAGACGACGGCTGCGAGGCGGCCTTCCTTGAGCATCTCTTCGGTCTGGCGGCGCATTTCGAGGGAGACAGAGCCGTGGTGGGCACGGACGAGTTGGTCGTGACACGGATGGGCTTCGCCTTGAGTAGAATTCCCCTCGCCCATGGCCCCTCTCCCCTGGGGGGAGAGGGGAGAAGACATTTCTTGGTGTACTTCGTTGATGGCGGTGGTGATGCGTTCAACTGATCTTCGGTTGTTGGCAAAGATGATGGTGGAGCGGTGGGTGGTGATCTGTTCGTGGAGGTAGCGGTAGATGGAGGGCCAGATGCTCTTCTCGGCGAGGGGGCCGAAGCGTTCGATGGGGCTGACGACTTGTAGATCGAGTTGCTTCCGTTGTCCGGCGTCGATGATGGAGACCGGGCGTGGCTGTAGGCCGGCTTTCTTGGAGTAGCTGAAGCCGCCGAGATAACGGGCGACCTCTTCGAGAGGTCGTTGAGTAGCGGAGAGGCCGATACGGACGAAGCCGGGGTTGCCGGTGAGCTGTTGCAGTCGTTCCAGAAGGATGGCCAGAAAGACGCCACGTTTGTTGGGGCAGAGGACGTGGATTTCATCAATGATGCACCAGCGGACATTGCCGAGGATGTCACGGCCTCTGGAAGTGAGGAGCAGATGCAGCGATTCGGGGGTGGTGATCAAGACATCGGGTGGTTTGCGAAGTTGTCGCTGCCGTTCCTGAGTGGTCGTATCGCCGGTACGCAGTCCGATGCTGATGGCTGGCAGCTTTTCACCATGCAGCTCGGCTGTCTGCTGTACCCCAATGAGGGGCAAATGGAGGTTGCGAAAGATGTCGTTGTTCAGCGCTTTTAATGGCGAAATGTAGAGAAGCTGCACCCCTGTTCCCTGTCGTGGCTCCTTCCAGAGTTTGTCAAGGCAGGCCAGGAAGGCCGCCAGGGTTTTGCCCGAGCCGGTGGGAGCGAGAATAAGGGTGTGTTCACCTGCTGCGATGAAGGGCCAGCCCAGCACCTGCGGTGGTGTCGGTTGGCCGACCTTCTCCCGGAACCATTGCTGAACGGCAGGGTGGAAAAGAGACAGGGGATCGGAGGGTGCGGGCATTTGATTATCGTATATATGACAGCCGCACGCGCCAGCGAGGAGCACGTTCGGATGGCATCAACTCCAACTTACCCAGAATAGGTGATGTATTGGGGAAAAGTGGTCGATGTACTTGATGCGAGAGCCTCTATTCCGTCGACGTCATCCACCTCTTCCTTGATTGGCATGACTATGCTCAAGCTCTATTCAGCAGACAATCCGCCTGCCGTGCCTGAACACAAGGGGTTCTGGGTGGCCTCATTGTGGAATGCTCGTCAGAAGAACCTTTCGCTGGCTGATCCGGTGGATCAGGCACGTAGCGAATTCGATGCCTGGAGCAAGTCCTACGATAAGAGCCTGCTGCAGAATTTCTTCTTCGGCCCATCACATCGACTGATGTTAGAGCAATTAAGCGTGAACGATCAACGGGTACTGGACATAGGATGCGGTACCGGGCGCTGGGCGGAACTGGTCGTGAACCGCCTGCCCCATGTCGAGGTGTGGGGGCTCGATCTCAGTGCAAAGATGCTGGAGCATGCCGCCTTTCGTGCCAGGGAATATCCTGGCCGGATGCACTTCACTCATGGTAATAGCCAGGAACTACCATACGAGGATGCTTCGTTTGACCTGGTTACCTGTAGCCATAGCTTTCACCACTATCCAGATCAGCTCATGGTCGTCAAAGAGATGCGGCGGGTACTTAAGCCTGGTGGCCGTGTGATGCTGGTGGATGGCTGTAGAGATACCTTTTGGGGGTGGTTTATTTTCGATGGGCTAGTGACCTGGGCCGAGGGGCATGTGCATCATTGCTCGAAAGGGTTGATTCAGACGATGTTTCGTGAGGCGGGGTTTGAGAGTGCCTCGCAGATTATTCATCGATACCCGGTGCCCTATCTTCTGACGATGGGGACGGTGCCTGCGGAGAAGAGTCGAGTACTTCGGATGGCGGCGTAGTCGGAATTTCTTCGTCGTTGCTGCTCCGGGCCCTTACGGGGCCCGGCTCATTAACACTCCACATTACAGCAAAGATGGCGATCAAATCGTAGACGCCGTGCGTCAGCATGGGGACGAGAAGATTGTCTGTCCAGATCAGGAGTGCAGCCAGATAGAAGCTGATGAGGCAGGCGATGATGAAGTAGGCGGGGGTGATCAGGTGACAGAGTCCGAAGACTATTCCCCCGATCAGAAAGCTGGCCCAGAGGGGCATCCACTGAGCCAGGCCGGGCTGCATCCAGCCACGAAAGAACAGCTCTTCGCAAAAGCCAGCGAGGGTGGCCAGCAGGAAGTAGTCGGGCCAGCGGGTGGAACGCAAGAGTGGTCTGAGGAATCGATCAGAGATGTCTGCGACGTGCCGAAACGGGCCGATGGGATAGCGGTCAATCAGCAGAATGATCACCAGCGGTGGAACAGCGCCGAGGCAGCCCCATAGAACCGCTTCCCAGGTAAAGGCGAAGTTAGCCCACAAATCAGGCCCGAACAGCCAGGCCAGGATGATGGCAATCGCAGCCAGGCTGCCTTCGACGAGGAGGGTGTTGAGGAGGATTTCTTTTCTGGTGATCGTCTCGGCCATACACGGATTGTATGACCGTAGAGATTAGTCTGTCGCTTTGGTGGCGGCGGGCATGACGGCGAGGTAGCCTTTGGCGATTCGCTCACTGAAATTGTTGAGTAGTTCCGAGACTCGTTCAGGTTGTTCCGAAGCGACGATAAAACCGATGTGGTTCTTCTTGGTAATCCGGTAGGTAATTTCAGGATCGTTGAACGAAGAGATGTCAGGCTGTTCCTGCTTGGCCAGCGAAATGATCGTTCCGGCGTGCAGTT
>DAOMFV010000071.1:0-26625 GCA_035430005.1 Gemmatales bacterium
TCAGGGCTGCACTAATTAGGCAGCCAAAGCGAACTGCGTTTCTGCAGTTAGGTTTTGGTCAGCTATTAACGTGGCCAACTGACCAACCACGACACGCCAGCAAAACAACTGATTACCCGGTCGAAACCATTTCGCCCCCGGTTCTCGGTCTATCCTATTATTCACGATAACGATCAGGAAACAAGGGACGGAGTGAACGTATCGGGTGGATAGTGGGTCTTGTCACCGTAACTGGTTTTTTTGCTCCCCTTGGTTAAGGGGAGGAGTCATACCAGTCCAACTTGTCAGAATCGATCAAAGCCATTAAACTGAACTGACCATTCGGGAATGGTGTAACGGTAGCACAGCAGCCTCTGGAGCTGTTTGTCTAGGTTCGAATCCTAGTTCCCGAACTGAATGGTAGTCGGCAACGAAGGAATGATGTTACTATTTTGTACCTTTTGGAAATTTGATCGTCTTGAGCAGTCTGTTGGCTTTCTGTTCAATCAGTTCGTTGCCGGCATGCTTCCACAGATGCGTCAGGAAAGATTTGATCTTACTCGGATCGCCAGGCGGCTTATACTTAACGACAATGGCGAGTAGCCACTTGGCAAACCGCTCCTCAGCCACCTCAATAAACAGATGTTTGAGTAGCCTGCTGTCGGTCAAGTAGTCGATATTGGTCACCGGCACCTCACGGGGCGGGCAAAGATGCCAGCCATGTCCCTGGATCACATGTTTGCCCTTGTACTCCTGGACGCTGAGTGAGGCATCAAAGGTGCTCCAGACGAAGTAGTGGCGAGGCGAACCATAACTAACCACCGTGACGACCTGACCCTTGATGTTCTCGTTCGTTGCCAAGCGTCCATAGAGCGACCCAAACTCCAGCGCGTGAGGAAGCCGGCCCTCGACATTAGCGTTGAAGTAGTGCAGGTAAACGACTGGGAGGGGCATCAATCACTCCTGGTTCATTGCTCTAGTCTTTGATAGTCCTGAATACTTTGGCAACTGCTCGCTCAATCTCTTCATTCCCGACATTGTCCCACATGTCCTTTAAAAATAGCTTGAGTCTTCTCGGATGGCCGGGCGGCTTGTACTTGTTGACAATGGCCAGCAGCCATTCCGCCACAGCCTCATCTATGACATCGCTGAGTAGTTGATCTCGTAGATTTGTACCAACTATGTACATGATATACTCTTCGGGAATCTCATACGGCGGACACAAATGCCAGCCATTCCCTTGAACCACCGTCTCGCCAAGGTATTCCCTCACCTTCAGACTGGCTTCAAAGGTGCTCCAGACAAAATATCGTCGGGGTGAGCCAAAACTAACGACGGTGATTACTTGTCCATCAAGATTTTCATCAGTAGCGATTCTCCCGTAGATTGGCCCGAAGTCCAGGGCATGCGGCAAATGCCCCTCGACATTGGCGTTGATGTAGTGGAGATGCACGGTGTCAGTGGGCATGGTTTACCTGTTCTCCTGTCGAACAGTTATCACAATGGAAGTTGGCTGTTTCTCGGCCCCGCAACTGAATCCATTCCAAGCGCCCAGCGGCCCCAACACGAGCATAACTGCATGAAGCTTGTTGCCGCAGTTGTGACATTCGTAGTTGATTTGCATGCGGTCAGGATACCTTCTTCTTGGGTTTGGGTTTGGGTTTGGGTTTGGTGGCTGTTCGATATTTGCCATCCCTGAAGGTGTCTGAGGAAACTTTATCACTTTGCGGTAGGCGTAGAGATGGCCTAACATTGCTCGCGCCTGTCCTGTTCATGACCTCGACTCGTAGGCAAAGGAACGTCGGAAGTCAAAGCCAGCCCCGGCTGAGAAAGCCCTTCCTTACGCTTAACAATGTCAGCAGCTCACCAAACCTCGTAAAGGCCTCTGTATTAGCGCCATCTACTTTAAGCCATAGGATGATGTGCGTCAAAATAATTAGTAGTCCCTCTGACACGGCGCCAAGTACGTCACATGCGATGACACCCTTTTGAATATATACTGTGAAGGAGCCTAAAGTAGACTGAACATGGCTTCGCAAACTCGATTTCCAGGTTCCAAATACTTAAGTAGAAGGTTAATGTCATCAGATCAAAAGCCCCTCGGCTTCCAAATCCTATTTGAAGACCCTCAATGCCTGTTCGTTAACAAGCCAGCAGGCGTGTTGACCCAGGCCCCGCCGGGAATTGATAGCATCGAACGACGGATCAAGTCTTACTTACAAGAGAGTACTCAAGTTGAACCTTATCTCGGAGTCCCCCATCGGTTGGATCGTGCAGCGTCAGGCGTGATGGTGTTCGCCAAGACTACCAAAGCAGCTCGCCGCCTGGCGGAGCAATTCCAGGCAAAGATTGTCGAGAAAGTCTACTGGGCGCTGGTCGAAGGAAAAGTCATCGAACAGCATGGAACGTGGGTAGACTCGATGCGAAAAGTCGATGGTGAACCGCGAGCAGCACTCATTCCGGCAGATTACCCCGAAGCCAAAAAGGCGATTCTTCATTTCATAAAGCGTGGTCAGGCAGGGGCCATCACCTGGCTGGAGATTCGTCTCGAGACGGGGAGGACTCATCAGATTCGATTGCAAACGGGCAGCCGAGGCCACCCGATTCTGGGAGACCAACTCTATGGATCGAAGGTGATCTTTGGAGATCCACATTCGGACGAACGGCTGCGCGCCATTGCCCTGCATGCCCGGCAGTTGACCCTCGTTCATCCCACCAAACGACAATCGATGACCATTGAAGCCCCACCCACCGATACCTGGCAGCAACACGTCGCTCGATTCAACATATTTTCTTAGGCTTCATTCCTGCTGAACAGTAAGCATCAGCCAGGTGATTTCCCGAACACTTCCCGGAAGAAGTTCTTCATAGCCGTCATCGATCGTTCGTTGGCCTGATCATTGAAGGCTGCGCCTTTTCTGTTGTCGGTACCCGCTGCTTTGTTGGTGAAGCTGTGAACCGCGTTCCCGTAAGAGACGAGTTCCCAGTTACACCTGGCCACCTTCATTTCTTTCTCGAAGTTGGCTACCTCGGCGGGAGGAACAAAGGGATCGTCAGCACCATGCAGTGCGAGAATCTTCCCCTTCACCTTGCCAGCTTCAGCAGGAAACGCAGTCTCTAGACCGCCATGAAAGCTCACGACACCGCTGACATCCGCCCCGCTACGTGCGAGTTCCAGCGAAGTGGTGCCACCGAAGCAGAAGCCCATCGCTCCCGTCTTGCTCGCATCAACCTGAGGCTGACTCTTGAGTACATCGAGAGCCGTCATGATTCTGCTTCGCATGAATAGCCGATCACCCTTGATCTTCCCCGCTTGGGCAGCCGCCTCCTTGGCATCTTTGATCTTGACATCTTTGCCATACATGTCGACAGCGAAGGCCACGTAGCCCAGGGCTGCCAGTTCCTTGGCCCGCTCAATAGCGAACGGACCATGCCCCATCCAGTCGTGCACGACGAGAACTCCCGGACGTTTGCCTTCCACTTTATTGTCGTAGACCAGCGTACCTGAGAGCGTGGTACCCTGATGATCGTAATCGATGGTCTTGGTAATCACGTCAGCCCTCGCCATCGTGGGAAATATGAACAACATCAGAGCAATACCCGACATGTATAACATGACGATCCTCTTGGGTGTGATGAAGGATAAGATACGGAGCATTCTTGCAGACCTAAGGTAACAAGCTCGATCCTTTCAGATTCTATTGGTATCGCCCCTCGTGAGGGGGTATCTTGCCATCAGCCTTGATGCAGTTCATAAGGAGCAAGCATGGGTCGCCGCATTCTGGTTCTCTCAGCATCGGTCGGGGCAGGACACCTTCGTGCCGCGCAGGCTGTTGAGCTGGCCCTCAAAGAGCTGGCTCCTGACGCCACCATTCAGAACCATGATGTTCTCGACTTCACCAACGCCGCCTTCCGCCGTGTCTACGCCCAGTCCTACCTCGATCTGGTCAATCGAGCGCCCCATCTGCTTGGCTACTTTTACGATCTCCTCGATAAGCAGCCGAAAAAGCGGGGCACAAGCGATAAGCTGCGCATGTTGATTCAGAAGATGAACTTGCGTAAGGTCACCGACTTCCTTCGCAAAGAACCCTGGGATCTTATTGTTAACACCCACTTCCTGCCTGCCGAGATGATCGCCTCGCTAAGGCGCAAGCGAATCATCAAGACACCTCAGTTCACCGTCACCACCGACTTTGAAACCCATCGGCTCTGGGTGAACCAGCCTTGCGAGCGGTTCTTCACCGCAACCGATGAAGGAGCCATTAATCTCGCTCACTGGGGTATCTCATCCAACATTATTTCCGTGACAGGCATTCCCATACATCCATCATTCACCCGCCTGCCAGACCGATCAGCCTGCCAGGCCAAACATGGTATCCAGGGTGATCGCCCCATTATCCTGCAACTGGCCGGTGGCTTCGGAGTCGGCCCGATTGAAGAACTGTTCCATGCGGTGCTCTCTGTCGATACCCCCATCGAACTGGTCGTCGTCACGGGACGCAATGAGAAGCTGCGTAAGAAACTCTCCGATCAGAAGAATCACCCTCTCCATCGTGTCCATGTACTCGGCTTCACCAACGAGATGCATGAACTGATGATGGTTGCTGATCTGGTGATGACCAAACCCGGTGGATTGACGACCTCTGAAGCACTGGCTTGTGGCGCTGCCATGATTGTGGTGAATCCCATCCCTGGCCAGGAAAGCCGCAACTCCGACTTCCTTCTAGAGAACGGGGCCGCCATCAAGATGAACAACCTGGCCACCCTTACCTACAAGCTGAAAGGGCTGCTGAAAGAGCCCGAACGCATTCGACTATTGAAACAGAACGCCCGCTCATTGGGCAAGCCCGATTCTGCCTTCCAGATTGCCCAGGCAGCTCTTCATTGGAACTCATGATGTTCATCTCGATACTCATCTTGCTTCTGGCACCGCAGAATGAACCACCCACCACGGTGCTTAAACCAGCGCACGTTTTCGATGGCGTGAGCCGTGAATTGCATAAGGATTGGCTCGTCGCCGTTCGAGGCGAAAAGATCATCGCTGCCGGCCCAGCGAGCGATCTAAAGATACCCGCCGATGCCAAGATGATTGAGCTGCCCGGCATGACACTGCTTCCGGGCTTGATTGATGCCCATTCGCATCTGTTGCTCCATCCTTACAACGAAACCTCGTGGGAAGACCAGGTACTGAAAGAGCCGCTGGCCCTGCGGGTCTGCCGGGCGACCAATCATGCCAGGGCCACACTTCTGTCCGGCTTCACCACCCTGCGTGACCTCGGCACCGAAGGTGCAAGCTACGCGGATGTCGGCCTCAAGCAGGCTATCCTGCAAGGCATCATCCCCGGCCCACGCCTGTTGGTCACTACCAAAGCCATCGTCGCCACCGGCAGCTATGCCCCCAAGGGTTTCGCCCCTGAAGTGACAATCCCACAAGGTGCTGAAGAAGCTGATGGCACTAACCTGGTGCGAGTTGTGCGTGACCAGATCAGCCATGGCGCAGACTGGATCAAAGTCTATGCCGATTACCGCTGGGGCCTCAAGAACGATGCTCAACCCACCTTTTCGATTGAAGAGCTCAAGCTGATCGTTGATACTGCCGCTTCCTCGGGCAGACAAGTCTGTGCCCATGCAACCAGTAAAGAAGGCATGCGGCGAGCCACCCTTGCAAGGGTTGCCACCATCGAACATGGCACCGACGGCGATGTGGAAGTCTTCCGGCTGATGGTGAGCAAGAACGTAGCCCTGGCCCCTACCCTGGCTACCACCGAAGCCATGTATCGCTACCGCCATCCATCATGGAACCCGGATAAAGACCCGGAGCCCGATCCTCTGAAAGCTCAGCATACCGTCTTCAAGGCCGCGCTGGATGCCGGCGTCACCATCATCTGTGGCTCCGATGTCGGTGTCTTTCCTCATGGCACTCAGTCTCGTGAACTGGAACTCATGGCCAGGTACGGCATGCCTAACATCGAAGTGTTGCGCACAGTTACTTCCACGAATGCCAAGGTTCTCGGGATCGCCGACCAAGTGGGTGCCGTCAAACCCGGCTTGTTTGCTGACCTCATTGCTGTGGAGGGCAATCCTCTGGCTGATCTCACCACGCTTCGTCAGGTGAAGTTCGTCATGAAGTCGGGCAAGGTGTATAAGCAGCCGTAACAATCATGGTCTGGTAGAGTAATCGCAGAAAAAGCCAAGTGGGAGTATTGATCCATGAAGTATGATGCCGACGTGATCGTGGTGGGAAGCGGGCTGGCCGGGTTGGTCGCCGCCGCGGAAATCGCCGACGCCGGCAAGCGGGTCATCGTCGTTGATCAAGAAAGTGAACAGAACCTGGGCGGCCAGGCGTTCTGGTCGTTCGGCGGGTTGTTCCTGGTCAATTCTCCTGAACAGCGACGCATGGGGATCAAGGATTCCTTCGACCTCGCCCTCGAAGACTGGATAGGCACCGCCGGCTTTGATCGACCCGAAGACTACTGGCCGCGCCAATGGGCCGAAGCTTATGTCCATTTCGCCGCCGGTGAAAAGCGAAGCTGGCTTCGTGAACAGGGCCTGAAGTGGTTCCCTGTCGTCGGCTGGGCCGAGCGTGGCGGCTATGGTGCCGTCGGGCATGGTAACTCCGTACCACGCTTCCATGTCACTTGGGGCACCGGGCCAGGCGTGCTAGAACCGTTTGTTCGCCGAACCAAAGAGGCTGAAAGCAGAGGAAAGCTGACCTTCAAGTTTCGTCATCGAGTCGATGAACTGCTCATCACCAATGGTACAACCACCGGCATACGCGGCAGCATCCTTGAACCCAGCGATAAACTCCGTGGAGAGGCTTCTTCCCGCACCGTCACAGGCGACTTTGAACTCCATGCCCAGGCAGTCATCGTGGCGTCGGGCGGCATCGGCGGCAATATCGATCTCGTCCGCAAGAACTGGCCTGCGCGCCTCGGCCAACCTCCGCGCTTCTTTGTGCAGGGTGTCCCCGATTTCGTCGATGGCCGCATGATCGGCATCACCGAAGCAGCCGGCGCCCGCTTGATCAACCGTGATCGCATGTGGCACTACACCGAAGGCCTCCGCAACTGGAACCCGATCTGGCCGAGGCATGGCATCCGCATCCTCCCCGGCCCCTCGTCGCTTTGGCTCGATGCTACCGGCAAACGGCTGCCCCCCCCGCTCTTCCCTGGCTTCGATACGCTCGGCACCCTAGAGCACATCTTGAAAACAGGCTACGACTACTCGTGGTTCGTTCTCAATCAGGCGATCATCAAGAAAGAGTTTGCCCTTTCCGGCTCCGAGCAAAACCCCGATCTGACGGGGCGAAGCTGGAAGCTGGTACTCAAACGTGCCGTCGGCAAGAAAGCCTCCGGCCCCGTGGAAGCGTTCAAGGAACACGGCGCCGATTTCGTCGTCAAAGACAACCTCAAGGACCTGGTTGCCGGGATGAATGCCCTCACCGAGAAGCCTGTCCTTGACTATGCCACCGTCGAACGGGAAGTCACCGCTCGTGATCGACAACTCAATAACCAATATGGCAAAGACCTGCAACTCGCCGCCGTCCGGCAAGCCCGCATGTATTTCGGCGACAAGATGATCCGAACCGCCCGAACGATGAGGATTCTCGACCCGAAGGCCGGCCCACTGATCGGCGTCAAACTCAACATCCTGACCCGCAAAACGCTCGGCGGCTTTGAAACGAACCTCTCCGGCCAGGTGTTTGATAAAAACAGCAACATCCTGCCCGGGCTTTACGCTGTCGGGGAAGCAGCAGGCTTTGGCGGCGGGGGTATGCATGGCTACCGATCACTGGAAGGCAGCTTCCTCGGCGGCTGCATCTTCTCCGGACGCACCGCCGGTCGTGCCGCCGCTGCCGCCGTGTAGTGCATGTTTTCTCCCCTCTCCCCTATGGGGAGAGGGGGTGAGGGGAAGCAGCGACAGGCCGCCATCGAGTTGTATTTCAGATGCTAGCGGCTCGGCAGGAGCCTCGCCCTCCCATTACTTATCAGTTGAGGGTGCCTTGAGGTGCTTGTCAAAGAACGCATAACATCTCTGCCGCGTCTCAGTCGGGAAATCGTGCTCACAATCGGGATGTTCAGCAACGAGATGCTCTTCTTTGCCGAAAAGCTGATAGACGGCTAGCGCTGCCTTTACGCAATCCCGCACCCCATCCACATCGAAGTTGGCATCCTTGATCGGGGCGTTGATGAACACCGGACGAGGAGCCATCGCTGCGAGTATCTCGGTAAAGTCGAACGGCATCTGCTTGGGATCGCACTGATACAGACTGGCTATGCGGGGCATATAGCCCTTGTGCGACCAGCCTTTCAAATCGCCACTAAAGTATTTAGGAAATGAACAGAAGCCACAACTGGTGGCAAGCACTTTGATACGTGGATCAAAGAGACTTACAAATAGGGTGTTATGCCCGCCGAGGGAATGGCCGATGCAACCAATGCGTTCTAAATCAACTTTAGACATGCTCGCCAGCACATCAATCGCCCGGCGATGATTGACGATTCCCTTGGCGGTAGCGCTGGCATAACCCAACTGGTACGGATTGCAGTTAGCGTAGTCGCCGAAGCCAGGGTAATCCGGAGCGATGGTGACATAGCCACGCTGAGCCAGTTCGAGGGCATAGTGCAGATTGGCTAACCCACCAAGTCCCGCAGTTTCACCCTTGCCTATCTTGGTCGTCTGATGAAGACAGAGCACAGCGGGCAACTTGCCCGTTGTCTTGGCTGGCATCAACACATAAGCAGGAACTCGATCACCATCTGAGGTGAGGTAGGTGATCTTCCGACGAATCACCCGGCCCACTGCCTCTTCGCTTTCGACACGGACATCGAGATTGGTAGCCGTATCAATCACCATCGGCCCGGTAACTCGTTCGACATGATTTCTGATGATCGAAGCTCGCATGGACCAGAATATGGGGACTTTGATCGGCACCGTTCGGCGTATGCCATCAGGCCTCCACAGCAAATCCTGTTTATCAGGGATAAACCGATTAACATCCCAAGGCACATCTGGGGCAAGTAGCACCGGCAACTCGGCGCGAAAGCCAAGGTCCTGCGTCGCCTGGCCGACGTCAAACGTCAGCGTGATTTCACGTTGGTTCGTGGCAAGACTGCGAATCAGCATCACCTGATATTCAACCGATTGCCCGGAGAGTTTATTGGATAGAGGATTCGTCACTACGCCAGGAACAGCATCTTCATAAAAGTGAACGGAAGTCGACTTATCCCCCGTTGCGTGCACCTTGATACGTGCCGTCACGCCGCCTTCGTTGATCACTTTGACGAGTGCCGGTGTGGGCCAGCCAAGTTGATGCTTGATCGGATACGGGCCTCGCATCACCTTGACCCGTGATTCAGGATTGATCGTCACCACTGCCGCAACAAAAGGATCAAGCAGCTTCTGCATTTCATCAGCGTCTTTTTCCTTCAAGGCCTTTTCGACACCCGCAGGCTGCTTCACGCCAGCTTCCTTGAAAGCATGGTTCATGGCACGAAGATTCTGCAGCAAGGGTTCGGCCTTGCATTCAACGGCAGGTACCTCATCGGCATGAACGATGTTGGTGGCGATCACCAGAAGTAGGCCTGACAGACGTTTCATAAGGTCACTCAACGCACTCGGTCAACCGCTGCTGATACACCTTGCGTGCATGCTCATAAACAGACTCCGCTTCCGCCAACTCATCCTGCTTATAGGTGCTCTTCTTTTCCTTCCAGCACTGATCCACACCCTTGAGGCACCATTCAACGCTGGCCTTGGAAGGTCGGATCGGCTTGTTGTCCACGATCACAAAGATGGGATTGGTGTGGCCGTTCGGAAAGACTCGCACAGCCACCCAGGAACTCTTGTCTATGTTTACGTCCTTGAAGGTTAGTGTTTCCATATCACCATGCCGGTAAATGCCCTCTGTTGCCACTACATAGCCATTCACAATTAACTCCACTGAGTTCTTAGGTTCAGCAAGAGTAATGCCCGCAACACGCTGGAATGATCGCGCGCCGTGCGTATTCGACGCTGCCTTAACCGAGA
The DNA here is from genome assembly GCA_035430005.1 of Gemmatales bacterium. Classification (GTDB taxonomy): domain Bacteria; phylum Planctomycetota; class Planctomycetia; order Gemmatales; family HRBIN36; genus JAEUIE01. The sequence continues at coordinate 10,009 of DAOMFV010000071.1, forward strand.
AAGTAACCTTACCTGGCCGGTCTAACTTTAGTTCACTCCCCCCGACTCCCATTTCTACGTTCTGAGGCACCGTTGCCTGAAAATCCATCAAATGCGTCGTGCCATCACTGACATAACACTGCCCATCCCCAATCGCCTGGCACCACTCATCATAATTGGGCTGCCCCTTAAGTTTGCAATAAACCCGACCGATGCCGACCCGCTGGCCGTAGATGCACGGAAAATCGGTCTCGCCGCTCACCTTCACCCGGAAGCCGGCGTTGAGCGAGTGGTACCACATGTTCCACTCAGCTACCCGGTTGGTGTCCATCGCTGAGATGAAATCGACGGCAGGAACCAGCTTTCCGTCCGGGCCGGGCACTTCGTGGGTAATATCAACGATGTACTCATTCGCTCCGATCCCGTTGTAAGCCGGCAATCTGAAATTGGGAAGCTGGTGCGGCCCATCCTTGCCGCCCGCCACTCGACCCACCGAATCGGTCAAACCATTGCCCGAATGAGCCGGCCCCACGATGGCACCCTGCTTCTTGGCCCAACGCAGCGTGTTAAGCCCCAGCGTCGGCCAATGGTTTTTAGAGTCACCACCCGGATACATCTGCTCTTTCAATCGAAGCAAACAGAGATGTCCCGACTGATGCGACCCGAAGCCGGATACTTCGACATCGTACCGCAGTAAATAAGGCATCTTGGAGACCGGATCAGGCCGACCGGAGAAGAACCGCTTTTGATAGTCGAAGCAAGGCCCCCACGTCAGGCAGCAGCCGATCTTGAGATCTTCCCCAAGGCAATGCCGCATCATGTCGGGCGGATGCACCCCCTCGGTGGGCTTCTCGTAATGGGCACAGCCTGCTGCGTGAATGTGATGATCTCCTGACCACCAACCATCCTTTGATGGATCGATCCAGCGTTTCACTTGATAACTGATCGTGACAGGCTGATCCCTCACGATCACCTTCTGCTCCTCCGGAATCGATTCAGGCCCACGGGAACATTTGATGGTGTACTTCCCTGGTGGCAGCTGAATCGATTCGCCGCTCTCCCGGTAGACTTGTGGATGGAAGAAAAAGTCAGGTGCCAACCGCTTAGCCATCGAGGGGTAAACGCGGCTCCGTTCATCCCGAATCTCGAAACAACCCATGCAAGGCTCGCCCTTCTCATCACGCACCTGGAAGCTCACTGGCGTCGATGCCTTGGCATGAACATTCAGCGGCAACTCCGCTTCATTATTCCCCAACTTAACGATCAGCTTGCCCTGACGATCCCCCTGATCCCGGCAATAGAGTTGCAACACCCGGTATTCCAGTTCCAGCCCACTGAGCTTCACCAGCAGAGGATTCGATTGCATCGGAGCGATGTCGAGCCAGCGCTCAGCGACTTTGCTCTGCTCCCCCTTGGGCACCGGCTTGGCATTAGGGCTGTCGTATTTCAATTCACCCGTACTCTGTCCCGTGTTGACTACCTTCACAAGTAACGTCTTCCATCCTTGTTCCGCCAACTCAGGCTTGGCCATCATGGTCGATGCAGCAATCGATCCATCCTTATTGATGCTCACCGAGAGCAGGCAGAGTGGATCAATCAGCTTCATCACCGCGCTGGTCACGGTGGCATCACCCTGCTCCGGCTGCAAAGCCTTGAGACCCGATTTGTTCGAATCAGAGAGCGGTTCACCGATGGTGTCCAGCGCCTGCTCCAACCGCTTCACCTGAGCCAAGAGAGGCTGAGCCGTCACGCTCTCCTGATTCGGGGGTGGCTGTTCAGCCTGTAGCCAACACACGGCTGCCAGAGTCAGAACGCTCGAGAACATCGTCAGAACAATCAATCTCGTTCGCATGATGGCCACCTCTATCGTCAACTGGGCTTCATCCTACTCGGTCTGCATCGTGGTGCAAGCATTAAGACCCGGCAAGTGTTTCTTGTATTGCCTGCTTCACTAGGTTAAGATGTAACCCTGCCTGCTTTCCCACCCTGGTATCGATGCCGTGAAATGGATGGTCATCACCTGTGCCGGACTCTTCGCGCTTACTCTCGGTGCGGCTGCGCTGACGTTTGACGACCAAACCAAACCCGACGCCAGGACCTGGTGGGCTATTCAGCCGCTCGCCAAGCCGGTCATCCCGACCGTTAGTCAATCAAAGTCGTGCAAGAATCCCATCGACCAGTTCATCCTCGCTTCCCTTGAACAGGCGAAGATGCAGCCCAGCATCGCTGCCGATAAGCGCACTCTGCTCCGCCGTGTGACCGTTGACCTGACCGGTCTCTTACCCACACCGGAAGAACTCGCCAACTTCGAGAAAGACACCTCCCCCACCGCCTATGAAAAAGTCGTCGATCGCCTCCTTGCCAGCCCCCGTTTCGGTGAACGCATGGCTCGGCACTGGCTCGATCTGGTCCACTACGCCGAATCGCATGGCCACGATGAAGACAAACATCGCCCCCATGCCTGGCCCTATCGAGACTACCTGATCCGCTCCTTCAATAGCGACAAACCCTATTCACGGTTCGTGCAGGAACAGGTCGCCGGCGATGTACTGTTCCCTTATGAACCCGATGGCATGGTCGCCTTGGGCATGCTCGCCGCCGGCCCCTGGGATCAAAGCTCGCAGCTTGGCATCATGGATGGCACCCTTGACAAGCAGATTGCCCGTTATCTGGATCGTGATGATATGTTGACCACGGTCATGTCCACGTTCACCAGCACAACGGTTCACTGTGCCCGCTGCCATGACCATAAGTTCGATCCGATCAACATGGATGACTACTATGCCCTCCAGGCTGTCTTTGCCGGTGTGGATCGAATCAATCGGGACTACGACGAGACGCCACAAACAGCCCGTAAGCGTGAACAGCTTTCTCGTGAACTGAAGCTATGGGAATCGACCAAACTCGACGATCCCAGATGGTCGACACCCGAAGCTGAAACAACAGCCAAAGTCTGGGAAGCTAACCAGACCAAATGGACGATGATGGAGCCCCTCGAAGCACGCTCCTTCGGCGGGGCGCAACTGGAAATACTCGACGACCTCTCCATACGCTCCGGCGGCGCTCGTCCCGATATTGATACCGTCATCATCACTGGCAACACTACGCTCAAACGAATCACTGCTCTTCGATTGGAGCTGTTGACCGATCCAGCCTTGCCCTATCATGGCCCTGGCCGACATGACAATGGCAACCTGCATCTCAGCGAGATCGGACTGAAACTCGTCTCCAGAGAACACCCGGAGAAGAGTTGTGAAGTCAAGATAACCCAAGCCAGTTCAGACTATGACCAGCCCGATTGGGGTGTCGCCAAGGCTATCGATCACAATGCAAAAACCGCCTGGGGCATCTTCCCCCAGGTGGGAAAGCCCCATGTGGCTGTCTTTGAATTGAGCGAACCCTGCAAATGCTCGGTGGGTGATGAACTCCATGTCGCCCTCGAACAAAAGCATGGAGCAGGACACCTTCTCGGTCGATTCCGAGTCTCGGTGACTTCGGCCAAGACACCTGAGAAAGCCACTCCTCGTACCAATGAACTGTCGCTCGCCCTGGCTATTCCCGCAGCACAACGAAGTATGGAACAAAAACGAATCATCGCCCGTCATGCCCGGCTGGTTCAGATCAAACAAGACCTTAGCGAACTGCCTCCCGTCTCCAAAGTCTATGCTGTCGGCTGCGACTTTCCCGCCGATGGCAACTTCAAACCGCCAATGGGGCCACGCAAAGTAGACGTGCTGCGCCGAGGCGATATCAAGCAGCCGATGCGAGCAGCCCAGCCTGGATCGCTGAGTTGTATCACCACGGTGCCGGCACGATTCATCTTGAAGAACGCTAACAACGAAGGGCAACGTCGCGCCGCTCTCGCCCATTGGCTCACTGATAAGAACAACACCCTGACCTGGCGATCGATGGCCAATCGTCTCTGGCAATGTCACTTCGGCCGTGGTCTGGTCGAAACCGCCAACGACTTCGGCAAGATGGGTTCTACCCCTACCCATCCTGAACTGCTTGATTGGCTCGCCATCCAATTAAGAGACGGCAAATCACTCAAAGCCATGCACCGCCTGATTGTCACCAGCGCGACCTATCAACAAGCATCGACTGTCAATGCTCTAACGCTCAAGAGCGACCCGGAGAACAAACTCTACAGCCGCATGGATCATACCCGTCTGGATGCCGAAACGATCCGTGACGCGATGCTACAGGTGGCAGCCAAGCTCGATCTGACGATGTACGGCCCCTCGGTCAAGCATTTCAACGAGAAGCCCGGCCCGCATGTCACGATGGTGGCTGACTACGATCACTTCAATCTCGATAGCCCCGGCACTTACCGTCGAAGCATCTATCGCTTCGTCTTCCGCACCGTGCCTGATCCCCTGCTCGATGTTCTCGATTGCCCGGATGGCTCACAGTGGACCGCCAAACGATCCGAATCGACGACACCACTACAGGCCCTGGCACTACTACATCACCCGTTATCGATTCGACTGAGTGAACACCTGGCTGCCAGGGTGAGCAAAGATGCTAGGGAGCCTGACCAGCAGATCGCTCTTATCTTCCAACTTCTCTACCAACGAACACCCAATGACACGGAGAAGAAGACGATAACGAATTATCTCCACAAGCATGGCTTGGCCAACACCTGCCGCCTGCTGCTTAACACCAACGAGTTCCACTACATCGACTAGCCATGAATCATCCACCGCCAACTATCAACCGACCCTGGAACCGCAGAGAGATGCTCTGGTCGGTCGGTGGCGGCCTCGGTGGCTTGGCCCTCACTCATCTCCTCGCTGCTTCCGAAGAAGGCCCCGACAAGCCTCAGTCGGAATGGAATGGCGGACTACATCACCATGCCAAAGTGAAGCGGGTCATTCAGCTTTTCATGAACGGCGGAGCCAGCCCGCAGGATACCTTCGACTATAAGCCTGAACTTGAGAAACTCCATGGCAAGCCCTTCGATCCAGGTGCAGGCAAACTCGTCGAATCGGTCACCGGTTCACCCGGCTTCAAGGTCCTGAAAAGCCCGTTCACCTTCAAGCAGCATGGCCAGAGCGGTCGCTGGGTCAGTCAGGTTTTTCCTCACCTGGCCAGGAACGTCGATGACATGACCTTTCTCATGTCGATGGTCTCCAAGACCAATGTCCATGGCCCTGCCAGCTACTTGATGAATACCGGCTTCATTCAGCCGGGCTTCCCCAGCATGGGTGCCTGGCTCAGCTACGGCTTGGGGAAGCTCAGCGACGATCTGCCCACCTTCGTCGTCCTGCCCGATGCTCGTGGGCTGCCTTACAACAACCTTGGCAACTTCTCAGCCGGCTTCCTGCCCGCCCGGTACCAGGGGACCGTCGTCAAACTGTCCCAGAGCGAAGCAGCTATTCGCTACCTCTTCCCACCAGAGAGTTCCAAATCCATCACCAAAACCAGTGAAGCAGACGGCATGGCCTTGCTTCAGCAACTGAATCGCCAGCATCAAAAGACTCATCCCAACGATTCTCGGCTCGATGCCCGCATAGAGGCCTATGAATTGGCTGCCCGCATGCAGGCTCATGCTCCCGAAGCGTTCGACCTGACCAAAGAAAGCAAGTCAACCCAAAAGCTCTATGGTCTCGATCAACCACCCACGGAACCCTTTGCCCGCCAGTGCCTGACGGCCCGCCGGCTGCTGGAACGGGGTGTCCGCTTCGTGCAGGTCTGGAGCGGCGCCGGCGGCCCGACCAAGAACTGGGACAACCACGCCAACATCGAAAAGGAACTGCCCCCTATGGCGCTGGCGACTGATCAGCCCATTGCTGCCCTGATGCATGATCTGAAGACGACAGGATTGCTCAAGGACACCTTAGTCGTCTGGACGACCGAGTTTGGCCGCATGCCTTTCAGCCAGGGCAGCGCCGGGCGTGATCACAACGGCGGCACCTTTGTTACCTGGATGGCCGGTGCCGGCCTTAAGCCGGGCATCAGCTATGGCGAAAGTGACCCGTGGGCATGGAAGGCAAAGACGCCAATTACTGTGCATGACCTACATGCGACCATTCTGCATTTGATGGGCATTGATCACGAACGACTCACCGTTCGCTTCAGTGGAGCCAACCGCCGGCTGACCGATGTGCATGGGGAGGTCATCAATGATATTTTGAGTTAAGCTGTCGCCTCGCGCTCACCCTCTTTGCCCAATAGCTCGATAGCCATCTCCCGCAACCGATACTTCTGCACCTTGCCCGTGACCGTCTGCGGGAACGCCTCGACCATTTGCCAGTACTTCGGCACTTTGAACGAAGCCATGCGGGATTGGCAGTACTTTTGAAGCTCAGCCACTTCGAGACTGGCTTCAGGCCGTGTCCGTATCCAGGCCATCACCTCTTCGCCATACTTACGGCTGGGCACACCGACGATGTGGGCCTCGCTGATATGCGGATGAGCATGCAGCACCGCTTCGATCTCAGCAGGATAGATGTTTTCCCCGCCACGAATGATCATGTCCTTGAGCCGTCCGACGATGCGAACGTAGCTATCCTCTTCCATCACTGCCAGGTCACCGCTGTGCATCCAGCCCGCTTCATCGATGCACTTGTGGGTAGCTTCATCATTGTTCCAATACCCTCTCATGACACTATGGCCACGAGTACAGAACTCGCCGGCCGTTCCACGGGGCACAACTCGGTTCTCTGTATCCCGCACGCTGATCTCCACATGGGGAATGACCTTGCCCACGCTGCTCACCCGCTTCTCCATCGGGTCGTTTCGCAGCGATAGTGTCGAAATCGGCGATGTCTCGGTCATGCCGTAGCCAATGACGATCTCCGGCATGTGGAGCTTGACCATCACCTCCTGCATCAACTCAATCGGGCACGGCGCCCCAGCCATGATGCCGGTCCGAAGTGTACTGACATTGAACCGGTCGTAGTCCGGATCTTCCAGGATGGTGCGAAACATGGTCGGCACACCATAGAGCGAAGTGCATTTCTCCCCATCAACCGTTTCCAGCGCCGCACGGGCCTGAAAGGCCTCCGAGGGCACAACGATGCACGCACCAAAGGCCGTGCAGGCCAGATTACCCAACACCATGCCGAAGCAGTGGTAGAACGGAACGGGTACACACACCCGGTCGAGTTCGGAGTAGCCCAGCAGCGCGCCAACCGAATAAGCATTGTTCAGCAGGTTGTGGTGCGTCAGCATGGCTCCTTTGGGGAAACCTGTCGTGCCGGAGGTGTACTGAATGTTGATGGGGTCATCGAAATGGAGCTGAGCTTCACGTGTCTCCAGTTCTCCCATCGTCACATGCCTGCTTTGATTCAAAAGTTCAGTCCAGTCCTTCTCGAGTTGAACAACATGCCTGAGGAAGACACAGCGAGGCCGCACCCGCTGGACAATGACTTCATAATCGGTGTTCCGGAACCGCTCTGCATGAATCAGCACGCTGATCCCCGCCTGCTGGAGCACATACTCCAGTTCCGGCTCCTGATAGGCAGGGTTCACATTGACCAGGATCGCCCCGATCCGTGCGGTCGCATATTGCACTACGACCCATTCGTAACGGTTTGGGGCCCAGATACCAACACGGTCGCCTTTTTGAACACCAAGTGCGAGTATGCCCCGAGCGCACTCGGTCACTTCCTTCCACAGTTGACTGTAGGTGAGTCGTTGATTCTGCGACCGGATCACCAGCGCTTCACGATCAGGATGGCGTGCAACCGTGCGGCCAAGGTTGTCGCCAATGGTCTGGCCGAGTAACGGCGTGACCGAGACGCCATGTTCATAGGAAAGAGAGGGCATAGGCATCATTCCAAAGTTTGCACTGTCTTACCATGCCCGCCTTCAGGGAGCAACTACGGAATCTTCTCTCGACCCCGCCACGCCATCCATATTGTTCCAGTGACGAATTGTCCCACCATCAACCAGGCCCTGCGACATGCTTCACCTCACGCTTCTTTGTGCCGTATTGTTCACCAGCCTGATAACAACCGACAAGACCAACATCATCTTCTTCCGTGAAGAAGGCCGGTTCGCAGGCTGGCCTGCCAACAATGGCATCTGGTGCTTGGGGCAGGAGATCGTCGTGGGCTTCAGCCTGGGCTACCACCTCGAAAAAGAGAATGGTCACACCATTGATGGCGCCAAGCCACAAGTATCCCGACTGGCCCACAGCTTGGATGGCGGCCTCACCTGGAAGATGGAAGTCCCCTCCTTCCTGGATGCCAACGACAAGGAAAAGCGGCTGACTGAATGCGCCGGCAGCATTGACTTCACCCAGCCGAACTTCGCCATGATGATCCGCATGCAAAAAGGGAGGAAGGGCGACTCCTATTTCTACTGGTCGAATGATCGCTGCAAGATCTGGCAAGGCCCCTACAAGCTGCCAAGGTTTGATCGCACCGGCATGATCTCCTGCACCGACTACATTGTTGACGGCCCACACAGCATGACCGCCTGCCTGACCGCCCCCAAGTTCGATGGCATCGAAGGCTGGCCACTCTGTGTCCGAACCACCGATGGCGGCAAGACCTGGATCAAACAGTCGTTCATCGGCAAGAAACCGGAAAAGGGCGGCTATGCCATCATGCCCAGCACGGTGCAGCTGTCGCCGACTGAACTGTTCACCTACATCCGCTGCCGCTCCGCAGCTTCTGAAGAAAAGAAGCGTTGATGGATCGAACCCTACCGCTCCCTCGACAACGGCCTCACCTGGACTCTGGAGAAGGAAAATGCCATCGACAATGCAGGCAGCCCGCCCCATATGGTAAAGCTGCAAGACTGTAGAATCGCACTGACTTATGGCAACCGCAGCGCACCGTATGGTATCCGCGCCAAGATCAGCGATGATAAGGGCAAGACCTGGGGCCCCGAAATCATCCTGCGTGACGATGGCGGCAACTGGGATTTGGGCTACCCCCGCACCGTGCAGCGGCGACGGCAAGATGGTCACTTGCTATTATTTCAACGATGTTCAGTCGAAGTACCGCTATATTTCTGCTACCATCTGGGATGTTGATGTCGTGCCGAAGAAATGAGGGTACCCGTCAGTCGACGCTGCTTTGCCAGTAACCCGAATCCATGCTAGGCTTAGCTAAATAACCAGGCGCCAAGCCCTTCAGTTTGCCAATGACCTACACTTCCTCTTTGAAAAGCCTGTATCGTCGGCATCGGCGTCTTTTCGATGTCGCCATTTGTATCCTGCTCCTCGGCGCAGGTTGGCTGGCTCTGCGCACGGCGTTCGATTATCTCAATGGCCTCATTGATCATCAACCCGTGGTCGCACAAACGATTCAGCAGCAGACTGAAGCCACTCAGCCTGTGACTACCCCTGAGCCGGAAAAGGTAACAGACGCTGCTGATGTAGTTCAGAAGACGTCTACCTCGGTGCCAACAACGCCTCCTCCCGTCCGCCTGCCTCCCAAACCAGTGGCCAACGGCACTCGTGTCGCTGAGAATCGATTGCTATTGCACACCGTAGGTGGCGATATTCTTCTCGCCCTCTATCCCGATGTGGCCCCAGTAACTGTCAAGAGCTTCATCGAATGGGCCAGCATGGGCATCTTTGATACGACTCATTTCGGCAGACTGGAACCGGGCTTCGTTCTCCAGGCCTCATTGGCTCAGGATCGACTTGTCCCACTGAGCAAGGAACAAGAGAAATCGATCCACACGCTGCCCGGTGAATTCAGCAAGACGCTCAAACATCGGCGGGGCGTCATCTCCATGGGACGGGACGATGGCAAACCCGACAGCGCAACCACTTCGTATTCAATCCTCCTGGGCGATGCCCTCCATCTTGATGGCAGTTATACCATCTTCGGCCAGGTAGAAGCGGGCCTGGATGTGCTCGAGCGACTGTCGCAAGTCCCGAGAGAGCCCGGCTCGAATCGTCCGGCATCCCGTTTGACCATCCTCTCTGTTGAAGTCATCCATCAGGACGATCTTTCTACAGTCACGCTGGAAAAACCAAGAAGCCTGACACAGATCGAACAGCAACTCTTCCCCAACCAGGCACTGACCATACGAGCTATCGCTATCTTCAGGCAGCACTGCTGGAAATGCCATGGCGGTGAGAGTGTTAAAGGCGAACTTGACCTCACCTCACAAAAATCATTCCTCACCGGTGGGCATCATGGCCCCTTGTTTCAGAAGAATGACCTCGATGCCAGCATCTTGATCAAGCGACTCCTCTCTCACGATGAAGACCGTATGCCTCCCAAGGGAAACGGCTTGCACTCGGAAGAGATCAAGGCAATAGGACGATGGCTCAACATCGGCGCACCATATCCGTCTCCGTATGCACTACGTCAAACATCTGCTTCAGGGTCAACTGTTTCTACAGCAGCGCAGTCACACTGGGCATGGCAGCCTTGGAAAACGGTCACGCCGCCAACCATCAACAATTTGAAATGGTGTAGTAATGAGATTGATCGTTTTATTCTGGCTAAACTCGAAAATAGCAAATTGCAACCCAATCCCCGTGCTGCTGATACAGTCCTGGCCAGGCGACTGGCTTATGATCTGACCGGCCTGCCACCGATGGCTGTATTGCCTGCATCCTCCAAGATCGACTATGCCAAATCCGTTGATCAACTGCTCAACAGCCCACGCTTCGGCGAACATCAGGCCCGCCATTGGCTCGATCTGGTTCGCTACGCCGACAGCGATGGTTATGAGGACGACAAGAATCGCCCGCGGGCTTATGCCTATCGTGACTTCGTCATCCGTGCCTTTAATGATGATCTTCCCTTCGATCAATTCCTCCGCTGGCAGATGGCTGGTGACGAAGAGCCAACTCCTTCGCCGCAGGCCCGATCCGCTACAGGCTTCCTCGCTGCCGGACCGTACCAGACTTTCGCTCCCAGGAAGAAGGATCGCTATGACGAACTAGACGACATCGTCACCACGACCAGCGCCGCGTTCCTTGGAATGACCGTTGGCTGTGCCCGCTGCCATGATCACAAGCACGATCCCATCACCCAGCATGATTACCATCGTCTGGTCAGCGTCTTTCATGGCAGCAATCGTGTTGAGAACTACCTCGATGATCAGGCCGGTCAGAAGTATCACCAGCTTCGTGGCCCGGTAGATCTGGTCAAGAAGGACCTTGAGACCCTTGCCGCCCCGGCCCGCGAACAGTCACGCAATCAGAAAATCGATGGTCTGCCTATCAAGCCCGAAGAGAAGGCGGTACTTCGTCAGCCCGTCGATCCGGGCAACGCTCTCCAGGTCAATTTGCTCCATCGATACGAGCATTTGATTCAAGTCAGTGATGATGATGCGCGAGGCATGCTTGCCGACAACCTTGGCAATCGATGGGTTGAATTGGCGTTTCGTATTCAAGAGTTGGAGCAACAGCTTCCCCCTGCGCCAGCACGGGGATTGATGTATCTCGGTTCTCACATCGCCCCGGCACCGATTCTGACACGGGGAGACCCGGATCGTGAGCAGGAATTGGTCCCGCCCGGCTTCCTGTCGGTACTGACACGGGGCCGACCTGTATGGAATAACGAGACCTGGCGAGCATGGGGCAGCACGCCCCGCACCGCCCTCGCCAACTGGCTCACCGATACGGAAGCCGGCGCGGGGCAACTGGTGGCCCGCGTCATCGTCAACCGCATCTGGCAGCAACATTTCGGACAGGGCCTCGTACGCACCGCTAACGATTTTGGCCTGCATGGTGAACAACCCAGCCACCCCGAACTTCTCGATTGGCTCGCTCAAGAATTCGTCGCTTCCGGCTGGAAAATGAAACGGCTGCACCGCATGATCGTGATGAGCGCCGCCTGGCAACTCAGCAGTGATCATCAAACTGCTTTAGTGAAAACCGATCCGGAGAATCGCCTTCTGGGACGGCACATGCCTCAACGACTCACGGCTGAATCGTTGCGCGATTCGATTCTTGCCACCTGCGGCTCCCTGAACGACGAGATGTACGGCCCGCCTGTCAAACCGCCAATACCTCCCGAAGCAATCTTCCAGACCGCTCCCAAACATGGCGTTGTTTGGCCGGAGAATGCTCAGGAGTTTCCCGGCAACTGGCGGCGCAGCATCTACATCTGCGCCAAGCGTTCTAACCCGGTGCCGTTCCTGCAACTCTTCGATGCCCCCGATACGGCAGGCAGTTGTGCCCGACGTAACCAGTCCGTCGTGCCGACCCAGGCGATGGCCCTGCTCAACGATCATTTCATACGCACCCAAGCGACCCTCCTGGCCGAGAAGATTCATAAGCCAACTAACGGCGAACCTCTGTTGACTGTGACCGCTGCCTATCAATCGATCCTGGGCCGCGCTCCCACAACAGAAGAGATCACGCAAATAACCCGATTCGTCCAGCGAAGTAAGCCAGGCGCAGCCGCCCTCGATTTACCGGCCCTGACCGATCTCTGCCATGTGCTGATGATGACTAACGAGTTCTTCTACGTGAATTGATGATGCCCGCTTCCTTCATGCCTACCCGAAGAAACTTCCTGGCCCACAGCGGTGCAGGCATCGGTCTGTTAGGCCTGGGCGATCTGCTGGCTCAAGAGAAAGCTCAACAACAGACGAATGGCTCGAAGAACAATCTACTCGCTCCCAAAGCAGGGCACCACCCAGCCAAAGCCACAAGCGTCATCTGGCTCTACATGTACGGCGCACCCAGCGGACTGGATACGTTCGACTACAAGTCCGAACTCGATCAGCGTGACGGTGAACGGCTGCCCAAACCCCCCGATGTTTTGTTCGGCCACCCGGGACCACTGATGCGGTCACCTTTTGCTTTCAAGAAACATGGCAAGTGCGGGGCATGGGTCTCGGAACTCTTCCCCCATCTGGCCAGGCAAGTCGATCAATTGACTTTCCTCAAAGGCTGTAAGGCTGATTCGAACAACCACGCCCCCGCCTGCCTGCAAATGAACACCGGCATTACTCGTGTTGGCTACCCCAGCGCCGGGGCCTGGGTCACGTACGGGCTAGGCTCGGAAAACCAGAACCTGCCCGGCTTCATCGTCATGTATGATCACCGCAGCGTACCCGTCGCGGGGCCGACCAACTGGGGCAATGGCTTCCTGCCCGCCAGCCACCAGGGCGTCACCTTCCGGCCCCAGGAATCGCCTCTGCTCTATTCCAAACGACTTCCTGACATTTCAGAGCAGCGTCAGCGTTCGCAACTCGACCTGTTGCAGGAACTCAACAAGCAGCATCTTGCCCAGCATCAAGGCGATGGCACTGCGGAACTCGACGCCCGCATCGCCAGCTTCGAGCTGGCCTTCCGCATGCAAATGGAAGCCCCGAAAGTGGTCGATCTCAAACAGGAAAGTGCCGCCACCAAGGAGCTCTACGGCCTTGATGACGAGAAGACCAAGCCCTTTGGCACGCAGTTACTCATGGCACGCCGCATGGTCGAACAGGGTGTCCGCTTCATTCAGATTTACAGCGGCGGCACCCGATTGAACTGGGATGCTCATCAGGATTTGGAAAAGAACCATCGCCAGCTTTGCTACGAGACCGATCAACCCATCGCCGGGCTGCTCACTGACCTCAAACAACGTGGCCTGCTCGATAGCACCCTAGTCATCTGGGGTGCCGAGTTTGGCAGGATGCCGATCTCACAGGATGGCAACGGCCGCGATCACAACCAGCATGGTTTCCTTTCGTGGATGGCCGGCGGGGGAGTCAAGCCTGGCATCACCCACGGCAGCACAGACGATCTGGGACACCAGGCGGTGGATGGCATTGTCACCGTGCCTGACTTCCACGCCACCATCCTTCACCTGCTCGGACTGGATCATCTCAAGCTCACCTACCAACACAATGGCAGACAGATTCGCTTGACTGATGTCTCGGGCAAAGTCATCAAAGAGATTCTTGCGTAGTCATTCTCTCCCCCTTTCCAAGGGGGAGTTGGAGGGGGTTAATTTCCCTTTGACTTTTACCCCCCCACCCAAGCTCCCCTTGATAAGGGGAGGAGCAAAAGAATACCCTACCGCTTCCTACTTGATGCTCTCCTGAATGAATCGCACCAAGTCCTGCCGCAGCTTCAGCCTTGAATCTTTGTGGATGTACATCATGTGCCCCGCTTCGTAGTAGGCCGAGGCGATGCGATCACGCACGGTGGCGTTGGACCCCAGGTGATCCATCGTATACTCGGCGGCATAGAACGGCGTCGCCAGATCGTAGTACCCCAAGGCCAGAAACACCCGCAGGTGTTGATTCTGCGTCATCGCCGACTGCATCTGTCCGCCATGGTTGAGGTAGCGGTTGCGGGCGTTACCATAGTCCCAGGGCTGGACATCGCCGGTGAGGATTTTGTACGGCAAGTCCGCTTCGTACTTCAGCTCACTGAGCAGATACTGGTTCAATGCCTGTGTGTAGGGAGCTTGAACAGCGGCATAACTGGCATCGAAGTTCGGCATCTCCCGGTCAGCATCGAAATCTGTCGATTTCAACCGGCTGTCATAACGACCCACCGATTCACGCTTATCCCGCATCAGTTCCTTCATGAACCGCATGGCATCGATACGCAGGTTGGCCCGCTTGACATAGTCCTCGGAAAGCCCAGTATAGCGGGCAACTTTGGCAGCGATCTCATTTCGCTGCTGCTCTTTGAGTGCATGCCCTACAATCAGAGCTTTACTGTACTCTCCGCCTGCAAACTCACGGGCCTCCCTGGTAACCTCGGCCAGCGTCTTCTGCTGAAGATCAGCAGGCAGTCGTTTGTGATACCACGCTGTGGCAGTATAAGTGGGTAGAAACAGGCTGAAGGGCAGATCGTTGCCATCATCAAAGCGGATCGTCTGGAAGTTGAGGACAGCTGAGATAAGGATAATACCGTTGACGTTAATTCCGTGTGCCGATTGCAGCAGCGCCGACAGTCCCGAGGCACGGGTAGTGCCATAGCTTTCCCCGGCGATGAACTTCGGCGACGCCCAGCGCTGGTGACGGGTGAGCCACAAGCGTATGAACTCAGCAACACTGCGAAGATCGCCCTCGACACCATGAAACTCTTTGCCATCCTTCCCCGGTGCTGGGCGGCTGAAACCAGTCGAGATCGGATCAATGAAGACCAGGTCGGTCACATCAAGCAGGCTCTCATCGTTGACGGCCATCTCGTAGGGAGCTTTAGGCAACGATCCATCATCATTGGTCTTCACTCGCCGGGGGCCGAAGATGCCCAGATGCAACCAGACCGAGGATGAGCCAGGCCCACCGTTGAAAGAGAACAGCAACGGCCGCTTGGTCAGGTCTTCGCCCTTCTTCAGATAGGCGATATGGAACATTCTCGCTGTCACTTCACCCTTATCATTCTTGATCGGTAAAGTTCCCGCCTGCACCGTGTATTCAATGACCTTGCCATTGATAGTTAGCTTGTGTTCAGTCGTGGTCACACCATCCTTGGGCTCAGCATCTTGAGCATAGAGGCTGATCGATAGAAGAAGCGAAATCAGGGTAGCAAGCTGTAGTCGGTTCATCCTGGTGGTTCTTGAATAGGAAGGAGATGGAAGTTCTGGCGTTGGCCATCAACAATGACTCTATTGGACGAAGCCGATCTATGCCAGCCTTAACAGATTACTGAATGCGAAGATGAAAGACAAATCATCAATGGTTGCCAGAAGATGCTATAAAGACCTGATCCTACTATGTTGATGAAGGAACACACCATGCGGCCAACACTGATTATCTCTGCTCTCTTTTTGCTGACCGTGTCTTCACTTCGTGCAGATGATCCCGTCACCCATCGAGTGCTTGCCGCCGACCGTGAAACCGGTCGGCTGGCGATCATCGGCACCGATGGCAAAGTTGAGTGGGAGATTCCCAACAAGCACGATGTTCACGATCTCCACATGCTCGACAACGGCAACATCCTCACGCACACTTCTCATACCACCATCGTTGAGATCAGCCCAAATAAGGAAATCGTCTGGAAGTACGAAGCTAAGCCCAAGCCGGGCTACACGGGCAAGATCGAAATTCATGCCTTCCAGCGACTGCCTGATGGCAACACCATGATTGCCGAATCGGGCAACAGCCGAATCATTGAAGTCAATCGTGAAGGCAAGACCGTCAAAGAAATTGCACTGAACGTCAAGAGCCCGAGCGCTCACCGGGACACTCGAATGGTGCGGGCCTTGAGCAACGGTCACTACCTCGTCTGCCATGAAGGCGAAGGCTGCGTCAAAGAATACGACGGCTCTGGCAAGGTCGTATGGGAATATGCCCTCGACCTGGCAGGCAGACCACGCAGCAACGGCCATGGTCCCGAAGGGCATGGACTCGAAGTCTACGGCGCGGTTCGCCTGCCCAACGGCAACACCCTCATCGCTGGCGGCAATAACAACCGGGTCATCGAAGTAAAAAAAAAAAAAAAGATCGTCTGGCAGGTTGATCAGAAAGACCTTCCCGGTATCACCCTCGCCTGGGTTACCACGTTACAGGTACTCCCGAACGGCAACCTAGTCATCGGCAACTGCCACGCCGGCCCACAGAACCCGCAGCTCATCGAAGTGACTCGAGACAAAAAAGTCATCTGGACCTTCAAAGATCACAAACTGTTCGGCAACAGCCTCGCCAGCGCCGTTGTGCTGGATATCAAGGGCAACGTCATCCGGTAGATCAACCCTGTTCGAGATATACCAGCCCGACGCGCTAGTGTAGTGTTTCAAGCTGATGAGGTCTTATTCAAAA
>DAOMFV010000072.1:0-26082 GCA_035430005.1 Gemmatales bacterium
GGCAAACCCTGCGTTTCGCTCCCCAGCACCAGGCAATCACCCGCCGCGAAAGAGATGGACGTATAGATCATGCTCGCCCTGGCGCTCAGAGCGAAGCATCGCAGTTGCGGATAAGCAGTCCTGAACTCCTCCCACGAAAGATGCTGATGCAGATCGACATGCTGCCAGTAGTCAAGACCCGCCCGACGAAGCGCTTTGTCATTGAGCCGAAAGCCGAGTTTGCCGATGAGGTGAACTCTGATGCCCGTGGCAGCGCACATCCGGGCCACGGTCCCCACGTTGGGCGCGATATCCGGTTCCACCATTGCTATGTGCAAGATCGGCGTTGTCGTTGTCATTGGGCCGGAACTTCGAGGAAATCGGTGTGCTGGTATCTCTCATTCTGCCCAGAACATGGTGGAATACAAGTGTGGGATAACTCAGACATCCTGGTGGTCTGTCGTGCGCGCTGAAAGCGTGCATGGCAGGGGGAACGACCAAGTATGAAAGCCAAGCGTCATCGCTTCTACGATATCGTCGGCATCGTGCTGCTCGCCGGTTGGTTCGCCACGGTTGCAGCACTGGTCACTTTCGATCCGCTCGATCCGGTGCGCCCTCTGGGTGCCCCCGTGAATGCCTCCGCTCACAACCTCTTGAGTTATCCCGGCGCCTGGATCAGCGCCCAACTCTACAATCTCTTCGGCTGGGCGATCTACCCTGCCCTGGCGGTCTGGTACCTCGCCGGCATCGCCCTACTCCTCCGCCATCAACCCGGCACCTGGATCTATCGTCTGCTCGGCTGCCAACTGCTCGTTCCCAGCCTGGCTGTTCTCGCCCACCTGATCCGTTGGCCCCTCAATGCTCAATGGCACTCCACGAATGGGTCCGGTGGCCTGCTCGGAAGTGTCCTCAATCAGGCGCTGCTGTCGTTCCTGACCCCCAGCTGGGTCTTCATCAGCACGCTCGTCATCTTCGTGGCTGGCATGACGTTGGCATTGGACTGGTGCGCCCCGGTGTTGATGCGCGCCATCAAAGCCATCCGTGCCCAAATGAAACAGAGAATACCCGTCAGTCCGATCTCTGTGGGCACTCGTCCCATGAAGCCTTCCACGCTGGCAGGCAAAGAATCGCCACTTGATACCATTCCCATTCGTCATGCTGATCAGCCCGTGAAGGCGACCAAAAACAAACCTGCACTCAAGATATTGGCCACCGAAGAAGAAGATGAATCGACCGATATCGAAGAAACCGCCGACCAACCCCTCGCGGCGACGCTGTCTCTCAAGGATCTTCCCTCGATCAAGAAACTCGCCATCAATCAGGCCAGCTATCAGAATGAAGGCCCCAAACCTCTTCCTGAACATGCTGCCGATGAAGTCTACAAGCAGGATGGCGAGTACGAGTTCCCGCCCCTGTCGATCCTGGAAGAACCTGCGCCGCCACCCTACCATCAGCCTGAACATGAACAACGGCTGCGGGATCGTGCCGCCAAGCTCGAACAGGTCTTCGCCGACTTCGGCATCAACGTCCGAGTGGTCGGCATCAACACCGGCCCGGTCATCACTCAGTTCGAGATCGCCCTCGAAACCGGACTGCGTCTGAGCCGCGTTACCAGCCTCTCCGATGACCTGGCTCTCAAGCTCAAGGTTGCCTCGGTGCGGGTCGTCGCTCCGCTGCCTAACAAAGACACTGTTGGCATCGAGATTCCCAACGATGTCCGTTCCGTGGTCAAGCTGCGTGAAGTCATCATGACCGCCGGGCCGAAGCTGAACAAGTATAAGATTCCGCTCTTCCTCGGCCGAGATACCGAAGGCCAACCCCTCGTCTACGACCTCGCTGAGATGCCTCACTTGCTCATCGCCGGCCGCACCGGCACCGGCAAGAGCGTGTGCATGAACACCATCGTACTCAGCATGCTCATGACCCGCCGCCCCGACCAGGTGCGCATGATCATGATCGACCCCAAGATGCTCGAAATGAGCGAGTACGGCAAGGTGCCACACCTCATGCACCCGGTCGTCAACAACATGAAGAAGGCGGAGGCGATTCTGTCCTGGGCTGTCGACAAGATGGATGAACGCTACGAAATCTTGATGCGTGCCCGGGTCCGCAGCATCGCCGCTTACAACGAACTCGAACCCGAAGAAATCTACAAGCGTGTCAAGCCGGTGGACGACGACGAGAAGGCCCGCATCCCCGAACGCATGCCCTACATCGTCCTCTTCATCGACGAGTTCGCTGACCTGATGATGCAGAACCGCAAGGAAGTCGAAGGACACATCATCCGCCTGGCCCAGAAGTCACGAGCAGCAGGCATCCACCTCGTCATCGCTACGCAGAAGCCGACCGTCGATGTGGTGACCGGTCTGATTAAATCAAACTTGCCCGCCCGTATCTGCTTCCAGGTCGCCAGCCGCACCGATAGCCGGGTCGTGCTCGATGAGATGGGCGCGGAGAAACTGCTGGGCAAGGGCGATATGCTCTTCCTGCAACCGGGCACCAGCACCATGGTGCGTGGCCAGGGTACCTATGCCAGTGATCGGGACATTGCTCAAGTCGTCAGCTATCTCGAAACCGATCAGCCCGCCTATGCTCGTGAACTGATCCAACTCAACACCGCCGGCAAGAAGCGTATGGGCGGCGATGGCGAGAGTGGCGATCTACTGGAACAGTTGCGTGAACGCGATGAAATGTACCCCGAAGCAGTCGAGATCATCATCCGTGAACAGCGTGGCTCGGTCTCACTACTCCAACGTGCCCTCGGTATCGGCTACGGTCGAGGTGCTCGGCTGATCGACTTCATGGCGGAGGATGGTTTCGTCGGCCCCTACAACGGTTCCAACGCCCGCGAGGTACTTCTCAAGATGGAGCAGTGGGAAGCGATGAAGGCCGGCGAGACGGTGGCCGCAGCGGGGTAATGGACCAACACTATGTAGCGGAAAGTAGCATAGTCTTCTCTCCCCCTTTCCAAGGGGGAGTTGGAGGGGGTAAGTTTTCAGTGACATTAAACCCCACCCTACCTCCCCTTGGTAAGGGGAGGAGCAAAGCAATTCACTACACCGCTGCCGCATCAACCACCTTCTTCTTCAACTTCCTCGGCTTGCGCATGAATCGCTGAGCCACCAGCAAGCCGCCAGTCAGCCCCCCGGCAAGGATCAGCGTCGTCGGTTCGGGCACAGCCGCAGCGCTGGCGCCCAGGTTCGTCAAGTTGATATTCGCCAGCAAGGGCCCCTGGTCATCATTCATCGTACTGGGATCATCGCTCTCATTGGCGAAACTCAAATCGGTCGTGGTGGGTGTCGTCACCGTAAAGTCAATAGTCTTGGTCGTGAAGCCGGCATTGGAAGCGAGTTCATAGTGCTGCGTGATGCCCAAGCCGTTCAGACGAACCGTCATCCCTTCCGAGTTGGGACGCCGACCCAGGTTGCCCGCAACATCGAAGGTTAGATGATAAGTGCCCGGCGTCAGGTTCATCACTGAACTCGTTATTTGCCCCGAGTGTTTCGAGGTGCCATCCAGGTCAACAAAGCTGAAACTGGGTGTAGCCCCGTGATAGTTGGAGAACCAGTACGTCTTGGAGGCGCCATTCAAGTTGACGAGATCTACGCTCCCTCGTGTCACCGTCCAGTTCGTAAAACCGGTGAAGTTCAGCCCGGCGTAGGGATGATTGATTGGATCAACCGCCGCCGTTTCCGAGGTAAAGGAACTGCTGATGACACTGACAGGGAATGAATCGGCATGAATCGCAGTCGAAGAAAAACCGGCAGCCAACAATGTAATGACGCTGATCCATCGCATGATCCAACTCCCTTGGCGATCCCTCGTGACACCATCCTGGCGCACACTATGGTAATTTCTCTATCAACATGTTGCCTATGCCCGAAATCGCATGATCAGTCAATAGGGATATTGATGGAGGGCAATCCGTCATGAGCCCCAACGGGGCGGGACAAGGAGAAGTTGCAGGGTTATGCTTGTACTCAAGCATGACCCTGCTGGCGAAGGCAAAGTCTCAGGGTAGTAAATCAGGCTCATCCGAAGCACCGGATAACCCGCCATTACTACACCTTCAATGAATCCTCCGAGCACCCGGCTATACCCCGTGCCACGGATGTGACGTACTCGTCTCATCCGTGCGAAGAGTGCAATCGCTTGCTCGTCAACCAAAGGGTTCATACTCATGTCATGAACTGCACGGAAGTGCGTGTGCTCACGCACTTCCGTGGCACCGTAATATTTCACTTACCGGGAATTTGGCAACGGCGGACACCCTGCTGCTCCAGCACCTCGGGCTTAGTGTCCCACAGCCCGCATTAGCACCCGCAGGCATTCATCTCCACTTCCTCCCGCCCTTGACGGAGCGACCCGGTCCGCGGAGACCGAGCAGCCAGTTCATTAGCTCGTGCAGTTTCTTTCGATCCTCGGGGTCCGTCACGGGATGGTTCTGCCATATCTGTTGAGCCGACGGCAAACTGATCCCGTGATTCACTAGCGCGGTGATCAGGAGAAAGTCCCAGTGGGGGCCGTACACCTTTCCCGTTTCCGTCGGGAAGGCGAGCTGCATTTCGCCGCGAGGACTCAGCAAATCGGAGAGGACACTGTGCAGACCCTCCCGATCCTTCGGATTCGTCAACGGTTGATGCTTGCCAATTTGGATGCGCCCGGAGTCCGAAAGACCGGCAAGGCGCGAATCGAAACTATAGGCGGCGAAATAATCGTACTTGTACTCTGGCATAGGGAACCTCCTTTCATCAAGTAACTCCGTCTCATTCTACTGGGAAGTCTGGGGGATATAGTGCCGGGTGCCCGGGTTTTCCGGTAAACCGTACCACAGATGCGACGTACTCGACTCATCCGTGCGTGAGGTGCAATCGCCTACGCATCAAGCCAAGTAATCATACCCATGTGACAGGCTGCACGGAAGAGCGTGAGTACACGCACTTCCGTGACACCAAACTCATTCACCTACCGGGCACCTGGCACCCGCAGCATGGTATCGGAAACAATGGCACCCATGCCACTGTGACTTGTCAGGGCCGACTGAGCTTGATTTCACCGAAAGTCATGTACACGAACGCTGTGCCAGCGGGGCCGCGGTAGGCACCGTTTGCTTTTCCCAGTCTGGCGGCCACTGCGGTAAATTCCCACGCCTCATCCTCGGAGCATTTGATCTTGCGCTCCGTGAACTTGGAAAGTCCATGCTTTTCGCCATACTCCTTGGCAAAGCTTGCATGCTTACGCAACTGCTCGGCCACGGATGGATGATCCCAACCCCACAGGAACGTTCCGTCCTGCGTGTTGTAGGTTCCCACAATCTGCATCTCCGCCTCGGCGATGCCACCGTCCTTGAAGGTAAAGCGGATGCGGCCGGTGTCTTGATCGGCGGCCCAGTTTGCTTCCTCACCGAGGTGCCATGTCGCGGCATGGGTCGATGTCTGCGTGCGCAAGCCCTCTACGCTTTGCTTGATGAAGATATCTGAATCCACGGGTTTCTCCCCTTGCGGATTATTGCCCTTTGCTACGTCGACCGGAGTTTGTCGGGAACATCCCGTCACAGCAATAAGAGTGAAGACAAGAATGCGCCACATGCAAAAGGCCCTAACGACCCCGTTCACTTGCCGAGTCATCCGCAAGGAACCCGAAGTCCTGCGCCATTGTAACGCCGACTCGGTCAAGTGCAATGTTTTGTTCGCCCAGACATGTGTCCTGAATTAAGCGGTGCCACGGAAATGTCGTACTCGACTTTTCCGTGGAATCATCAGAGCGATTGCACGTCCAGCACGGAAGAGATGAGTACATCACATCCGTGGCACCACCTTGTCATCAATCTTCCGGGCAACTGGCCGGTCTTGGATCGGGCACCTCCTCCGGCAGTGGAGGCCTCACGAACCGCTGCCGTCGCTGAGACGAGGTCCCGAACGCTTGGTAGTTAGCCCGCGCTTGTGTGAGGCTCAACGCCCCATTCGGCCCGCCCCAGACCTCATGCGCCGTTGCGTCGTCCTGTCCGTCGTCCTCCCAGAAGCAGACCGGACAGATCTCGTACACCCCACGCTCACCGAGTGTCTTGCACCCGCAGCACGGGCAGCGTAGGGGTAGCCCCGGCGGCTGGCTGTCCAATCGGGCCGTGTACTCGTGGAACCATGCCACGCGGCGGGCTAGTTCCTCGGGCGACGGCTGGTCTTCGGGAGCCTCCGCCATCTGTGCTCCTCCGGTGGGCCGAACGCTCGGCTAAGCTTCTTGGGCCGCTCGGTGTGTTACGAATCAGGGAATGCGAACGTGCGGACCCGATCACCTGTAGCGCCTGGTTCGGTTGTCTTGCTTAGTCGAAGCGAGCGCCCTCGTGGTACAGACGCTCGACCTCTTGCCATGCCGCGACCGCCCGCTGACGTGGTGCCTTGAAGTAACGACCCAGCCGAGCCATCGGTGCCTTGCAGTTGGGGCACGGGAATGGCCTCTCAGGCACGTTCTGGTCCCAGTTAGACGAGCCTCGCTGCTTGAAGGCTTTCCGACACTTGAAGCAGGCGAAGTGAACACGGTTGGTAGCAGTTGGCACTCCCGGCCCGTCTCGCCTGCCTGCCATCAGTACGCCCTCCACTGCACGGGTGCCATGACTTGCGTGTACCCACGCTAACCATGCTCCTTAGAAACCTTATGGTACCACAGCAGCATGGTTAGGCCGACTACGGCCAAACCATGGCACCCCTACCTCACCTCTTCGTCTCCGCTGTAACACCGCTGTAAGAGTAGTTACCCGCAGTCTCCCATGCCAGTTCCTGCAAAGTCCGGTTGAGCTTCTCGTCCCACGCCGGACGCTTGGCCCGTGTGAGCAGGCCGAGCATGGGCAAGCCGACCGGGCTACGGTCGTACAGCACCGCGTAGTGCAGGTAGGTGTTGAGCGCCTCCAGCGGGGCCGACGGGTGGCTCAGCGCATCGGTGAATAATTCCCCCTGCTTGGTCAGGCCGGGTATCTCTTGGTGAGCAATCCGTGTCCGCAGCGCCACCAGTGCTTGGGCACTGGGCACCAGGAACAGCACCTTCTTGCCCCCGCCGTACTTCTGGTTGATAGCGTCGGCCTGGGCCTCAGCCGCCTTGATGTTGCGCGCGTAGAGTTGCGCAAGCTGGTCCGGGGTCTTCTCGCGATTGACGTAGCCGAACGCGCCCTTCGGGAAGTCCTGGTTGTCGATGTCCCCGCCGCCCCAGGTGATCTGGACCAGGAAGCGCATGTGCGGGTTGTGCTCCAGCCCAAGCTTGACGAAGTTCTCGACACCCTCGTCGGGGAACTGGATCGGTGACATCACGAACACGTCCACCTCACCCGCCTTCAGGGCCTTCCTGGCCTGGTTCTTGTCCTCGGCCAAGTTCCAGTGCTGGAGAGTCCTGGAGGCGCCGATCTTCTGCAGACCCACCGTTTGGTGCCCCTTGATCCTGGCCGCCTCTGCCAACTCGCCAAGGGGGTCTGGCACAAACCACATACCACTGTGCGAGGCGAAGAAGATGCGCAGGCCTTTGGGTGGGTCATCGTGCGCCTGTGAACGAACCGTGACCGTTAGGTACCCCAGCATCATCAGGGCGAGCGACATTACTCGAAGCATCGGATAACTCCCTATCACATTGCTCGGCTGTCATGGTTTGCGTGTACTCACGCTAACCATGCTCCTCAGAAACCTTATTTTACCAAGGCAGCATGGTTAGGCCGAGTACGGCCAAACCATGACATCCGTGGGTCAGCATTGCCCGCTACTCGCCCGGCAGCCGGTCGCCGCTTCGCCAACGCCCCGGTACGACAAACGCCCCCCGCCAGAGACCACGCTTGTTCTCCCTCGCCATGATCTCAAAAGGATCCATTCCCTCATGATTCGAGATCGCCCATCCGTTGCGCACCATTTCGATGTCGAGGCTGGTTTCACCAACGAATGCGAACGCGCCGCGCATCTTCTTGTCATCGACGTTGTCCCGATGGACGATGCACGTCACGGCACGATCACCGATCATCTTCTGAAGGAACTCGGCCGCCTCCTTGCCGCACGGATAGAATTTGCCATCGATCAACCCCTTCTGGCCTAACTCCGGAGCCTCCATCATCCCTCCGAGACCGACCTCGGTTCCATCTTCGTAGACGAGGGTGTAGGCATTAAGCACCTTGACCTTGCCGGCTATCCGAGTCCACGTCCGTTTCTCCGGGCGAAACGCGATGCCCCCTCGGACTTCGTCCCGTACAGTGTCCCGCTTCCCCTCCACGCCTTTGCCCTTTTTCTCATCGGCCCCGCCGGCCTTGTCTTGTGCGAGACTCCCGGCCATGATCCCACTGACAATGACCGCGACACCAATTGATAGGACGAGTAGAACAGTCTTTCGCATTGCCATCACCTTGTTGAACAATAAGGATAAGCTGCCGGGACCATCTGCAAGCCTTCATGCTGCGTGAAACCACGATGGCGGCCCCGGTCAGCTTCAGCCGTTGGTTCGCTGCTGCCTTACCACGAACGGTCAAGCCATTCTTCAGCCGATGCACGATCAATAACCAGGGTTGGCTCTGGGATAAGGAACCGCCGTTTCATTGCTGTCGACATCGTCGATGCGTCGTCGAACACTTCATGTTCGGAAAATTCCCGTAACTGAAAGCTGTCACCAGTACCACAGAAAAACTCAAGACTGTTCGGGCTAAAAATAAGCACGACGAAAAAAGCGTCTGGGAGGCTCCTATCCCTCATCCATAAGTTCCAATGAGCCTGGCCAACCAGTTTTGGAAATCGAGCCAATTCGTCGTCGTACTCGTCGAGATATTCAATTGCCCACCGCTTGAGTTCATCTGGCGAAACGCTGTTGCGGGAGCCGGGCCCAGGAACGTCGTGCAACTGTCGAGCGATTTCGACTATCGTATCCATTCGAGACACCTAGCGGCTAACGACCCCGTTCACCGGCTCCAGTCGCCCGCAAAGAACCTGAAGTCCCCCGTCATCATAACGTCGGCCCAGTCAAGTGCAACGACTTGTTCGGCCAGTCATGTACCCTGAATCAAGCCGTGCCAGGGAAATGTCGTACCCGACTTTTCCGTGAAATCATCAGGGCGATGGCACGTCAAGCACGGAAGAGATCACATCCGTGGCACCACCTTCTCATCAATCTTCCGGGCACCTGGCGCCTCTATTTCATCGATCTCGCGGGCACCTAGCTCAAAGGACATACCACCCAAGCCCAACGACATACACCTCACGCCGGCCAGTCGGGAACGGGGCAACTGGGTATGGGCAACCAAGAATTATCCACCAGTAATCGTTGTCCGGTCGGGGCCGATCCGGGTGTGGGCCAAAGGCGTACTCCACGTACGCTCGATACCCCGTATCGCTGAACGGAATGTAAAGGAAATCGCACACCAGCGGGTACGGCGTGTCGGCCAAGAACGACACGTTGGCCACGGCGCGGATAAGAGTCAGAGCTTGCTCGCACAGCCACGATTTGTGCGACCGCACAAGGTCGTCCAACTGTTTCTCCGGGCCGGGTTCGAGTTCAGTCCAATCGGATGGTCGAAGGCAGAGCCAATCGCGGGCCGCCGAGCGGTCGTAGAGTGGGTGCTGTAAGAACTCCATGCGCCCGCCCTCCGCCGCCGAACGACCCCGTTCCCTTGCCGGGCCCGTCCGCAAGGAACATGAAATACCACGCCATTGTAACGCCGGCCCGGTCTTGTGCAACGGTTTGTTCAGCCAGTCATGCCCCCTGAATCAAGCCGTGCCACGGAAATGTCGTACTCGACTTTTCCGTGGAATCATCAGGGCGATTGCACGTCAAGCACGGAAGAGATGAGTACATACCTTCCGTGGCACCTCTTTCATCAATCTCCCGGGCACCTGGCGTAGGCGAGCGCAGCGAGGCCTGAATCAAACCGTGCCACGGAAATGTCAAACTCGACTTATCGGTGGAATCATCAGGGCGATTGCACGTCAAGCACGGAAGAGATGAGTACATACCTTCCGTGGCACCACCTTCTCATCAATCTTCCGGGCACCTGGCCTGCAACGCCGGGATTGGCGTGCCTTTAATAACCGTACTGCGACTTCCAGTACGCCCCATAGTTCAGATGCCGCAGAGCCTCCCAGCGCACGGTGCACCGATCCAGTCCCAGCACGTCGAGCATCGCATCCAGGGCAAGCCTTATCGGGGGCGTGATGGGTTGCTGCATGGCCGCGAGTACGAGCACCATTCGCTCTACAATGTGGAACGTGTTCCCGGCCCACCGCTGCGGTTCCTCGAAACCTTCCTTCTTCCACACATCAAGCGGCACGATTGTTCGGCACTCCAGCAGGAACGCCTGCATGGCCGCCCCCTCCCGCGCGTACCGCTGCCGGTTGGCTTCCCGCGCGCTCGCCTTCGCCACCCGTTCCGCCTTCTTCACCGCGACTCGCCCTCCTTCGCCGAACTAGTATTAGACAGAATCATTTCTGCCTTATCCCGCACAGCATTAAGCGTTTAGCCGCGCGACCCTGTCGCTAGGCTAACTACAGGGCACCACTAATGCAACATAGAAGATGCAAAAATGGTACATCATTCAGCTTCTCACGCACTAAACTCCCACTGCGACTGCCATCGAATCAACATCCACTTCACCGCGCAATTTCGCCCCATCTCCTTATCATGACCTCACCCCCGCTCAACGTCGCGGCTGTCTACTGCTTCCATCCTCAGAGAACCCCTCGTGCTCACCCGCGACGAACTGGCTAACAAGTATCTCGAACAACTCCCCTACGCTCCCTACCCGGTGCAGGAAGAAGCGTTGCTCGCCTGGTTCACCGCCGAGCAGGGCGTCATGGTCTGCGCCCCCACGGGCACCGGCAAAACGCTCATCGCCCAGGCTGCTCTCTTTGAAGCCCTCTACTCTGGCAAGCAGGCTTACTACACCACGCCCCTCATCGCCCTGACCGAGCAGAAGTTCTACGAGATGCAGACCGCCGCCATCAAGTGGGGCTTCGAAGCCGAAGACGTCGGCCTCGTCACCGGCAACCGGCAGATCAATCCCCAGGCCCGCATCCTCATCGTCGTCGCCGAGATTCTCCTCAACCGCCTGCTCGCTCCCGATCAGTTTGATTTCAGCAACGTCTCTGCCGTCGTCATGGACGAGTTCCACAGCTTCGCCGATCCTGAACGAGGCATCGTCTGGGAAATCTCCCTCTCGCTGCTGCCTGCCCACATCCGTCTGCTACTCCTCTCCGCCACCGTCGGCAACTCCCGTGAGTTCATCAACTGGCTCGAACGCTGCCACAACCGCAAGATCGAACTGGTCGAAGGCCGCGACCGTAAAGTGCCTCTCACCTACCACTGGGTACCCGACGAACTCCTCGGCGAGCAACTCACCCTGATGGCTGAAGGCGACAGCAGTCAGCGTAAGATGCCCGCCCTCGTCTTCTGCTTCAACCGTGACGAGTGCTGGAGCGTGGCTGAGCAACTTAAAGGCTTACCGCTGGTCGATAGCGCTGTCCGCACGGAACTTCTCAACCGCTGTAACAAGCTCGAATGGAAAGAAGGCATCGGGCCCAAGCTCAAGCAGATGCTGGGCCGGGGCGTCGGCGTGCATCATGCCGGGCTACTCCCCAAGTATCGCCGGGGCGTCGAGGAACTCTTCGAGAAGAAGTTGCTCGCCGTCGTCGTCTGCACCGAAACGCTGGGGGCTGGCATCAACCTGCCTGCCCGTTCGGTCGTGGTCACCTCTCTGGTCAAAGGCCCGTTCGGCAAGCAGAAGCTGATCGAAGCCTCCATCGCCCACCAGATCTTTGGCCGGGCAGGTCGACCGCAGTACGATACCGAGGGCCACGTCTATGCCATCGCCCATGAAGACGATGTCAAACTGCTGCGCTGGAAGGTGAAGTACGATTCGATCCCTGAAGACACGCGCGATCCGGGGTTGCTCAAGGCCAAGAAAGACCTCAAGCGGAAGAAGCCCGACAAACGGGCCAACCAGACCTACTGGACCGAGGCACAGTTCAAGTCGCTGCAACTCGCCCCGCCGGGCAAGCTCTACAGCAAAGGCCCCCTGCCCTGGAGGCTGCTGGCCTATCTGCTGAAGGCATCACCCGAAGTTTCCCGGCTGAAGACGGTCATCCGCAAACGTCTGCTCGATGAGCCTCGCATCTTGGCCGGTGAGAAGGTGCTCAATCGGATGCTGATGACGTTGCATAAAGGCGGGTTCGTGACGCTGGAGCCGGAACCTCCGCCGCCACCGCCTCCCAAAGAAGAACAGGAGGCTAGCGCTGCATCGAAGAACCCCTCACCCCCAACCCCTCTCTCCGGGGGGGAGAGGGGAGAAGTCCTCGTCAGAACTAAGGAGGGGTTGGTATTGCGCTCAGCGCCGGTTGAGGAGCAGATGCTGGTTGACACAGCCAGCAGCTATGAACCGATCCTGGCGAAGCCTACCGATCAACTGGAACGGCTGCTCGCCTTCCGTGCTATTCAGCCACTCTACGGCGTCTTCCTGATGGACTTCATGGGCGTGGCCAATCGGCAGGAACGGTTGCAACTGATGGAGAGTGTACTCGAATTGCCCAAGCCCCTGCTCCGCCATGTTAGAGTGCCCTGGCCTGATCGCATGCCTCCCGGGCCGCTCGCTCATCAAATCGACCCCGAACTGGTGCAGCATGGCCTGATGGCTGCTCCGAAAACGACCAGCGAAGATGAAGACGACGATAACTACGAAGAAGAGCCCGAATGGCCCTTGAGCCTGGCTGAGAAGATGCGCATGCTCTTCGAGGTGAAGTACCCCGAGATCGGCGATTTTGAAGTGCAGGCCGTCTGGGCCGCCGGCGAACTCCTCGAGTACAACGGCAACTTC
Organism: Gemmatales bacterium; assembly: GCA_035430005.1. GTDB lineage: Bacteria > Planctomycetota > Planctomycetia > Gemmatales > HRBIN36 > JAEUIE01. The sequence continues at coordinate 12,797 of DAOMFV010000072.1, forward strand.
AACAAGTACATCACCAGCAAGGATCTCGCCAAGCAGGAGGGGATCCTCTTCCGCCATTTCCTGCGCCTCATCCTGCTCTGCGGCGAGTTTCGACTGCTCACCCCCACCGGCATGACCGCTGAGGACTGGCAGAAGGAACTCGACGAGATCAGCGACAAGCTCACCGACGCCTGCCGCTCTGTCGATCCGACCAGCACCGATGAGATCATTCAACAATTAAAACCGGTCATTCCCGTGGCTGATGTACAAAGCATCACCGATTTTGGAAAAAACGAGCCTGTTCTTGGGTTTGGCGAGGGTATTTTCTAATGTGGAAAACCACGCAGAATGCGTCGAATTGGTCTTGACACAGTTTGAGCAAAGGGTATCAACCGCCCCACATTCATCGGGGGGAGCGGCGAAAGGCCGGGCCGGTGGATGGTCACCTTGCCTGGCCCACTGGTGCTATATCCTTTGCGGGAAGTGATGTAGCAGCCTTTGCGGGCGAAGCATATAAGCGTTCAAAAAGGGTGGTGCTTGGGTCGGCCTTCTTGAACGTGCTTCACGGTTGGGCTTGTCTACTGTCGAAGGCCGAGTGACGCAAGTCACTCGGCCTTCGATGCTTTACGATTGCCTTCTGGTCCGCGGTCGAAGACCAGGGATGAGTCACACGCTCTCACTTGCCTCGCCCGGCATTCTAACCTACACTTCATTCACCTCCGCCCCACCCATCACGTTTCATTTCTGTTGATGGCCTGGAGGTTGATTATGTTTGCAGCATCGTCGCGTCGGCAGTTCTTCGTTTCTTTTTCTGTACTCTTGTTGTCCACCACCCACGTCTGGGCACAGACAGTGAGTGATCCCAATATCAATGTCAGCGTCCTGGCCAACGGCTTTAGTCAGCCCACCGGCATGGCATTCCTCGGCAGCAACCCCAATGACTTCTTCGTCATCGAGAAAGCCAGCGGCCTGGTGCGTCGCTGGAATTCAGGCACTACCAGCAATGTCCTCACTCTGCCTGTTGACACCAACAGCGAACGAGGGATCATCGGCATTACCCTCGATCCGCAGTTCAACGGCAGTAGGCCCTACGCCTATGTCTACTACAGCCAACAAGTGTCCGGTTCGTGGGCCGAAAATCGCCTCTCCCGCTTCACCTGGACGGGCAGCGCGTTCAACCCCGCCAGCGAAGTGAGGCTGCTCGGCTTCCCTTCTGACGGCGCCCAGGCCAATGGCCCCAATCACAACGGCGGCCCGATCAAGTTCGGAGCCGATGGTCTGCTCTACGGCACCACCGGCGACCTGAACCGCAATCGGGCGGAACAGAATCAGGGGGCAGCCAGCAGTTCCTCTCAGGTCGGCGGCATCTACCGCTACGATACCAGCGTCGTCCAGGCCAATGGCACCATCGTCGGCGATCCCTTTGCGACCAATCCTTTCCGCTCCAATGCCAACACCAGCTTCCATCCCTGGGTTGCCTACGGTGTCCGCAACTCGTTCGGCATCGTTCAGGATAAATCGACCGGCACGATGTGGTACACCGAGAATGGCCCCAGCCAGTATGACGAAATCAACCGCCTGACGGTCGGGATGAACAGCGGCTGGAACAAAGTCATGGGCCCCATCAGTCGCACGGGTGTGCTTTTGAATCAACTCGTTGATCTGGGTGCCTCGTCCACTTACACCGATCCGGCATTCTCCTGGCTCACCACCATTGGTGTGACCTCGATGGAGTTCCTCAACGGTTCGCAGTGGGGCCCGACCTACAACAATTCCGTGCTGGTCGGCGACAACAATACCGGCAGACTCTACCGGTTCAAACTCAATGGCACACGAAACGGCTTCGATTTCACCGGCCTGACCGGCGTGGCTGACCTCGTTGCTGACAATGCCACCGAGGTCAATCAATTCGTCTTCGGCTCTGGCTTTAGCGTCATAACCGACATCCAGGTAGGCCCCGACGGCGCGGTCTACATCATGAACCTGGGGTCAGGCAATATCCTGCGACTGGTCTCCGTGCCCGAACCCCAGGTGATCATTGCGATGGTCGCTATGACGGGAATGGCTGGGATCGTCTGGTATCGACGATCCCGGAAACCACTCGATGTACAGATTGACTAGGCCGCATACTTTGCCCGCATGCCATCCAGATACTTCTTGCACTGCGAGGTCACATTCCACGCATCAGGCCAGAAGCACAGATCAATCGACCACCACTGCGTCGGAATGTTCGCCTTCTCCAGCGCCGGCAGCATCTCATCGAAGTTGATGTGCCCAGTGCCAAACGGGTTGTGGGTGCTGGTCACGTGCTCGTTGAGCGTGCCGTCGGAATCGATCAGGTGAATGTGGTTGATCCTTCCTTCGAGCTTCTTGAGCAGTTCCATAGCCCCGCCCGGGAGTGTCTCCTTCTCCCCGAACTGATTGGCCCCGATCTTGGCGACCATGTGGGCATGGCAACTGTCGAACATCACGCCGAAGGTCTTATGCCCCTTGGCCCTTACGCCATCAACGATCTGAACAATCTCCGAAGGCTTGCTGAAGATAAAGCCCGGCTCGAACTCCCAGCTCACCTTCATGCCATGGTCGGCAGCCATCTTGCAGGCCACATCCCACACTGAGATGATCTTCTCCATGCCGGCCTTTGGGTCGAACGAAGTCTTCGCCAGGTTCTGTGGCGTCTCGCACGTATCGACCCGGATCATGTCCATACCCAGATCACGAGCGAACTCGCAATAACCAAGGAACGCCGTCAGATACGGGCTGGGATCAGTAGTAATGGGCTTGAACGACCAGAGATCGACAGCGATACCGGAGAAGGCCAGGCCGTGATCAGCAACTTCCTTCTTGAGAGCCAGTCGATCAGCCTTGGTGGGGTGTGACATCGGCGTCGGGTGGACGCCGAAGCTGCCCAGTTCGATGCCATCGAACTTCATGTGCTGAAGCTTGTGCAGGGTCTTGTGAAAATCAAGGACCTCCTCTTGATTGAATACGAATGCCCAACTGCCGATGGAAAGTTTCTTAGCCATATCGTGGTGACCCTTAACGTAGAGGGGTGGTGAGGTGGGATCGCTCTTACACGATGATACTTGAGCAGGATAACACGTCAACAGGCTATCCCAAACTTGAGCTGTTCACTGGCCAACCCAGCCATGACCGCTACATTTTCACCAGCCACGTCTTTCTCTTCAGGATTTGATACATGAACACTCATCAAGCGATCTATGCGAATATGGACATGACTGACTTCGTCATGAAGTCCTACCTCAAGGATCTCTCAGACGCCGATCTGATGACCCGCCCCGGCCCCGGTTGCAATCACTTGGCCTGGCAACTGGGCCATCTCATCAACTCGGAACAGGGAATTCTGAACATGCTGATACCAGGAAGCGGCATGGCTCTGCCCGAAGGTTTCGGCGATAAGCATAATAAGACCCAAACAGACAACAACGATCCCAAGCACTTCTATACCAAGGAAGAATACATCTCGCTGTATAAGAAAAGCCGGGAAAACGTCAAAGCCACTCTCGCCAAGCTGACCGATGCTGATTTCGATAAGCCCAGCCCCAAGGGTTGGGAGATGTTCCCCTCGGTGGGGGCGATGGCCAACCTGCTGGCCAGCCACGCCATGATGCACGCCGGCCAGTTCGCCGTGGTACGCCGAGCGCTGGGCAAGCCGATTGTGATTTGAGTTAAGCAAGTAGCCAGAACGGAATGAAGCCCCAACTACGCCAGGTAGTTGGGACTTGTTGGTTATTTCTTCGGGCGAGGTGTCGAGACCACGTCTCGTTTACCAGGTGTTTTCGTTGCGGTAACTGCCACTTTCCCTGGTTCAGCATCGGGCCTGCTACAGCCCATGATGGCCAACGTAAACGCAAACAAGAGCATGATGGGAATGATCCTCATGATACTTCCTTTCATGTCTAGTCAAGGATGCTGGAAGTATCGTTCTTGTAACCGTCTCGTCGACCGGCCAGTTGCTGAAGCAGTGCCCAATCCGAACTGTTATTGCCACTGTTGCTGAGATCAGGCAAGGTCGTCGCGCCGAAGCGAACAGTACGCACCGACGCATCGCCAAAGCAAAATTGCACACCACCTGTATGCCTGCTGCTGAAACGATACCAGCAGGCGCCGTCTGAACCGGCCGTCGGTGGATCCCCTAACGCCGGCGTATCATCACCGGGACAAGGCACTGAGGATTTGCCCAGGCCATAGGCAGTACCCATGGCGCCACAGCCAAACCAGGTCCAGGCAAAGTCGGGGGCACCCACGCCCTGACGACCAAGTGATTCGCCAAAGAGGAGAGTATTGCTCGTTCCATCCAGCGCCGTCAACTGCCCCAGCATCACTTGCGAACGATTGTAAAGCACGCCCTCGAAGCTCGCAAAAAGGCTCAGCACCCCGGCGGGAGAATCCATATTGCCCGCCGCGCCGGCTACTCCGGCGTAGTTGCTTCGCCCCATCAGTGTATCGACCCCGGGATAGTGGATATGCTCGATGATCCCGTTGGCGACAAAGAGAGTCATGCAGCCGCCATCGCTGAGGTCATCCTGTTGCAGCGTATCAGAAGGGCACTGAAAAATCTTGAAGCGCATTTGCCCCGTGCCAGGCTGCAAGTTCCCTGGAGCTGTCCAATAGGCGGCGTTTTCAGTTCCCAGATTGATAGTCAGCGGCGGCGCTGCTGTTCCAGAAACCGTCGGCCATGTGCTGGGCGTGCTGTAAAGTTGCTTGTATACCCCGTCCTGCTCCAGGTAGGGAAGGAGCACCGTCAGGCAGCCGATCCATGGGCCTCGATCAGGATCAATGTCATCCACGGGGGCATGCGAGCGCATAGCCCCATAATAACCAGAGGGCAACTTGTTATAGTCGTTGTGATAATTGTGGGCGGCAATTCCCAGTTGCCTCAGGTTCGAGGCGCAGAGCATCCTGTTGGCTGCCTCACGAACTTTTTGAATAGCGGGCAGCAGCAGAGCCATCAACAGCGCGATGATGGCAATGACGACTAAGAGTTCGATGAGCGTGAACGCTCGTCGACGTTGTAATCTCATGAGGAATCTCCTTGATAAGGTTAGAATGCTATGCGTTTGACGACAGCTTCTGCTTGCTTGAGGAAGAAGGAATAGTGGGTGCGGGCATACTTCACGAGAGCAGCATCCGCCGTGGCTGGGGAGCCACATTTGTAGGGTGGTTCAGGGTCGTACTCAATGGCCAGTTGCAGCCCCTGGGCATACTTGTCGTCTTTCAGTTTGGCAGCCAGGCGCAGACCGAAGTCCAGGCCGGCGGTCACTCCCGCCCCGGTGATACGATTCCGGTCTTCGACCACGCGCTTCACCGTCGGAATCGCTCCCAACGGTTTCAGAAGATCCATCGCCGCCCAGTGTGTCGTGGCCTGGTAGCCTTTCAGCAAACCGGCAGCACCGAGGACGAGCGCCCCGGTACAGACACTGGTAACGTAAGTTGCCTTGGCCCCACGGGATTTCAGAAACTCAAGTGTTTCCTTGTCCTCCATGGCAGCCAGCGTACCGTTGGTTCCACCCGGAACGAAGATAAGCAAGGGTTCCTCCGTCGTTTCCTGAAGTGTCTTGTGAGGATGAATGATAACCCCGGTATCCGTTCGGATCGGGTCTTTGGCCTTGGCCACAATGCTGACCTGAATACCTGCCACCATCGATAGAATCGAATGGGGCCCGACCAGATCAAGCAAAGTGAAGTTGGGATAGGCCAGCATCAAAGCCTGTGTAGGCTTCTTAGCCGGCGGGTCCTGCGCTGCGATTACGGCTGTAGCTGCACCGGCTCCCAGCGTCGCCAGGGCTTCACGTCGGTTCATGGGTTTCCTTTATCAGTGGCAAAAGTTAAGGTTGCTGTACCGGCAAACGCCCGGTCAGTTTCGCTACTTCGTAGAGCAGCGTTCGGTTATTCACGAAAGGCTCGAAATCCTTGTTGGCCCATCGAATGACGCCCTCGGCATCTATCACGAATGTGGCATGATAGAGGGTGCCCGCGCCGTTAGGATCAGGCAGTTCATAGACGCCAAACTGTTCTGCCACCTTCTTGTCTGGATCAGACAAGACCGGAAAGGCAAAGCTGCCGTACTTCGCGTACTGTTTGCGGGTATGGCCAGGTTCATCCGGACTGACGGCCACGATCTGAGCATCCATCTCGCGAAACTGTGCGACATCCTTGTTGATGCCGAACAGCTGCGCGACACAGTGATCGCATTCGTAGCCCTGATAGAAAATGAGCACGATGGGTTTCTTTCCAAGGGCATCGCCCAGATTCCAGTCCTTACCCTCGTTATCCTTTAGAGTGAACTCGCTACAGTGCTTTCCCAGTAGCAGATGATCCTGAGTTTTCACCAGGAAGCTGGAAGGGTTCGTAAGCAACGTTTGCAGAGAACCTGACAGCGGTGTCACGTTCTTCTTTTGGAGATAACGCTCGGCACGGTCTGCAACCGTGACAGTCGTCTTGGTGGGTTCAGGCGCAGTCACCGTATTCCTGGCCTGCCAGGGATAGCGGAGGCTCGATAATGGAACAAACTGCGACACGACAAGAATGGTCAGAATGCCACCGATGCACATGACCATGGTCATGAACCCGGCGTTCTTGTTCTTGAAGTGTAAATGATCTTTGTCGCTCATCTAGAGAGTTCTCCTGTGGGTACATCTTCCGCGCATCCGCTTCTGGCAATGAATGCGCAGCGGTGTACGGAATGATGAACATGCTGATCTATTGGAATCAGCAACGTCTGTTGTTTGTGAATCTACTTTTCAAACAACGCTACCCACGCGGAGGCGGCAACGCCGGATCGGCGTTCAACGAGAAAGCAGTTTCATCATCACAAGGGATGACTTCAGGCAGGGAGGGCGCCTCGTACTTCTCCACTACATCGGGCACATCCACGACGATGACACTGGTCAACAAGCTCCAGCCATCCTGTCCATGGCACTTCATCGCCTGCATCGTCACCAGCCAGGTGAAGTGTACTTCCTCATCTACTTGCTCTTCAGCATGGCTTTTACAACAGGTCTTCGTTGCTGTTTTCTTCCCACCTTCGCAACAACTCGATGATTCATGACATGCTTTATGAGCTGAACAGCAGCTCTTAGGCTCCTCTTCCGATTGAGCCAGCACAAAAGCAGGCGGTGTAACGCCGTTCTCTTTTGCCCAGGCCAGCTTCTCTTCACGGGTGTAACAACAACAACCCCGCCAGCATTGCTCCGCATTCATGCAACCACAGGCATGATCCATACAAGGATAGGCAACGCTCTTGTCCTTCTGCCGTGAATGAGGGATCGGGATACCGACAATCAAAAACAACAAATTGAACAAACACAACTGCCCGAGCGCCGAGCGAGGCTTCGTCAACCAGTGATTCCGTCCTAACAACCACATGCGATGAATTCTATGCAGAGCGCCCAGGATGACGCCACCAAATTCCGACAAGATGATTTGGCCAAGTCTGGTTCCTCCCCTTTCCAAGGGGAGGTTAGGTGGGGTAAGCAGAGGCGATGACTTTCTCTGATTCGATCCCCTCTAACTGCCCCTTGAAAAGAAGGAGAACAAATCACTAGCCCGTACTCTGCATCGCCGCCGCCAGCCCCGCGATGCTTAGCAGCACCGCGTCCAGCCATGGCTTCTGTTCCCCCGGCTGATCTGCCAAACGTTGAGCCTCATCCATCGCCAGCAGTTGCAGCTTGTTGAGAGGCAACACTGCCGGGTTGCGGAACTCCACGACGTGCCTCATCACCGGGGCATACTCCGAAAGGTCTTTCTTCTCTGCCAGGCGCAGCACCCATTCTTTCGTTCGCTGATATTCGTCTTCGATGATGCCAAAGATGCGTTCCCCCATTTCCTCCGGCAGCACCCGATCAGCGTACCACCGAGCGGTCGGTAAATGGGCCCGCAGCAGTTCGTGCTGGGCATGGTCAATCACCGTTCGGAAGAAAGACCACTCCCGATACATCTCTTTCAGCAGCGGTTCATGGCTTGGCTTGCGTTCAGCGTACCAGGCCAGTGCCGTCCCGAGCCCAAACCAGCCGGGCAAGACCATGCGGCTCTGCACCCAGGCGAACACCCACGGAATCGCCCGCAACTCCTCCAAGCCGCTGAGCGCCGCGCTCGATCTCGATACCGGACGACTGGCGATAGGCAGCCGGCTGATATGCGCGATCGGCGTCGCCTGTAGATAGAAGCTCCAAAAATCAGGGTCATCATGTACCAAAGCACGGTAACACTCTCTCGACCGTGCCGCCAGCAGCGAGGCACACTCTTCCCAACGGCCTTGAGCGAGAGGCTGACTCTTCTGTTCCTCGGTAGCAACCAGTGCCGCGTGTACCAACTGTTCCAGATGGCGGTGGGCAATGGGCCTCAGACCATAGCGGAACGAAATCACTTCCCCCTGTTCGGTCACCCGAATCTTGCCGTCGAAACTGCCCGGCGGCTGCGACAAGATAGCCCGGTTCGCCCTGCCGCCGCCCCGCCCCACCGTACCACCCCGACCATGAAAGAGTTGCAGCGTCACCCCCGCCTCATGGCATACCTTGGCCAGTGCTGATTGCGTGGCATGCAGCGCCCAGTTGGCAGCAAGATAACCACCATCCTTGCTGCTGTCCGAATAGCCGAGCATGATCTCCTGAAACCAGTCGCGCCCCGCCAAATGCTGACGATAGATCGAATGATTGAACAGCGTCTTCATCAACCCGGCACTGCGATCCAGATCTTCGATGGTCTCAAAGAGCGGCACGACATCGAAATCACTTTCCAGAATCAACTCGCCCAATACTGTCTTCCAGCGCACCAGCCCCTGCTCTTTGCCGAGCAGCAACACTTCAAGAATATCGCTGATGCCATGCGTCATGCTGATGACGTAAGAACGGATCGTCTCCGACCCCAGCCGGCGATGGGCATGGCGAATCACACTGAACGTTTCCAGGACATTGCGTGTCGCCGCTGAGCCGCGCCAGCTTCGTTCCAGAAGAGGCCGTGGGCTGGCCAGCTCCTTTGAAAGCAGTTCCACCTTTTCGCCTTCACTCAGCGCCGAGTAATGCACCCCTTCAGGCAACATGCGGGTGGAATCAACGATCTCGTCCAAAGCCCGTTCGTGTTCACGGCTGTGTTGACGCACATCGATCGCCGCCAGGTGAAAACCAAAAGTTTTGACCTGGGTGATGAGGTGAGCCAGCGGGCCGAACTCGGCCACGACATCCGCCTGGGCCTCGTGCAGGCTTTCCTGGAGTACTTCGAGATCGTGCAGCAGGCCCGATGACAACACATAAGCCGGCGGCGACGGTCGATAGCTGGCCCCGCCCCGGAAATCCCCCGTGATAGCCTGAGCATGCCGCAGGTTCGCCCGCAACCGATGCTCAATGTTCTTGAGCTTCTGCACAAACGGTTCGTGCAGCCACTTCGCCGAGGGGGGATGATCGCTGAGCGCCAGATCAAGAGCATCGGCATCCAGCGATTTCCGAAGTTGACTCGATAATGGCACCAGCTTGCTGCTCTGGGTCAGTTCACTTTGCAAGTCGACCACGCTGCGGATGTACTGCTGCAAAATACGACGACGATGCCGCAGCAACGTTCTCCAGGTGATTTCCGGCGTCACGTTCGGATTGCCGTCCCGGTCGCCACCCACCCACGAACGATAAGTGATGAACGCCGGCAGATCAAAGGAATGATCGGGATAGGCGACAGCCAGATTGCTCCTCAGATCGTCGTGCAGCCAGGGTACGACTTCAAGGATCGTCTGGGTGAGGAAGTAGAGAGCGTTGCGGGCTTCATCCTCGACAGTCACCGACGAGGATTGCAGCTCATCGGTCTGCCAGAGTTCGATGAGGGTGCGGAGGACTTCCCGTTCCACCAACCCGGTCGTGTTCATGGGCAAATCAAGCCGATTGAGCGGAGCCTGGTTCTGACCATGTTCCAGAAGCCAGCCGGCAATCGTATGCAGCTTATCGAGCACCGCCCGGCGGCGTGCTTCGGTCGGGTGAGCGGTCAGTGTCAGCCCGATGTCGATCTTGTAGAGCAGTTCCTGCACCTGCACCGCAGATAGCCCCGCCGTCTTCAGCCGCTGCACCGCGTCACGGATCGACTCAGCCCGCGCCTTCTTGAACGACAGATGCTCCCGCTCCCGGTTGACACGAATGATCTCCTTCAGCTCAGCCGTGTTGAAAAGCTGAAAGAGCATGGCAAAGAGCCGCAACACCCGCTGCACAATCAGAGGATCTGTCAAAGAAGGGAATCGCTCCAATAGTGACTTCGGGTCGCCGGTATCCCGATAGAGTTCACGGGCCAGTTCGACGATATCTTCGCCATGCTGCTGTGCGACCACCGTGCCCAGCATCTGATCGATCAGGGCCAGATCCTGGCCGAGCGAGCGAGACACGTGCACTTGCGAAATATCAAAACCCAGGCAGGCAAGATCAGCGTTCATGATCACTCGTCTGGTTCTCCCCCATACCAAGGAGGAGTTAGAAGGGGTTGTTTTGCGGTGGAAAGAACCCCACCCAGCCTTCACTTGGTAAAGGGAGGAACAAAATCACCCACTAAGTAGCACCGTGGAAGTAATTAGGAGGGCCAGACATTCCTGTCTGGCCGACACAAACAGGAATGTCTGGCCCTCCTACACAACTAATTCTGCGGATACACATAGCTATTTCTCACTAAACACCACATCATCGAACGTCGTCAGTTGTGGATGCTCTGTCTTCTCGGGAACCGGCGGATTTCCGGGGCGGCACATCAGCCCGGTCTTCATGCCGGACGTTCGGGCGGCATCGAGCTCCGCCGGCACATCGCTGAGAAACAGTATCGCACTGGCAGGCAAGCCAAACTGCTCAACGATCTTGATGTAGCTCTGCGCCTCCTTCTTTGGCCCGGTCGTCGTGTCGTAATAGCCTTTGAAGTAAGGCGTGAGATCGGCGCCATCATTTGTGCCATTGTCTACATGCTTGAAAAACTGCTTCTGGGCTGCGATGCTTCCCGAAGAGTAGATGCGCACATCTTTGCCAAGCTGCTTCCATTCCTTCAGCACCCGCGGCAATTCAGGGTAGATATGCGAACGAAGGGTACCATCCTTGTAGCCCTCGCGCCAAATGAGCCCCTGGATTTCCTTGAGTGGCCCGAATTTGGCGTCTTCATCCATCAATTTGATCAATGCCTGGTGCATCTGCTTGAGCCGAGATTCGGGCGGCATTCCCGGCCCGCCGGACCATTCTTCAAAATTCTTGCTGCCCAAGTGTTCCGCCAGCCCTTGGCGCACACGGCCCATGACCGGATCACCCCACAGGTTACGGAGAGCTACCGCCAGGTTCCGGCGTGCATAGGGAAACAAAACGTCATGCACAAAGGAGATAGACGAGGTCGTACCTTCGATATCAAGTAAAATACCCTGACCGGAAAACTTTATCATGGTTGAACTAAGGTCTCGATACGAGGCTGATCAGAGGGCACGTACGCCGGCCCCCAGCAGACCGGAGTGTACGCCTCATGCACCCCAGCTTGAATGTAATAGGGAGTCCATCCCGATTTGTCCTGAAACAGCCTGATGGCCCGAATTGTTCGCTCCTGGCAGAAGTCGAACCAGTGCTGCGTTCCCGCAGGCACGCTGATCCAGTCGCCGGCGTTCATCTCGATGCTGAAGACTTCGCTCCGATCCTTCGGGTTGATGTGAAACACTCCCCGCCCTTTGACGATGAACCGCACCTCATCTTCGCTGTGCGTGTGTTCCTTGTTGAACTTGGCGATCATGGCGTCCAGGCCCGGCGTCTCCGGATTGACGTTGATGACATCCGCGGTAACGTAGCCGCCCTCGGCTTTCAGCTTCCCGATCTCCGGAGCGTAGGCAGCGAGGATCTCTTCATTGGAAGCCTCAGGGTTGCACCGTTCTTCCAGCGGCCAACGCTCGTACCGAATGCCATACGGCAACAGGAACGCTGCCACGTCGGCTTCGCCTTCGATGCGTCGTTTCAGCCTGGGCACTGTGACAACAGCCATAGTCGCCTCACTTCATGGAAAGAACTCGCCCCTGTACTTCAAACAGGAACTCCAGAATCTCCACATGGCGACGAGCCGTGAAGAGGTCCTTACCCCAAGTATATAGACCATGCCGCCTCAGGAGAAACCCATAACGCAGCGGCTGTGCAGGATCGACGAGCAGTTGTTTCACTTCTACAGCAAGTTTGTCAATATCCTGTGTGTTCTCAAAGATCTTGATCCGCAGGGTAGTCTCATGAGTCTTGATGCCTTCAAGGCCCTTGAGCATTTCGTAGCCGGTGATTTCGAGGTAGCCCTGAGAAGCATAGCGGTCGCTCAGGATCGTTGACCAGACCGAGTGAGTGTGCAGAACAGCATGAATGCCGGGTTGAGCGAGAGCGACCACATGCAGCATGGTCTCAGCGGAGGGTTGTGCATCGCCCCCTCCTATCCGCGTACCCTTATCATCGACTTCTACAAAGTCCTCAAGCGTCAGTGCCCGTTTATCCTTGCCGCTCGCGGTGATCAGCACCCGCAACGGCTTCTCGCGCAGCCGTATGCTATAGTTGCTGCTGGTGCCTACCGACCATTGCCGTTGGTAGAAGAGCGAACCGATATCGATGAGCTCGAGTTTCTGCAGTTCATGGGGTGTCATAATGGATTATTCTACAGTTCATAAAGCTGAGACAACCCATGCTTGTATTACTCCTCCCCTTTCCAAGGGGAGGTTGGGTGGGGTTATTTGGGTGAGGCTCCTTGGCCAGCCCTACCCCCTCTAACTCCCCCTTGGAAAGGGGGGAGAACCAAACCTCGAAAGACCGCATGAACATCTGGTCTCGAATACTACTGCACCTCCGCCGGGCAAGACTGCGGCAACGGTTTGCCAAACAGCAGGAGATACTACGCGCCGAGTTCCGTTCCCACCTCCTGGCCGGCACCAGCCAAGACCGTCGCTGGCACGATGTCGAATGGCTCACCGAACCGATTCTCCACGTGCTTCCCGATACCGACGAAATCCCCGTCGCTCTGGTCGGCATCGCCGCGATGTATTCTCTGGAAGAGAGTAACGAAGTCCAAACCCAGGCCGGCACGGCCCTGTTCTACTTCAAGGACAACGCCTGGCAAAGCAACGGTAAAGTCCTGCTCAACCTGACGTCTTCGGAGGCGCTAAATCAGTTGAGCTTGAAGGCGATGACATAAGACTTGACAGCGCGAATCGTATTAGCTCCGAAGGAGCGTTCGATATTAGCCAGGCCCGGAAGGGCCTGGTAAGGCAACGATATTAAATAAGCTCTGAAAGAGCGCTCGAAGTTCGAGCGCTCTTTCAGAGCTTAATCATG
>DAOMFV010000073.1:0-25694 GCA_035430005.1 Gemmatales bacterium
AGAACGGCTTTTTTGACACTACTAATTGCCAGCACGAATTAGGTTCAGGGCGTTGGGTGCCACAATTACTTATTCCCTGGGAAAGCCGCTTTGTCGCCTTGGAAGATTTGAAATCCAGAGCCGTGGGGATGATCCGAGAAATGAACAGGAGCACACCCGACCACGGCCTTGGTACGCCGTGGCTGGGTGCGAGACGTTTGACATCAACCACTGTTACGGAATACCGAAACAGTGGCACCCAACTATGCCACTTCCTCTCGCATCTTGCTTGGCTGTTTTGTACTCTAGTGGTATCCCACCGCTGATCTCTGCTGGATTCTCCCACCATGAAGTTGATGTCGATTTCGGCCTGCGTCGTTCTTTCTTTCGCCACTCTCTGGACTGCCACCGCTCAGCCGGCCACGCCGCCCCGCCTGGAACTCAAGCCCGGAGATCATGTCTGTATCATCGGCAACACCACCGCCGATCGCATGCAGTACTTCGGCTGGATGGAAACGCTGCTGCACAGCCGCTTTCCCGAACATCATCTCACCGTCCGCAATCTCGGCTTCGCCGGCGATACCCTCACCACCCGGCTTCGTTCCGCTGATTTCGGATCACCCGATCAATGGCTCACCAAATGCCAGGCCGATGTAGTCTTCGCCTTCTTCGGTTACAACGAATCTTTCGCCGGGAAAGACGGGCTGGACAAGTTCAAGACCGATCTCGATGACTTCATCACCCACACCCTCGCACAGAAATACAACGGCAAGTCAGCCCCGAAGCTCGTCCTCTTCTCGCCACTCGCTCACGAGAACCTGAAGAACCCCAACCTGCCCGATGGCAGCGAGAACAACCCCCGCCTCAAACTCTACTCCGAAGCAATGGCGGAAGCCGCGAAGAAACACAACATCTTCTTCGTCGATCTCTGTATCCCCACCAAGCGGCTCTTCGATGAAGGCGGAGCACCCTCCACCATCAACGGTGTCCATCTCAACGAACGGGGCGATCAGAAAGTGGCACGAATCATCGAGAAGTCGCTCTTCACCACGCGCATTGAGCGCGAGACGGAGTACCTCGAAAAGCTAAGAGCAGCCGTCAACGACAAGAACTTCTACTGGTTCGAGCGCTACCGCACCACCGATGGCTACTCCATCTTCGGCGGCAGAGCGGACCTCAAGTTCGTCGACGGCCAGACCAATAGGGATGTCGCCCAGCGTGAGATGGAAGTCCTCGATGTGATGACCGCCAACCGGGACAAGCATGTCTGGAGCGTCGCCCAGAGCAAGGAACAGAAGATCGATGACAGCAACTTGCCGCCGTTCATTCCGGTGAAGACGAACAAGCCGGGCAAAGGCCCAAACGGCGAGCACATCGTTCTCGATGGCACCGAAGCCATCAAAAGCATGACCGTCGCCAAGGGTTTCAAGGTCAACCTCTTCGCCGATGAGAAGATGTTCCCCGAACTGGTGAACCCGGTGCAGATGTCGTGGGATACCAAGGGCCGGCTCTGGGTCGCCTGCTGGCAGACCTACCCCCACTGGAAGCCGACCGAGAAGATGAACGATAAGCTGCTCATCCTCGAAGACACCGATGGCGACGGCAAGGCGGACAAATGTACCGTCTTCGCCGGCGACCTGCACAACCCCACAGGGTTTGAGTTCTGGAACGGTGGCGTCATCATCGCCCAGTCGCCCAATGTGGTGTTCCTCAAGGATACCAATGGCGACGACAAGTACGACACTAAAGAAATCATCCTGAGCGGCATCGATTCAGCCGACACGCACCACACGGCTAATAGCTTCGTCTTCGGCCCCGATGGCGCCCTCTACTTTCAGGAAGGCACCTTCCATCAAACGTCGGTAGAGACCCCCTACTCTGCCCCGGTGCGATGCTCCAACGCCGGCGTCTTCCGCTATGAACCCCGCTCCCAGAAGTTCGATACCTACATCTCGTTTGGCTTCGCCAACCCGCATGGCCACGTCTTCGACCGCTGGGGCCGCGACATTGTCGTCGATGGCACCGGCTCGAACCCCTACCATGCCGCTCTCTTCAGCGGGCATGTCGAGTACCCGAACAAGCATGGCCGCCCGCCGCAGGTCTATCAGCAGTGGACCCGCCCCTGTTCGGGCATGGAGATTCTCAGCAGCAAGCACTTCCCCGAGGAACTGCAAGGCAACCTGCTGGTGCTGAACGTGATCGGCTACCAGGGCGTCCTCATGTACAAGCTGCGCAACCAGGGGGCCAGCATCGTCGGCACCGAAGACACGCGACTACTCAGTTCCAGTGATCCCAACTTCCGCCCCGCTGATATCAAGATGGGACCCGACGGTGCCATGTACTTCTGCGACTGGCACAACCCCATCATCGGCCACATGCAACACAACTTGCGTGACCCCAGTCGAGATCGCACCCATGGAAGAGTATACCGGGTGACCTACGAAGGCAGAGAGTTGTCGCAACCGCCCAAGATTGCAGGTGAACCAGTCGAGAAATTGCTGGAGCTTCTGAAGTATCATGAAGATCGGGTGCGGTATCGAGCGAGGATCGAACTGAGTTCACGACCGTCAGCTGAGGTGCGCGAGAAACTGGAAGCCTGGTTAAAAACTTTGGCAAAGTTAGCACCCAAATTGCAAGACAAGGATTATGAGCACCATGTCCTTGAAGCACTCTGGCTATATCAGCAGTTCAATCACGTTGACGACGACCTGCTGCTGGCATTGCTCAAATCAGAGAATGCTTCTGTGAGAGCAGCAGCGGTCCGTGTCCTTAGTTACTGGCATGACCGCATACCTGAAGCTCTGATGATGCTTCGTAAACAAATTGAAGACCCCGATCCCCGTGTCCGTCTCGAAGTCCTCCGTGCAGCCAGCTTCTTCACCGAACCTGAAGCGATTGAAATTCCACTGCTATTCCAAGCCTCCAAGCACGCCAGCGATCAATATCTCGACTTCGTCAATAGCGAGACGATGAAAACACTGGAACCCATCTGGAAGAAGGCGATGGCTCAAGGCAAGCCTATCAAAATGCACACGTTGGATGGCAAACGGTTTCTGCTCAGAAATACTTCCACTAACGCTCTCCTTAAATTAGAACGTAACGCTGAAGTATGTATCGAACTGCTGACTCGCTCCGGGATACAAGATGAATACCGTCTCGATGCCCTGCGTAATCTTGCTCGAATGGAAAAGCTAACCCAGCCTCAGCTGCTTTTCGGGATTATAAGGAGACTTGATCGGGAGAAGGAATCAACTGATAAGAGCATCTACTTCGATCTCGGTCGCCTCATTGCAGCCCGTTCTCCAAAAGAACTAACTGAGATTCGCAGTGACATCGAATATCTCTGCCGCACAGCAAAGCAACCCATCATACGCCAAGTCGGGTATGTCATACTCATGACCGCTGATGGAAATGTCGAACCAGCGTGGAAGCTGGCATCACGTTCGAGTGATAAACTGCATGCTGAACAAGATATTGTCACCGCCACCAGCATGCTCAGCGACTCAAGCCTGCGTGATCAGGCCTATGCCAAGCTGCTCGATGTCATGAAGCGCACTCATTCAGTCGCTACTCCCACCCCCACGCAGGCCCGCTTCGTCCGCATCGAACTCCCTGGCAAGAACAAGACGCTAACTCTCGCTGAAGTCGAAGTCTATTCCAAGGGCCAAAACATCGCCCGCCAGGGAAAGGCTACGCAAAGCGGCACCTCCAACGGCGGCGTCGCAGCCCGTGCCATTGATGGCAATACCAGCGGCAGTTACAACAATGGCGGCCAAACCCACACCCCGGAGAACAGCACCAACCCCTGGTGGGAAGTCGATCTGGGTCAGGATCAGCCCATCGAAAGCATCAACATTTACAACCGCACCGACGACCGCCTCGGCCGCCGGCTTGATGGTTTCACCATCACCCTCCTCGATGGCAACCGGCAAACGGTCTGGCAACGAACCAAGCAGCCCGCCCCGGAAAAGATGGCCACCTTCGCGATTGCCCCATTCGATCCCCAGGCTGAACTGCGACAGTCCGCTATGCTGGCCATGACGACCGTGCGCGGTCAGGAGAAGCCAACGTTTGAACTGCTCTCGGCCCTGGTTCGTCAGCACAAGGGCGACCAGACAGCTGCGATGCAGGCGCTACTGCGTCTGCCCAAGAACACCTGGCCCGTCGATCAGGCCAAGCCACTCCTCGAACAGACGCTCACCATATTGCGTGCCATCCCTGTCAATCAGCGCACCGGTCCCGCCGCTCTCCAGGCGATGGAACTGGCTGAATCGCTGACGACACTCCTTCCTCCCGATCAGTCGAAGCCCTTCCGCCGGGAACTGCTCGATCTGGGTGTGCGGGTGATCCGCATCGGTACGCTCTTGGAACGCATGTCCTACGACAAGGATGTGATCGTCGTGCAGGCAGGCAAGCCGGTCGAGTTCATCTTCGAAAACACCGACATGATGCCGCACAATCTGGTGATCAGTCAGCCGGGGACGCTGGAGATGATCGGAGAAGCAGCCGAAGCATCAGCTACTTCCCCCGATGCGGCAGCCCGTTCCTTTGTACCTCAGTCCGACAAGATTCTAATGGCGAGCAAACTCCTGCAGCCACGGGAATCACAGCGGCTGAGCTTCACCGCCCCCACGACTCCCGGTGTCTATCCCATCGTCTGTACCTATCCCGGCCACTGGCGACGGATGTACTCGGCCCTCTACGTTGTCAACGATCTGGAAGGCTACCAGACCGGCCCTGATGCCTACCTCGTCGCCCATCCGCTGCCGGTCAAGGATGCGATGCTCAAAGATCGCCGCCCCCGTACTGAGTGGAAGTTCACCGACCTGGAACCGATGCTGGCTGACCTCAAGCCCGGTCGCTCGTTCGGCAATGGCAAACAGATGTTCAAGGTCGCCAGTTGTGTCGCCTGCCACAAGTTCGATGGCGTCGGTAACAACTTTGCCCCTGACCTGACCCAGATCGACCCCAAGTGGACCCATGCTGATCTGGTCAAGAACATCGTCGAACCCTCGCTTTTGATCAACGAGAAGTTCCAGACCTGGGTCTTCGCCATGAGCGACGGCAAGACCGTGACAGGCATCATCCTGGAAGAGAAGCCTGACAGCTACAAGGTCATCGAGAACCCGATCCTTAAGGCGGAACCGATCATCCTGAAGAAGGCTGATGTCGAGCAGAAACAGAAGTCAAACGTTTCGACGATGCCGAAGGGCCTGCTCGATACGTTGTCCCGGGATGAGATCCTCGATCTGCTGGCGTACATCATCTCCAAGGGCAAGCCGGAGCATGAGTTGTTTAAGGGGGAGAGACATAGTCATTAAGAATTGAACCACAGAGACACAAAGAAGACACAGAGGGGGCCCTTTGTGTCTTCTTTGTGTTTTTGTGGTTAGATTTCTGTTCCTACTTCGTCAGCGCCCCCACCTGCAACTGCTTATCCAGTTCCATCTTGAACTGGTAAGTAATAGTCTGCGCCTTCTCTCCGAAGGTGTTGGGCTGAACCTTTACATCCCAGCGAAGGAGGTTCTTGGAGCGCTCTTCACGAACATAGAGTGGATCCTTGCTCAGTTCGGGCATTGCCTTCTCGACACTGATGTTGATCACTTCCGTCTCAGCCATCGGCAGACGATCCCAGACCTGCACGTTTACCGGTTCAGACTTGTAGCTGCTGATAAGGATGCGGTAGTCGTAGTGCAGTTCCTGGTTGGCCCCCTTCAGGTTGCGAGTCTTGTCGATCAGCTTGCGGGCCACCTGAAGCGAAGGATCAACTCCCAGGCCTACGGTGAAGTTCTCCCCGATCGCCACCAGCGGCAGTTGGGTGCGGCCTACGAAGTCGGTGCCCTGGTACATCGTCGCTTCGCCGGGGAGAAGCACCATGTCGCTCTTGTTGGTGAGATTAGCCAGGCGATAGACATGCTTAGTGAGCACAGGAATGGCCTTGTAATAATAATCGGGCGGCAGACTAAGCCGGGCCACTTCGACGACCTGCTCATCGTTCCGGCTGGGGATCGAGATGCCAGCCGCCAGCTTGTAGGTAACCGTAGGGCCTTCGCCGGAGCCGCCGAAGATATCAGTAGCACACACCGCTTGTTCTTCTTCCTTGGTCGAAAGCAATTGAAGTCGTTGCTCGGCGGCAGCAGCTTCGTTCCAGTAGACATTGGCGGAACTGAAGTTCTTCTTGTTCACTTCCTGCTGAGCCTTTTCCCGGTTGCCACGGGCATCCTTGAGGGCATCGAGGTTGTTCTCGCCGTTTTGATAAGCTGGAGGCTGTGCCGGTGCCTGCCCGTTGGATGGATTGATACCCAACGCCAGTTGTCGTCCGCCCCCAACGAACCCGGCCTTGCCTCCGGTCTGTACGGGGACTCCCGGCATCAACGTCATCGCCAGCGATTTCAGTTCCGGAGGAGCGGCATTCAACATCGGCTGCGCCGTGGAGAGAGTGATGTTCACATTGGCCCATTCCTCACCCGATTGTTGACGGATCGCCGCGAGATATTCGACCAGCACCGGGTCCTTATCCTTGCCTGCCCGGAACTTGTACTGCGGAGCCCAACTGGCGCTGCTGACGAGGTAGTTCAATCGTATCTTGCCGCCAGCATTGTTGGCCTTGTTGACCGTAATCACCGCATCACGTTCGGTGCGGCTCGGGCCAGCCGACAACTCACCGAGCTTGCGGCCCACGAAGGCATCAGCCTCGGCATTGGCCTGAATCTGCTGGCGAATCTTCGTCATCTCTTCAGACTTCGTGGATCGGGTATCCATGATGTACTTGGAAAGGGAGATCGTCTGATCGGAACTGAGCACGCCCTTTTCCGTCAGTTGCTGCATCGTGGCTGCGGTGAAGGCTTCCAGCTTAGCCAGCAGCGCCAGGTTGTCGCTGAGCACTTTCTGCTTGGATTCCATATCCTGCTTGCCGATCTGTAGCTTCTTGCGTTCCTCGTTCAGCTTCTTTACCTCTTCTCGCACATCAGTTTCGATGGCACGAGTACGATACCGGGTAGTAAGGATGCGAATGCCATCGCTACCCTCGGAATAGAGCGAGCCATCAACAACCTGCGTCGGCAACGGGGTGACGATGATCTCGAGCAGGCCCGTTCCTTCGGGCACTTCGACTTCACGGGTAATCAACGCATTGCCCGTGTAGACAGTCACCTGCGTGATCTTGCTCTTGGCTTCCTTGGAAGGAGTGTTGGACTCATGGGCCGACAGTGATCCAAAGGGGATCAGCCCCAGACAGCCGACGACCGCCGCAAACAGATACGAACGCTTCATGACATTCTCCTGGGAGTGGTTTTCAACAACCTAGACGAGGCTGAGAGCGCTTTCGATTGTGATGCTGGGACAAACCGCTTTCAATCTAAAAGTGCCTGGTCGCTAAGAACGGCGCGCGCAGAGTTGCCATCACGCTCAGCAAGATTGTCTGGATTGTAGTCTTCACTCGGAGAATGAAGACTACAATCCAGAACCTCACGCGGAGCGTAAGGCCAACCATGATGACTCCTTCCCAACCAACTCATAAATCAACCCCATGATCGAAACGCTCGGCATCATTGGCGTCGGACTTCTGGGCGGATCGATCGCGCTCGCCGCACGGGAACGTCGTCTGGCCAGGCGAATCATCGGCATCTCTCCGAACTCCGAATCGCTCAACATCGCCGATCAGCGTGGCATGATCGACGAAGGCTCGCTTGAAATCACAAGCACCCTCAAGTCCGCTGAATTGACGATCATCTGCACGCCAGTCGATCGAGTCGCCTCCATCGCCCAATCACTTCTGCAACAGTTCCCCGAAATGATCGTCAGCGATGTCGGCAGCACCAAAGCGGTTATTGTTAAAGAGATGGAACCAGCCCCCCGCTTCGTCGGCGGCCACCCCATGGCAGGCTCCGAAAAGAGCGGCCCCGAACATGCCACCGCTGACCTCTTCCAAAACCGCTTGATGTTCCTTTCGCCCACGAAAA
Source organism: Gemmatales bacterium (assembly GCA_035430005.1). Lineage (GTDB taxonomy): Bacteria > Planctomycetota > Planctomycetia > Gemmatales > HRBIN36 > JAEUIE01. The sequence goes on from DAOMFV010000073.1 coordinate 7,941, forward strand.
CCACCGCCCCGACAACCACTACCATACTCACCCGTTTCTGGCAGGCGCTTGGCACCTCCGTCATCGAAATGGACGCCGACCGTCACGATGCCATCATGGCCATGGTCAGCCACCTGCCCCATCTCGCCTCTTATTCTTTCGGCACTTCGGTAGACGATGACTTTCTACAATACTCTGGTACCGGGTTGCGAACGATGGTCCGTCTGGCGGGGGGCGACGCGGCTATGTGGACAGCCATCGCCATGAGCAATCGAGAGCATTTGCTCGCGGGATTAGAGCAGTATCAGACAGCACTCCGCCAGTTTGAACACGCCCTGCAAGCCGGCGATGCCACGCAGTTGCACCAGTTGTTCACCCAAGGGAGAAGGATGCACCATGCTTTGGGAAGTTGAAGTAGCCACCACGCGGCAGGATGAGGATGCGGAAGGCCGGCAACTTGGCGCGCTCCTTCAAGAGAAGACCGGAAACACCCCCGGCGCCATCCGCTTCAGCAGGGTCTACCTCGTCAGCGGGCTGGATGAGCCGGGCATCCGAAAAGTCGCTGATCGCCTCCTGACCGATGCCACCGTCGAGAATGTCCAGCTTCACCGCCCCAATGTCACCCATAGCAACAGCACCCTCACTATCCTTCCCAAGCCCGGTGTCATGGACCCTACGGCCGGCAGCGTCGAGTTTGCTGTCACTCAACTCGGCCTGCCCCGCAGCCAGGTACGCTCCGGCAAACGCTATCGTTTCGCCACCGAAGAACAGAACCTCGTCAAGATCGCTCAGAAGCTCGTCGCCAACGAAGCCATCGAACAGGGCATCATCGGCCCACTGGCTGACAGCATCTGGAAGGCGGCAGGCTCCAGCTACACGTTCCACCGCAACAGCATCGCCCTCCGCACCATGACCGACGCCCAGTTGATCGATGTCAGTAAGCGTGGCCAACTGGCGCTCACCCTCGAAGAGATGCAGTCGATCCAGAGTCACTTCCAAACCCTGCAGCGCGATCCCACTGACATCGAACTGGAGACCATCGCTCAAACCTGGTCGGAACACTGCTCGCACAAAACACTCAAAGGCCGCATCGTCTTCACCTCAGTCGACGACACCACCCGCCGCTACGAGAACCTGCTCAAGCAAACGATCTTCGCCGCCACCCAGGAACTGCGGGCCAAATGGGGCAAGAACGATTGGTGCGTCAGTGTCTTCGTCGATAATGCCGGCATCGTTCGCTTTACCAACGAGTTCCATGCTTGCATCAAGGTTGAAACCCACAATCGCCCCTCGGCCATCGAACCCTACGGCGGGGCGAGCACCGGTATTGGCGGCGTCATTCGTGATGTGCTCGGCACAGGCCTCGGCGGCAAACCGGTCGCCAACACCGATGTCTTCTGCTTCGCTCCTCCCAATTATCCCGATGATAAGTTACCAAATGGCATCATGCCTCCCCGCCGTATCATGCAGGGCGTGGTTGCAGGCGTGCGAGATTATGGTAACCGCATGGGCATCCCTACCATCAATGGGGCAATCCATTTCGATGACCGCTACCTCGGCAATCCCCTCGTCTTCTGTGGCACCATCGGGCTGATCCCCGTCGGCATGGAGAGCAAAGCCGCCCAGGCGGGCGACCTCATCGTCGCTGTCGGCGGCCGCACCGGGCGCGATGGCATCCACGGGGCGACCTTCTCCTCTGCCGAACTGACCGATCAATCAGAAAAAGTTTCCGGCGGCGCAGTACAGATCGGCAATGCCATCACCGAGAAGATGGTGATGGATGTAATGCTTGTTGCCCGTGATCGGGGCCTCTATCGAGCCGTCACCGATTGCGGTGCGGGTGGTTTCTCCAGCGCCGTCGGCGAGATGGCTGCTGACTTGGGCGCGGTCGTTCATCTGGAACGTGCCCCGCTCAAGTACGCCGGCCTCTCCTACACCGAGATATGGATCAGCGAAGCGCAGGAACGTATGGTGCTGGCTGTGCCCCCCGATAAATGGACAGAGCTTGAGAAGCTCTGCACCAGCGAGAATGTCGAAGCCGTCGTTCTCGGCGAGTTCAAAGCAACGGGGCAGCTCACGCTCTATTATCATGGCCAGCTCATCGCCGACTTGAGCATGCACTACCTGCACGATGGCAGACCACCTACCATTCGCCAGGCAACCTGGGCGCCACCCACGCTGACGGGTACTCCGTTCACGCCGGCCACGATCGCCACCGACTACACGAACGACCTCTTCACCCTGCTGAGCCACCCGACCATTGCCAGCAAGGAAACGGTCATCCGCCGCTACGATCATGAAGTGCAGGGTGGCAGTGTCATTAAATCGATGGTCGGCGTGCATAGCGATGGCCCCGGCGATGCTGCTGTGGTCGCCCCCGTCCAGGGCACCCGCACCGGTCTGGCCATCGGCTGCGGCCTTTGTCCCCAGTTCGGCGATCTCGATCCCTACCAGATGGCCCTTGCTGCCGTCGATGAAGCAGTGCGCAACGTTGTCGCCGTCGGCGCTGATCCCAAACAGACTGCTGTGCTCGACAACTTTTGCTGGGGCAACACCGATCGCCCCGAAGTGCTGGGAGCGTTGGTCCGCTCCGCGGAAGGCTGCCGTGATGCGGCCCTGGCCTACGGCGTACCCTTCATCAGCGGCAAGGACAGCCTCAAGAACGAATACCAGGGAGCTGATGGTACCCGCATCGTCATCCCCCCCACGCTGCTCATCACCGCTATGGGCATCGTTCACGACATCACCAAATGCGTGACGATGGATCTCAAGAAGCCCGGCCACAAACTCTACCTGGTGGGTTACACCAAGGACGAACTAGGCGGCTCACACTACGTCGCCCTCCGCAAACAGCAGTCGCTTGCTGTGCCAAAGGTCGATCTGGAACTCGCCCCGCAAATCATGCTCAAGGTCTCCGAAGCGATCAAACACCGCATGATCGCCAGTTGCCACGATCTGAGCGAAGGCGGCCTGACGGTCGCCCTCGCCGAGATGTGCATGGCCGGAGGCAACGGAGCTATCATTCATACCGCCGCCATCCCGACAACGGGGATGGACTCGCCCTCCATCGAAGCCCTGCTCTTCGGCGAAAGCGCCACCCGCTTCCTGCTTGAAGTGCCCTTTGAATGGGAAAGCAGCTTGAAGATTCTCTTCGGCGACTTGCCGCTCGCCTGTATCGGGCAAGTGACAGAGCAGGCCCGCCTGACGATCTTCGGAGCCGAGCGCGACAAGCTGCTGATCAACGCCGGAATCACCGAAATGAAAGACGCCTGGCAGCAACCGCTGCGCGGCGTCGTGTAACACAACATCAACTCAAGGAGCTACGATGGACGCCGACAAACGCCTGCAGGAACTACATCTGACCCTGCCCACCGTCTCCAAGCCGGTGCATGTCTACAAGCCGGTCGTGCAGGCCGGCAACATGCTCTATGTCTCCGGGCAGATACCTATTCAGAACGACGGCAAGCTCATCAAAGGCCGATTAGGCGAGGACTTCACGCTTGAGCAGGGCCAGCAAGCCGCCCGGCAGGTGGGCCTGACCATGCTGGCGACGATCAAGAGCAACCTCGGCACGTTGAACAAGATCAAGCGACTGGTGAAAACGCTGGGCATGGTCAACAGCGCACCCTCGTTCCAAGATCATCCCAAAGTCATCAACGCCTTCAGTGAACTGATGAAGGAAGTCTTCGGCGAAGACAACGGCGTCGGCGCCCGAAGCGCCTTCGGGGTCGCTGCCCTGCCCAGCAACGTCGCCGTAGAAGTCGAAGCGATCTTCGAGATGGCATGATCCTCGTCCCCGGTCTCCGACCGGGGACGCACTGCCAGCGAGGCTCCGCCTCGCACGGAGACTTGCGACATTACCCATCAAGACGCCCGGCAGAGCCGGGCTTGCAGTGCGTCCCCGGTCGGAGACCGGGGACGAGGATACCACGGTATGTTCAAAGCCTGGGCACAACTCGTTCGGCTACCCAACGTCTTCACCGCCCCGGCTGATGTCCTCGCCGGTGCAGGCTTTGTGTTACTCGGCTTCCATGGCGCCTGGCCATGGCCAATCGTCCAGACAGTCATCCTGCTCTGTGCCGCTTCGATCTGCTTCTATGCTGCCGGCATGGTACTTAACGATGTCTTCGATTACGAGGAAGACAAACAAGAACGTCCCTTCCGCCCTCTCCCATCGGGACGGATCAATCGGACTCTGGCCCTAGCCGTCGGCATCTTGTTGTTGAGTACAGGTGTAGGACTAGCACTCCTTAAGATGCCGTCGAATCTCTGGTGGCCGCACAGCCTCCCAATTTTCCTGTTACCAGTGTTGATCCTCGGTTACAACGTCGCACTCAAACATACGTTCCTTGGCCCGCTGACGATGGGTTTGTGTCGTGGACTGAATCTACTGCTGGGAGCGACCGTCATTCCCTTGTTCATTCCCGCCGCCTGGTGGGCAGCCTTCACCGTCACCTTCTACATTACCGGCGTCACCATCATCGCTCATGACGAAACAAAACAAGGCAACAGGCTCAACATGAAGTTTGGCATCGGGCTGATCGTGCTATCTGTTCTAAGCGTAAGCTCCATGATTGTTGCCTGCATGATCAACAGTGATTCTCTCCACCCCAAGACCATAATCCCCCTGTTCATCGGCTGGCTGGCGCTTATCGCTTCCGAACTAGTGCCGGCCTATCGGGATCCTTCGCCTCAAAATGTGGGCAACGCTGTTAAGTACTGCATCTTCGGTCTCATTATTCTCGAGACGATTCATCTCACTCTCACGGTTGGTCTGCCCGGCTACTTGCTGCTGTTGCTCCTGTTCCCCGCCAACTACCTCGGTCGTTTCATTTACTCCACTTGAGTTTCCAACCAACTGTGTGACCATACCATAAGCTCATGCTCGTATTCAGTTGCAAGAATCTGTCCAAAGCGTATGGCGGTCGCACGCTCTTCTCCGAGATCAGCTTCGAACTGTATCAGGGGAACCGGGTCGGCCTCGTCGGCCCCAATGGCGTCGGCAAATCGACTCTGCTCCACATCCTGGCGGGCATCGACGAGTCTGATTCGGGTGATTGCAACCTCCATGCCGGCGCTCGCTCCGCCCTCTTGGCCCAGGAGCACCACATCGTCGAAGGGCGAACGCTCATCGAAGAAGCCCGTCTGGCCATGCAGCCCCTCATTGATGCCCAAGCCGAACTGGTCACCATCGGCGAGCAACTCGCTACCGCCGGGGAAGAGGAACATCGTGCCCTGACCGCCCGCTTCGATCGCCTCAACGAATGGCTGCAAGTCCACAGCGGCTACGCCATCGATCATCAGGTTGAAGAAGTGCTGCATGGCCTGGGCTTCGTCGATGCCGACTTCAACCGTGCTCTCACCACTTTCAGCGGCGGGCAGCAGAGCCGGGTGATGCTCGCCAAGCTGCTCCTCTCCGCCCCCGATGTGATGCTCCTCGATGAACCGAGTAATCACCTCGATATCAAGGCGACCGAATGGCTCGAAGGCTACCTGAGCCGGCAGCGGGAAGCGATGCTCATCGTCAGCCATGATCGTACGTTCCTTAATAATGTGGTGACGACGATCTTTGAACTCTCGGAACGGGGCGTCGCCGTCTATCCGGGCAACTACACCGCCTACGTCCGCCAGCGGCAGGAACGCTACGACCTGGCGATGAAGACCTTTGAAGCCCAGCAGGAGCATATCGATAAGCAGGTCGATTACATCCGCAAGAACAATTACGGGCAACTGGCCAGGCAGGCACAGTCCCGGGCAAAGATGCTCGATAAGATCGAGCGGGTCGAAAAGCCTATCCAGATCAGTGGCCCGGTGCTGAAGTTCGCCACCTCGCGCCGCCCCGGCGATGTGATCGTCGAAGCGGAACATCTTTACAAGAAGCTCGGTGACAAGCAACTGCTCTCTGATCTCAGCTTCCAGCTTCAGCGTGGTCAGCGGCTCGGCATCATGGGTCCTAACGGCTGCGGCAAGTCCACTCTCCTCAAACTGATGCTAGGCCAGCTTAAACCCGACCAAGGCACCATCAAACTCGGCCATCAAGTCGATGTGGGCTACTACGATCAGCATCTCGAATCGGTGATGGATGATATGACCGTCATCCGTGCTGTCTGGCCGCCCGGCGATCCGACCATCACCGAACAGCAGATGCGCGACTTCTGCGCCCGCTTCGGTCTCTTCGGCGAGATGGTCTACCACAAAGTGGGCAGCCTCAGCGGCGGTGAGCGTAGCCGAGTCGTGCTCGCCCGCATCGCTGCCCTCAATGTCAATCTGCTCGTTCTCGACGAACCGACGAACCACCTCGACATCTGGGCCTGCGAAGCGCTCGAAGAGGCGCTGGCCGAGTACGAAGGCACCGTCATCGTTGTCAGCCACGATCGAACGTTCCTGAATCGCGTCGCTCAGATGCTGATCGTCTTTGAAGATGGCAAGGTGCATGTCGTCTATGGCAACTACGATACCTACCGGGGCCTCGCCTCTCAGCAGACACCAGTCAAAGGCAAATTGAAAGAAAAGCAGAGCGAGACAACATCAAGGTCGGATACGAACCCCGGCGCAGCCAAAGTCAAACGCAAACGGCAATTCCCCTATCGCAAGGCCGCTGACCTCGAAGCGGATATCGCCAGCCTGGAGGCGGAGATCGAAGGGATGGAAGAGCAACTCATCCTGCCCGAAGTCTACAAAGACGGCATTCGTGTCAGAGAGTTGATGTCCGACCTGGAAGAAGCCAAAGCCCGCCTCCCCGGCGTCTACGCTCACTGGGAAGAAGCGGTGGAGTTGAATGCGAATGAGTGAGCCTCATTGAGGCTTACTCACCCATTTCCCCTCCAGCGTCTCATGCTCCTCCAAATGTCTCGCCTCAATCGCCACCAGCGGCGATACTTCCACCAGATGCGTCTCCGGGACCGCAACCCCTGCCTCTTTCAACCATCCGCCATAATGATCGGACATCGCCTGACGAACGCGCTCCGGCGAGTGCTCTCCCTCGGCGTTCTTGAGCGGCTCGAACTCTTCCTTGCGGCTGGTTTCCACAGCGACGACTCGCTCCGCCAGCGGCAATGCATCAAAAACGAATCGCTCGAACTTGAGGGCGTTGGGCTTATCGGGCTTCACGAGCTGACCTGTTTGATCCACATACGACACTGTCTTGTGAGCAATGTGATAAGGAAGAGTAATCTCCCCTCGACCAAGCTTCTGCAGGAACTTGAGTTGAAACAGATGAATCGCCGGGCTGCCGGCCCAGATGCGTAGCTGCCCGTTGGGCAGCGTCTCCTCTGCAAGTTCCTTCGGCAGTTCGGTGTACTCAATAATGCGATACCGCCCATTGAGTTCAACAACATTGCCCATCCGTTCCAGGGGATAGAGTTTGGCCAGCACCTTCAGCGACAGCTGGGCGTCGGCGATGAGATGATGCCCCACGAAGACCGGATCAGCTATCTTCACCAGTGGATTATCGACCTGGAAGTAGAAGCAGTCGGTGATGCCTTTCGACTCAAGGCGATCCAGCAGCCCGGCCCGATGCAGCGCTTCAATGATACCACCATGCCCATTGGGGCTGAGGGCCAACTCGCCCGGAGCCTTCAGAAGAACCTGCCCCGTGACCGCATCGAGAGCAGGTAGCATCCCCTGCATGAAGAAGATGACCTGATCCTGATCGAGCCCAAACCAGCGCTGTTCAGCAAAGAAACGCTGCGTCGCGGCATCGTTCTCTAGACTGGTCATGATCAGCAGCGGTATCTGCGTCTCGTACCGCCGAGAGAGAGCCAGCACCTTTTCGGCATGGATCTGGAACAGGCTGCGATCAGTGACGGGGCCGATAGGGTAAGTACCCTTGGGGGCGTCGTGGCCCAGTCGTGTTCCCTGCCCGCCTGCTACCATGATGACAGCGATTCTACCAGTATGCAGCGCCCCTTCACCCATCATGCGGGCCGTGGAATCGCTTTCGAGGTCAGCTAGACGAATGATCGGTGGTGATGCAGAGCGACTCAGATCGAGCGTTGTTTCCTTCTGTCGGCTTTGTTCGAAGAGTCGATGGAGTTCAGCGAAGTTGAGGGTAGCGAGTTCTTGCTCGAAGGATGCCTGCTTGTCTATGGGTCCTCGCGCGGCCATCTCAAGGAGATGGCCTTGTCCATAGTGAAGAACCTGCTGTTTTTGTTTGGCAGAGAGCATAGACAATGATACCCAGAACATACCAGCCCGAAGCGATAGCGAGGGGGCGCGTGCAATCGCAAAGTTCACCCTCGCTAGCGCGTCCGGCTGGTATCAATCCTTACTTCAAGCTGTGAAACACCAGCCCGGTCAGCAGCTTGGGATAGAAGTAGGTCGATTTCGGCGGCATTTTTTCCAGCGTGCCGGCGATGTCGGTCACATGATCCATCGTGGCGGGAGGCACCAGACAGGCCAGATCACTGGTACGCTGCTTCTGATCCTCCAGCACTTCCGACATCAGATGCACATAGCGGCAGCTCAGCTTTCCTACTTCCTTCAAGAGCTTATCGAGCACAATCACCTGCAATCGGCTGACTCCCAGGTTCCGCCAGGCTTCGCTGTGTTCGGGAGACAGTTGCTTCATCAGCGACTCGGCCTGGAAGCGGGCGAGGAGCCAGGTCTTATCAGCGAGGGTACCAAAGCCGATCAGGTCCTGCGAACCGTCTTGTTCGATCGCCTCCCACGTCTTCATGGCAGCGGCATCGCCCTGCCCCACCACGTCAACCAGGAAATGAGGTTCGAGAATCTTCTTGACCTGCTCGCTGGTGATCCCGGCGAGGCCGGAGACCAGCCGATGCGTGGGCAGAATCAACAGGCCCGGATCGCTCATGCCCACCAGCGCCATCAGCACATAATTGGCCGAATGATCGTGAGGGATGGTGCCCTGCTTCTTGATCAGTTCATCACGATAGCGGATCGCGGTCTCATAGCGATGATGCCCGTCAGCAATGAAGACAGGCTTATCGTGGAACAGCCCAGCTACATCTCGAATCAGCGTCTGATCCTGCACCGGCCATACCTTACTGAGCACGCCGAGGTGATCCTTCGCCTCGACCGGCAGCGACCGGAGGACGGCGGCATCGAGCCGGTTCTGAATCGCACGCTGCGGATCGGGATAGAGGCCGAAGATGGGGCTGAAGTTAACGTGGGTCGCTTCCATCAGCCGGTAACGGTCTTCTTTGGGGCCGGAGAGAGTCTGCTCGTGGGGATAGACCTTGCCCTCGCCGAACCGTTCGAGCCGAATGCGGGCAAAGACACCCTTGCGGGTGTAGGCCTCGCCATTGACTTCATAGTTCTGGTGCAGCACATAGAGTGCGGGCTGGCCTTCGGAGCGCACGATTTGATCGAGCTGCCATTGCTTCCAGAGCGCCCCGGCACGCTGATACTTGTTGCCATCGGGTTCGTTGGCTTCAGGCTTGGTCAGTTCCAGCCGGATAATGTTGTGGGGATGTTGGTCGTATAACTTCTGTTGAAGCACCCCATCGATCACATCATATGGAGGAGCAATCACCTCACTGAGAACCCCGACACGCCCCAGATCATACCGGATTCCGGGGAAAGCTTCTATCATGGCCATGCAGTGACGCTCCTGGTAAGACGGTTATCTTATGGCCAGTGCATCCGAAGTCTCGACACTCTTGAAGCAGAACCTGGAACGAGTCGAAGCACGAATCGAGGCTGCCTGTCGGCAGGCGGGGCGTACACGGAATGAGATAACGCTCATCGGCATCACCAAGTACGTAGACGCCGCCACGACGAAACTGCTGTTCGAGGCTGGGCTGCACAAGCTGGGTGAAAGCAGGCCGCAGATCATCTGGGAGAAGGCAACTCAAATCCTCGAAGCACGCTGGCATCTCGTAGGACATCTACAGCGCAACAAGGTCACCCGCACGCTGCCGTTGGTGAGCTTGATTCATTCGGTAGACAGTCAACGCCTGCTGCATGCCATCAATGAGGAAGCAGCGAAGATCAACAAAGTGCAAGAGGTGCTGCTGGAACTGCATCTGACCGCAGAACAAACCAAGAGCGGCTTTACTCAAAAGGAATGGCCTCAGTTGCCGTCATTCGTTTTTGGTCTGGATCACATCAAAGTAACTGGCCTCATGGGGATGGCAGCTCTGAATGGCACCCCCGACGAAGCCAGCAAGACCTTTGCCAGGCTGCGGGGACTGCGCGACCGCTGGCAGCCCCTCTTCGGTGCCCCTCATGCATTGCATCATCTCTCCATGGGCATGACCGGCGACTTTGAGCAAGCCATTCTCGAAGGAGCCACCATGATCCGCATCGGCTCCGCGCTTTTTGAAGGCTTGCCCGACCATGCTGCGTAATCATCCCGAAGGAGTGCTTCTTTGTTTACGAGTACAACCCGGCTCTCGCAAAGAAGGCATCCTTGGTGTGCATGCTGATCGACTGAAGGTGGCGGTGCATGCCGCCCCGGAGAAGGGCAAAGCTAACGCTGCAGTTATCGACGTGTTGGCTAAAGCACTTGGCTTAGCCAAGAATCAGATCGTCTTGCAACAGGGTGCAACGAATCAGAATAAGGTGGTGCTGTTGATGGGCGTCACCCTACAGCAGACGACGGCGATGTTGGCGACATTCATGAATTGATTCTATCCATAGAAGCAAGACAAACGTCATGCTACCCCTCACCCCCAACCCCTCTCCCTCCAAGGGAGAGGGGAGAAACCCAGGACTCAGGACTGAACGCTTATTCCAACCCCGGCAAACACAACTGCCGAATGAGCGGTTGCAGATGATCCTGTAGGAAGTCCGCCAAGTTAGGCAGAGGCTGCCCTTCCTGCGATTCAGTGATGGCACTCAGCCAGCGGGGGAAAGCATAGAGCCAGGCGAAGCGGTCGAGATCAAGCGATTCGATACGGCACAGTTGCCCCTTGCCCGCCGCTTCATCCCAGAGCGTTTTGCTCTTGCCCGTGATGGACGTGTCATCGCTCGGCCTGAGCAGGATGAGTTGATCGAGCACACACGGCTCGCCATCGAAGGCGTTCAGCTTGACTGCCAGATCACGAGGCTTGCCGGGACCACGACCGAGGAAAAGACCGATACCGAGCCGCCAGGTCTTGCTCGCTTTTCCGGCCCAGTGAGCGAGTGAGAGAACACCATACGTCGGGTGATCGCCGAAGTTCAACTCCTGTACGACATGAGTCAAACGCCAGGGGCCGATCTTCACGCCATGCTCGTGGCACATGTTCAGCAGTGAACCAAGGCCCGTTTGCAATTCACGGGAAGCCCCGGTCAGCGCTCCTTCGGGACTGAGTTTCGACTTGGCCGATGCCACTTCTTCCTTCCAGAGTTCAAGCAGATTTGTCCTCTGTTGAGGACGAACCTGCTCAACAGGCTTCTCGATATTAACTGGCAACGGCACCGGCATAGACACCGGTTGCAACATCGGCTTGGCTGCCTCCGTCGTGGTCTTCACCACAGCGGGCCAAAGCCCCAGATCGATCGCGTCCTGCGTATGAATACGCTGGGCCACCGGTGGGAACTGCTCCATCATCGGCGGGAACACCGGGTTCGCCGGCGTCTCCACCTGCACCACACTCTTCACCTGCGGCGGCATCTCAGTCGGTGCAGGCAGTTCCTTCACCGTCGGTGGATCCTGTTCGATCATCGTCACCGTGCCAGTGCCATAAACCAGCGTGTCGAACAGATGCCTGAACTGCTGGAGCATGTCACGCAGCGTCGGTTCTGTCTTGGCTACCCTGGCGATCTGTTCTTCACTGAACGGATAGATCGCTGAGCAGTTCTTCATCTCGCTGGCCAGCTCTTCGAGTGCAGGCTTCAACCGGGCTGCAACAACCTGCCAGACGAGATACGGTGCCGGCGGCTCCAATCTCAGCGCCTTGATCGTCCCATACTTCTCCAGGTGAATCGGATTGTTGAGCCGATCCTGAATGTAACCATCGAGACTGGGCACGAACCTGTTCCACAGACCACGCTCAGCAAAGACGAGGAAGCAAAGCCCATCGATCCGATGCATGAGCTGCACAATACCCGCAAAGAACGATTCGCTCACCTTGTGCGCATCTTCAGTACGCCGAACGAGCAACAGGTCTTCGAGTTGATCGAAAGCCACCACAACGGGCACCTTCAGCATCAGCATCATGTCCATCAGCGCTTTGAACAGTGACAAGACGAGGTCTTGTCGGCCGGGCCGTACCTGGAAATCGAGCCTGGCGAAGCCATCGGTGAGGAAGTCAGCCAGCACGGTTTCCTGATTGAGCAGCGTCGCCATCACAAAGCCTTGAATGATCCGCCGCCGCATCTGCCCCAACGTCGCCCGTGGCTCATGGGCATCAACGTAAGCTGCAATCGCATCGGCCATCTTACCGCAATCCAGCTGAGCTTCCTGGCAAGCCTGCCTGATAGGCATGCCATGGGGCTTGCTGATGGTTTCAATCAACCATTGGCATCGCTCCTCAGCCTGAGCTTGTCCCAAGCCCAGCTTGCGCACCCACCGGGCCAGGCTGGCGGTGCCAAAGTAGCTGGAACGTTCGCCGGTCGGCATCGCTTCCAGCGTCTGGCGTAAATATCGCCGTGTCAGTTCTTCTCCGATGTACTCGATAGGCCGTTTGCCCTTCTGCTTGCCGCCAGTGAGCAACGTATCGATGATCTGGAAGAGCACGTATTCAGGAAAGTCGGTTCCCTTCTGATAGGTGCCCGGCGTCACGACGAGCTGCCAGCCCTGGGTAGAGCCATGCTTGAGGGAGTGCAGCAGGTGCGTCTTGCCCGCGCCCTTGTTGCCCAGAATCGGCACGATCTCCGAGTGCGTCTTCGGATCGTGGCGATAGAGATCAACCACCGCCAGCAGTTGCTCTCGTTCACGAGCATAGAGTTCAGCCACGTGATAACGGGAACAAACATCGTCATCGGGATGGCGGGCGAAATAGTTCCGGAAGGGGTTACCCGTCTTCCGCAGAATCTGCATCACATTTGTCGAAACGGGTCGATCAAGTACAGCAGCCATGTCTATCCCCTCATTTTGTCTTGTTGGTGTTCAGGCTTTAGCCTGTCTGTATCACCCCTGTGAACTTGCATAGAACGCCAAACTGTGCCCCTGGAGCAAGGCGAGGCTCGGCTCTGGTAATTCGTGCAGCGGTCCCGTCCAGGGCTGTAGAGCTATGCGTCGATCTGCATGCAGCCGGCGCAGACCGTCGTGGAAGGTACCCACCGACAGTTCTGGAACGATCTGCCTGGCCTGTTGATACAACTCAGGCAACGGGCAGTCTTCCGCAGGTCTGGCTGACTCACGCTGATTGAGATACTCCGTCAGGCGATCTTCCCAGGCCGGCACACTGACACGGGCTTGCACGACTTGTCGCTGATCAACCATCGTTGCCAACTTTTCGACCCGGTTCTTCAGCGCTTCCATCGACTGAAAGGCGACTCGTACCATCGACTGCACTTCCTGCAGACGCGACGCCTCACTCTGCAGACGTGTCTGCACCTGTTCGAGCAAGGGCTTCGGATCGGTCTGTTCGAGTAGAAAATCACTACCGGTGGTTGTCAGCGTCACATACGTCGTGATGGCCTTGCCTTTGGTCTCGCTGCGGACACTTTGCAGCCAGTTAGACTGCAGAGCCGCCTGAGCCGCCGCCTTGCCAATACCTGTAGTTGGAAACAATCCAGGCTGAGCCCTGGTAGTATGAAGCGGCATTTCACCCGGCGACGCATAACTTTGCGCCAAAGCGGTGAGGACGAGAGGATAATATTTAGGCTGTGAACTCATGAACCATCCTTGGCCAACGGGGTGTAGCACGCATTATGCCCAGAGTTGCGAAGATGGGCAAGGCCAACCCTTGACAGCAATGACAGCCCGACGCGCAAGCGAGGGGGCGCGTGCAATCGCGAGGTCCACCCACGCTCGCGCGTCGGGCTGTCATCCCTTCCATATCATGAACTTCTCACTGAACATAAGGTCAAGTAAGCCCATGCCCCCCACCCCGCTCGTGCATGCTACAGGCCTCACCAAAGACTATGGCCACTTTCGCGCTCTCGATCATCTCGATCTCACCATCCCGCCGGGCGAAGTCTTCGGCCTCCTGGGCCCCAATGGTTCGGGCAAGTCCACCGCCATCCGCATCATGCTCGGCATGCTTCGCCCCAGTGCCGGCACCGCTCAGATTCAGGGCCATGACTGCTGGAACGATAGTGTCGCCGTCCGCAAGCTCGTCTCCTACCTGCCCGGCGAACTGCGACTCTACGATAATCTGACTGGCATCCAGTTGCTCAACTTCCTCGCCGGCCTGCGTGGCCAACCCATTGCCGGCGACGTGGAAAAGCTCAGCAAACGCTTCAACATCGATATTGCCAGACCCCTCTCGCAACTCTCCAGCGGCATGAAGCGGAAGATCGCCCTGATGGCGGTCATCCTGGCCCGCACCCCGCTGGCCATCCTCGATGAACCGACCAATACTCTTGATCCGACGATGCGGGATGAACTCCTCGATCAGATCAGGGAAGCTCGTGATCGTGGCCAGACTATTCTCTTCTCCTCCCACGTGCTGCACGAAGTCGAAGCGGTCTGCCATCGGGTCGGCATCCTCAGACTGGGCAAGCTGGTGCATCTGCAGTCCCTCGACGATATACGCGCCAGGCGGCGGGTCAAGGTTCAGTTCCAGAAGGAGCCGACAGCCCCCCTGCCCCCACGAGTGATCGCTGAGCGAAACCAGCTCAACTGGCTGCTCTACATCGATGGCGAACTGCAACCAACCCTCGAATGGCTGGCGAACAATCAGGTCAATGAGCTAAGCATCGAACCCGAAGGCCTCAGTCGCATCTATCAGAGGTACCACGCCAACGACACGGAGGTTGTCTCTTCATGAGCCTGACCCTGTTCCTGAAAATACTGCGTGATCTTCGCTGGCCTTTGCTCGGTGCCGCGTTCCTCTTAACCCTCTTCGAAGGCTTCTGGGTGAAGATCACCGATCGCTTCACTAACGAGGTGATTCCCGCCATCCTGAAGAAGATACCGTACAATGACTTGTTCCAAATCCTCTTCGAAGGATCGGGCAAACTCTTCCAGGCGATCCTCGGAGGCGAATCGGTCAACCTCTCGAAAACCAGCGACCTCCTCAGCGTGGGCTATGTGCATCCGCTGCCGCAAACCATCTTGATGATCTGGGCGTTGGGCCGCGGCGCCAGCGCCATCTCCGGTGAAATCGAGCGGGGCACCATGGAACTACTCGTCTCGCAGCCCATTCCACGCTGGAAGATCATTACCACCAATTTCATGGTGGATCTCGTGACCATTCCTACGCTGGCTTTCTGCATGCTGCTGGGAACGTATCTTGGCACCATCCTCGTTCCACTGCCTAACATCGACCTGGTACCCTACCTGCGAGGTGTCCTGCTCGCCATCGCCTTTGCCTTCGCCATGTCGGGCATCACCTATGCCATCTCCTCGATGGGCCGGTCGCGCTGGCGGGTGCTGGCCTGGACCTTCGGCATCATCCTGGCCATGTCGATCTTGAACCTGCTCGGCCAGTTGTGGGATACGCTCGGCCCCTGGCGTCCGATAGCTATTCACTACTACTTTCAACCACAGTACGCCATTCTGAAGAACCAGTGGACGCTGCCCGTCGCTGGGCTCCAGGTGAATGCCCTGGCGGTGATGCTCGGCGTCGCCGGGCTGGGCTACGCCTTCGCCCTCTGGCGCTTCAGCCAACGTGATTTGCCAGCACCTTTGTAGGATGACAGCCCGACGCGCTAGTGAGGGGACGCGTGCAAGCGATTGCACCATGCTCCCTCGCTAGCGCGTCGGGCTGCCATTGATTACGCTACATACTGATCCAGAAACCGCTTGCTGATCACCAGCGATCGTTCCCGATCCGCCGCCGACTTCTCGAACATGCGGTCTTCCACTTCCACACAGACCGCTCCATTGAACCCGGCATCGGTCAGCGCGCCGAAGAACGAACCCCAGTTGACATCGCCCATGCCCGGCAGCTTGGGCGTATGCCATTGATGCCCCATGACTCCCTGTTCATAGAGGTCATCCTGATCGATGCGGGCATCTTTGGCATGCACGTGGATGATCTTGTTGCCAAACTCCCTGATGCTGCGGGGGATATCGA
Source organism: Gemmatales bacterium (assembly GCA_035430005.1). Lineage (GTDB taxonomy): Bacteria > Planctomycetota > Planctomycetia > Gemmatales > HRBIN36 > JAEUIE01. The sequence goes on from DAOMFV010000073.1 coordinate 23,999, forward strand.
TCATCTGCCAGACCAGGTGCGAAGGATCGTAGTTCAGCCCCAGTTGCGGGAACTCCGCGAACAGCTTCCGCCATGTTGCCGGGGTGTTCGCCAGGTTCTTGCCGCCCGGCCACTCGTTCTTGCCGAAGATCATCGGGCAGTTCTCGATGGCGATCCGGACACCCTGCTGATCCGCATGGTCAACAATTCGCCGCCAGACGGTCTTCATCGTGCTCCATTGCTCTTCGATGGGCAGCTTCCAATCCCGTCCAATAAAGGTGTTGACGATATCCACCCCCAGCAGTTTCGCCGCCGAGATGACCTTCATCAGATGCTGCACGACGACTTCCCGAGCTTCCAGATCGGGATCGAGCGGATTAGGATAATACCCCAGCCCGGAAATGCTGACATTGTATTTCTTGCTGAGAGCGAGCACGGCCTGGGCATCGATGCTGGTGAATTGATCCACATCGACATGGGTCACCCCGGCATAGCGACGATGAGCCTTGCCCGGCGGCCAGCACATGAGTTCGACACAGCCATAGCCCAATTTCTGGGCAATGGCAAAGACCTGCTCAAGCGTCTGCTCAGCAAGGATAGCGCTGACGAAACCGAGCTGCATCATTTCTCCAGTATGATGACAGCCCGACGCGCTAGCGAGGGGGCGCGTACAATCGCGAGGTCCACCCTCGCTGGCGCGTCGGGCTGTCAAATCAATTATCCGTTCAACCGTTCGAGGAGCTTCTTCGTCGCCCGGATGCCCTCAGGCTCCGGAAGTTTCTCGCCTTCATATTCGATACCCAGGTACCCACGGTAGCCCGCTGCCTTGACGATCTTCAACATACGGGCGTAATCGACCAGCGAATCATTACCCTCAGCGTCGAAGTCATGCGACTTGGCACTAACCCCTTTGGCATAGGGCATCATGTCTTCGACACCCTTATAGCGGTCATATTCGTAGAAGTTGCCAAAATCGGGCAGCGTGCCGCAGTAACGGCTGTTGACCATCTTCATTACGCCGCTCAGCCACTTGCCATTGGACGACAAACCGCCGTGATTCTCAACGATGATGTTGATGCCAAGCTTGACGCCAAACTCGGTAAGCATCGACAATCCATTGGCAGCCCGCTTCTGACACTCTTCAAAGCTACCTTTGCCCCCTGTCTCGGCGTTTACCCGAATCGAATGGCAACCAAGATACTTCGCCCATTCGACCCATCGGTAGTGATTCTTGACTGCCTTCTCTTGCGCTGTGCTATCGGGATCACCCAGCGCCCCTTCATCGTCGCACATGATGAGCACACTCTTTACACCCAGATCAGTACAGCGTTTGTGCAGTTCTTTCAAGTAGGCATCATCATTCTTCTTGTCCATGTAGAACTGGTTGACATACTCCACCGCATGGATGCCATACTCTTCCTTGGCGATACGGGGGAAGTCGATGGCCTGAATCTTCTTGCCAAACAGCGCCCGGTTGAGCGACCACTGGGCCAGCGAGATTTTGAACCAAGGTTCTCCTTTCGGCTCCACAGCCTGGATCACCCCGGCGGAAACGCCACTGATGCCCAAAGCCGCTGCACTCAAAAACTCCCGTCGCTGCATGGTCATGGTCGTCTTCTTTCAATTAGTCGTGTGATTTAGTTATGATGAGAGCTTGTCCCTATGGCAGCCTGAAGCGCAAGCGAGGGGGCGCGTGCAATCGCAAGGTCCACCCTCG
>DAOMFV010000074.1:0-25346 GCA_035430005.1 Gemmatales bacterium
ATCGGCATCGGATCCTCGTCCGCGTTCCAGGTCACGAAGTCGTCGACCACCAGCGTAATCGCAGGTTCACCGCCGAGGCGATCCCAAAGTGGTTTGATGACGACGTTGCTATCAGCGATATCTTTTTTTAGTGCCTCTACCTGAGCGACCAGTTCGTTGACTTCGGCAGGGGATACAAAGTATTTGTCGAGCGCCCCCTTTAGTTCAATGACAAAGGCATCGAATTCGGCAGAGGTGATCTGCATCTTCTCATGAACCGATTTCATGTCTTTCTTTTCGTACTTGAGCGGGCCGCCCGATACGGAACTGATCCAGAGGATAAACTGCCGTTTGACCTTGCTGACATTCTCAGGATTGGCTTCCCACTGGTTTCCGGTACCACGGCGGGTGAAATTGATGCGGGGGTTTTTCATCGATCTTATCACGAGTTCTTCGACCACGAGGGTAATGGTCCCTTCGCCTCCCAGGCGGTCCCAAAGGGATGGTCGTGCCGGCTGGGGCCGCGCCTGCTGTCCCACTAGCGACGGCTTGATAGCTGCCCGAAGATCGTCGATTGCCGTTCGCAGGGCAAAGGCACGTTCATTAACATTGGTCATCTGATCAGTGGCTTTGAGTGCCTTGTTGATCATGAGTGCCTGATCGGGGCGATGGTCGAGAAACCCTGCGATGCTCATCAAACTGCCCTGATAAAGCCGAAAACATGCATCATGACTGCCACGATTGTAAATGTCGGTGCCCAGGGTGAGTACTTCAAAAAGCTGCTTTTCGATACGGGCGTCGAGGTCTTTGGTGGTGAGCGTTTGTGCCGAGGCGCACGGCGAGCAGACGAACAGAAAAGCTAGGGCAATCGACAGTGAACGGAACATCTTCAGTTTCCAAATAGGAGTTGGTGTTAATTTATTACAAGCCCACTCGTAGGACATTGTAACAGGGTTGGGCCGGGGAATTTCATGGAAAATCAGGATGGGCAAGCTATTCTCAGGCAGCAATGCTCGATGGTGCGAAACTGGAAATGGCTATGCCTTCTCCTCAACAACCCTGGTGGCGTCGCTGGTTTGGCCGGCGTTCAGAACGTTCAGCGGAGCAATTCTTAATACGAAAGGGGCATCGCATTCTCACTCGAAACTGGACGTGTCCGGTCGGGGAGATCGATCTGGTCACTCGGCAAGGGGAGTCACTGGTCTTTGTTGAAGTCCGTTCCACGTCTCGTAAAGATGCTGAATCAGCGAAGCTTTCAGTCGATCAAGTGAAGCAGGAACGGCTGACCCGCCTGGCGAGTGCATTCATGAAACGCTACCGGGTGCAGAATGTGCTGGCCCGGTTTGATGTCGTCGTACTCGCCTGGCCGAGTGGAGCGACAGAGCCGATCATCGAACATTTCGAGAACGCCTTTCCAGCATTGGGAACGTCGAGCATGTTCTCGTGAACAAGGGTAGAGAGCCAACCCTGCTTCTAACCTCTATGTTTACTACTTCGATCTTCTAGTGATGGTTCAGGGTATGCGTCCTCTTGAAGAACAGTTGGTCATTCTCAGCCGAGGCGCTGATCAGATCACGCCCAGCGATGAGTTCACGAAGAAGCTGCAACGGAGCATTGCTACGGGCAAGCCACTGCGCGTGAAGTATGGCATTGATCCGACGGGAATTGATGTGCATCTGGGGCATACGGTGCCACTGCGCAAGCTTCGTCAGTTTCAGCAACTGGGCCATCAGGCGGTGTTAATCATTGGCAACTACACGGCTCTCGTCGGCGACCCCAGTGGGCGTGATCAGAGCCGGGCCAAGCTGACCGAAGAGCAGGTCGAAGCTAACGCCATCGATTATTTGAAACAAGTCGGCAAGATCATCGACACCAGCAAGGCGGAAGTACGCTACAATGGTGAATGGTTCAGCAAGAACCGGTTCCTGGATGTACTCAGCCTGACCAGCAAGATCACCGTGCAACGAATGCTCGAACGGGATGACTTTTCCAAACGATACAAGGCACAGATGCCGATCTACCTGCATGAATGTCTCTACCCCCTAATGCAGGGTCAGGACAGTGTCGAGATCAAGGCTGATGTGGAACTGGGCGGCACCGAGCAGCTCTTCAACTTGATGATGGGCCGTCATCTACAAAGTGATGCGGGGCAGGAGCCACAGGTCTGTTTGACGCTGCCCATTCTGCGTGGTCTCGATGGCGAACGGCGTATGGGGAAGAGCCTCAAAAACTATGTCGGTGTTGGTGAGCCGGCTTATGAACAGTTTGCCAAGACGATGTCGATCCCCGATGCATTGATGGGTGAATGGTTCAAGCTCCTCTCAGATCGCCCGGAGCCGGAAATCAAGCAATTGATCGACGCTGCGACTCATCCGATGGTAGCCAAGAAGACCCTGGCACGGGACATCGTTGGATTCTATTACGGTGAGGCTGGCGCTCTTGAAGCTCAGGCTGAGTGGGGGAAACGGTTCTCACAGCGACAGGATCCAACAGAGATCGAGACGCTGCAGGTGCCGACAGTCGATGTGCAAGACGGTGCCATCGGCGTCGTGAGGGCGATGGTGCTCGCTGGTTTCGCCAAGAGTAACGGCGAAGCTCGTCGCCTGATTGAACAGGGCGGGGTCACTTACGGGGCTGAGAAGACGAAAGTGACAGACTTCCAGGCGAAGTTGGCCATTCCCAGCGAAGGGTTACTATTGCGTGTGGGTACCCGAAAGATCATGCGGCTAGTGGTGTGATTTGGGAGGGCGAGGTTCCTGCCGAGCTGTTTTCTTTTATGATGAAAGCTCGGCAGGAGCCTCGCCCTCCCAGTTAACGTAAGGAGTAAGTGCATGTCGTGGCTGGAAGCCATCTTTCTGGGTATCGTGCAGGGTGTGACCGAATTTCTTCCGGTTTCCAGTTCCGGGCATCTGGTGTTGTTCCAGAGTATTTTCGACCCGAATGCAGCTCCTAACGATGCCAAGGAAATCTTCTTTGATGGCGTGCTGCACCTGGGAACGCTGCTGGCGGTGCTGCTCTACTTCTGGAAAGAGATCAGGCATTCGTTCAGTCACATTCTGGTGAAGGACATGCCGGGCGAAACGTCAGAAACGTGGCCTAGCACGATACGGCAGTTGTTCTATTTGATGGTGTTGGTTGGTATCGCTTCGTTGCCGGCAGCATTGACAGTGCTTTATAAGAGCGAAGAGATTAAGAAGAGTTTTAAGCAACCAGGCATGGTAGCGTTCAACTTCATCATCCTGGGGGCAGTGCTGATCATTACTGGTTACCTCAAGCCGGGCACCACGACTGGCCCGACGATGAAGTGGTGGCAGGCGCTGGCGATGGGGGTAGCTCAGGGCTGTGCGGCAGTGATGCGGGGGCTAAGCCGCAGTGGATCGACGTTGGCGGTAGCGTTGTTGGTCGGTCTGGAGCGATCCTGGGCTGTGCGGTTCAGTTTCATGATGTCGGTTGTTGCCAGTTTAGGACTGGGAGGCAGTGGCATCTGGAAGGCGCTCAAAGATGAGCATCGCAGCGAATGGCTGACGAGCGAGTTTCTTCTTAAGACCATCGTGGCAACGCTGGTCAGTGCCATTGTGGCCTATCTAACCATCACGCCGCTCATCGGCCTGGTGAAGCGGGCGAAGTTGTGGGTGTTCGGGGTCTATGTCTGGATCGTGGCGACGGGCTACTTTGCCTGGCACTTCTTGAAGTAGACTTCAGAGTTGCCCTCACGCTCCGCGTGAGGGCAACTCTTCACTACCGACCGGATTGTCCCATCAGGGTGGGCATGCGCTGGGCGACGATCCACTGTTGCAGCCTGGTTTCAAGTTCGGTGAGGGAGAAGCCATAGTTCCGCTGAATGGCGGCGGCTTCGCCTTCCCGGTTGGCGTCTCGCATGAAGGCAACGAAGCCTTGCGGGCCTTTCAGGGTGCAGAGATATTCGACCAGGCAAACGCTTTGACCATAGAAGCTTGCCATCTTGGCGCGGTCTTTGGGATACTCGTCGCCGGTCATGAGTTCCTGCACGGTGAAGGCCTGTCCTTGCCGATAAGTTTCGGGGAGCGGGTTCAGATGCAGTTCAATTCGGCTGTAGGGTTCGGATAGAACGGCCATGCCTTCATCGGCCCATCTGGGAAGCAGCTTGCGGCCGAATTGTCCGTTGAGGACGATGTGGGTCACTTCATGGGGCAGAATCGCCGTGAGCATGTGAGGGTGATCGGCACGGACAAAGACACGGCGATAGTGAATGATCGATGCATCGCTGTTGACATCGTAATCGGAATGGCCGGGGGCAGTGGTGGGCATGCCTGATTGGCGGTGATAACTCTCAGCGGTCGGGTGTACATAGATCTGGGCGGGTTGTTCCCATTCGACATCCTGGCCGAGCCATTTGCGGGCAACAGCGGCACGGGTGGCTTCAGCGATCTGCGCGACTTGCTCACCCAGCTTGGGATCATTGTGGTAGACACGGAAGTGAGCAGATTCACAGATGGACCAGCCCTTATCCTTTTCTTCCAGATGCTTGATAGCAGTGGTAGCAGGTTTCGACGGAGTATTTTGAAGGCGGCTCAGCAATTCTTTGCCGAACTCAAGACGCGGAGCGAGTTCCAGGGCGGTACGTACTTCCCGTTCGAGCTGAGGCCGTTCTGAACCAAGCTGGCCTTGAAGAGCGTTGAGTTGAACAGCCACCTGGTATAGCTTGCAGTAGGCGAAGCGTTCCCGGGTTTCGTTCGATAGGGCAACCCCCTGTGCCTGTACTTTCTCGAAGCACTGGCAAGCCTGGGCATAATTACGTTGTTGGTAGGCATCATCGGCGGCCTTCATGGCATCGGGCGTGACGGCAGGGGCCGGCGGTGTTTGTCGTACGGTCGTACTGACGCTACTGGGTGTGCTGGTTGCAATCGCTGGCAACTTGGCCAGATCTGGCTGGAGTTTGACGAGTTTCGTCCAGACCTGCGAGGCCTGGGGCACCTTGCCTTCCCGCTGCAGGCGATCAAACTGTCGGCGATAAGCTTCCGAGATGGTCGTTACATACTTCGGATCTTTGGCTCCCGTTGCGAGCTGCGATTCTAGAAGTATGATGGCGTTTGTAACTTCGTTCTGATCCAGAAGTTGACGTGCCTGGCGGAGGGTGGATTCGGCGGCGGAAAATCGATTAGGAGTAGAATCTTGAGCCAGGGTAATGCATGCCGCGGAGCCGAGCAGGCTACAGGCAATCACCCATGCCCATGTACGGGGACGGTACATAGTGCATCCTTGCGTCTTGAGCCGCGACGAGCATCCTTGCTCATTCGCTATCCTGACCACCGATGTGACAATCCATCGTCACATGCATCATCCGGCTGTCGGGGCCTGATGACTGGTCAAGGACGGCGGAGAGTAGTGACTCTTGCCTTTTTGTGCAATGTGAGTTTGGCCGGATGGCACAAATGTTAAGAACAACGATGGCGAACTGGTCAAGATAGACTGACGACGGGGAGATAGACGGAGAACATGGTGCCTTTGCCGATGTGAGTTTCCACCATCAGGGCAGCTTTGTGGCCACGGATGATGCCGACGATGGCAGCCAGGCCCAGTCCGCGTCCTTTGGTTTTGGTGGTAAAGAAGGGATCGAAGATGCGTTTGAGCACTTGTGGGGGAATACCGCTGCCCTGATCGCTGACCTGGAGTATTACATAGGGGCCGGGAACCGCATCAGTGGCAGCGACCTGACAGCGAGCCAGGTCATTTTCAAGAAGGTTGACCACATCGGTCTTGATGTTGACGACCCCACGGTCACTAGCATGCGATTCGGCGGCGTTGCTAATCAGGTTCATCACGAGTTGTCGGATTTGGGTTGAATCGCCTGTGATGTCGGGTAGGGAGGGAGACAAGTTCATCTGAAGGGTACCATGCTGCTTGAGCATGCTGCGGAGCAATTCGGTGACTTCGAGCACAAGAACGGAGAGGTCGAAGGGCTTGATCTCTCGTTTGCCTCTCCCTGCGTATGCGAGTAGTTGCTGTGTCAGGTCAGTGGCCCGCATGGCAGCTTGGAGACCTGATTGCAGATAGGTGCGGGCCATGTGAGTGGTAGGCAGTTCTTCCTGTGCCAGATCAATGAACCCATAGATGGCGGTGAGCAAACCGTTGAAGTCATGAGCGATGGTGCCTGCCAGCAGCCCGAGGCTTTCCAGACGCTGGGTTTGCTGCAGTTGATCTTCAAAGCGGTACCGTTCGCTGACATCACGATGGAAACAAGCGAGCCCGGCAGTATCGGAGTGCTGCCCTTTGACTGGGTAGTAGATAGTGTCCATCACAAGGGGGCCATTATGCCCTGCATCGACGTTGATAACTCGTTTGGGCTGTTCGATGATCTCGCCGGACAACGCCTGTTCGGCCATATGACGATCATCGGGTGTGATTGCCTGATCGGTTTGCAGGATATTGAATTCGCCGACTTCGTTGGGGACATTCAGTTTGCCCGCCAGTTGCTGCATTGCTGGATTCTGACGGCGAAGGGTACCCGACTGATCGAAGACCTGGATGCCTACCGGAGAACCATTGATGACGGCTGCCAGAAGTTGTTCACGATAATAGAGCTCGTCCACGGCCTTACGGTAATCAGTTTTATCTTCGATAATGAAGCTGATGCGGCGTTCGAGGTGTCCACTGTGATGCTCGACAGGGGTCAGGCAGAACTCCAGCCAGCATCCGGTCCTGGCTTCACGGATATCGAAGCGGACAGCATGCTGGCCGTTGAGGGCTTCCTGAGCAGCCTGACTCCATAACCTGATGAGTTCGGGTTCAAGGTTGCATTCTGAAAGTAATCGTCCCACTTGAAGACTTGGCCAGGCAGCGAGGATCGCTGAGTTGCACCAGACGATTTGCAGATCGTTGTTGGGAGTGATGTGTGCCAATCCCATGCGCGCGGTAGTACTTTCAACGAATGAGTGCAAGGTTGCCTGACTCTGCCGCAAGTCCCGCTCTGCTTTGGCATGCTCCTGGTTTTCGTAAGAGAGTGAGACGAAATCGGCGATGGCAGCGGCGAACCCTTGTTCCTCAAGAGTCCAATCGCGTACTGAGCCAACGTGCTCATGGCAGACGATGCCGATCTCGTGGCCATGCAGGCGGACGGGGACGTCGAGCATTGAGGTGATGCCGAGTGGTTCGAGGTACGCTTCACGATATTCGCTGGTACGGTGATCAGTCCGGGCCTGAGAGGCGGCAATCGTTCTGCATTTTTCGAGGCTCTCGAAGTAGCGGGGAAAGTTCTCGGCGGTGAAGACCGTGCCGCTACTAAAGCGATCATGACTGCGCTCGTAGAGACAGGCGCAATGGATGGCGTTGCGGGCTTCGTTAAAGAGCCAGATGCTGACTCGTTCGACGTTCAGCGTCTGGCTCGCCACGGTTGTCAAAGTATGGAGAGCAGATTCGAGGCTTGGATAGTCTGTCTTGCTCAGGCTAACGATAGCGCTGTGAAAGCGTTGGGCCTGCTCGGTCTTCTGGATCAGGCTCTGGTTGGCAGTTGTCTCCTGCTCCTTTGCCCGCTCGCCTACCGGGAAGAACATCTTCATGACGCCCAGGAGCAGGCCGTGCTGATTGCGTACCGGCCAGGCCCAGGCATGCACATTGATGGTGGAGCCATCCTTGCGTCGTCGCTGAAGCTGAATACCCGACATCGTTTGGCCGCCGAGGCAGCGCAAGAACCAAGCCTGGTTATCTTCCCAGAGATGGTTGGGCACACTGGGCGAGGGCTTGCCTAACACTTCATCGCAGCGCCAGCCGAAAAGCTTTTCGGCAGCCTGGTTCCAGAGTTGCACTCGCCCCTGCGGGTCAAGCTGTACAACCGCGGCACTGGCGTTGCTCAATAACAAAGGTAATGGCAGCGTCGCTTGCGACGGTTCCTGTGCAGCCAATGGGGCAACGACATCCATGGTCATAAGAGATCACGGCCAGGTTCTGGTGATAGGCGATATTTCCTGCATCAAGCATAGCATTAGCGATGTTGAAAGCTATTGAATTGTGGCCAATGGTTACTTCTGGAGGCTGTACCTCTCAAAAAAAGCCCAGATCTTCTCAGTGGCGTCAATCGTCTTGATGCGTGGGCCGAGGAGTTCGAGGGGGACGCCCACGTCTTTGCCGCCGGGCCAATGGTGACCGAGGCCGTTGATCTTGGTGTAGCGCATCTCGGCACCGGAGGTTTTGCCGAGTTGCACTTCTTCAAGGCCGTTGGTCTTTTGAATGATCTGATGATTTGCCGGGAAGCCGCTCTCCATGCTCCATCGTTCGATGAGTTCGAGGACCGGTGGTCTCTCGGCGGACTTACCCGTCCAGGGGGAAGTGACTTCGCCTCCATTCCAGGGAACGAGGGGATCGAGGGAGCTGTAGAAACACCAGGTAGGGATGGGGCGGGGGGGCTTATTCATTTGACTGGTGGGTAGCCCGGCCACAGGGCTGATTGCTGCCAACCGGTTGCCTATTTCGCCAGCCAGGCGGAAGGTCAGGCCGGCCCCATTTGAAAAGCCTGTTGCATAAATACGGTTAGGATTAATATCGAGATGCTTCGGCATTGTATCTAATATGGCTTGAACGAAGCCCACATCATCAGAGTGGTGAATCATGCTGGAAAGCCCGGGGCTGCCGAGGTTCCATAGCTGAGGGTTAAGGCGAAATGAAGGCTTTTCATCTAGATTTGGTGTTGTTCCCTGAGGAGCTACGACTACGAAGCCGTTTAGATCAGAATGATGCAGCCATCGGCTATGATGGAGTATAGTGCGTGCCGTCCCGCCTGCGCCATGAAATGCCAGCACGAGAGGGTAGGGAGGTTTCCCCGATGTTGGCACATAGACGACATATTTTCGCAGACGAGCTTGATGCTCTAATGAAAGGAAATGGGTGCCTGGCGATAATACTTCCATTTTGTTGTCATCCAGCTACTTGACCGCTGTAGAATGGCATGGTAACGTCTGATTCAGTCATGGGCGTGGCCTGTGATTGTCTTATGAATTCCTGATTTCCGAGGAGTTAGCATGCGTCGCACTTTGGTAGGGTTGGCAGTGGTACTGGCTGTAGCGGGTACAGCCTTGGGCTTTGCTGTGGAAGATGCCAAATACACCACTAAGCAAATCATGAAAGCGGCTCATGGCGGTAATCAAAACAGCCTGCTGGCCAAGGTCAAGAGCGGCAAAGCCAGTGATGAAGAGAAGGCCAAGCTGGTTGATCTCTATTCTTCGATGCCCCTGAACAAGGCCAAGAAGGGCGACGCTGATGAATACAAGAAGATGGGCGAAGCCATGGTGGAAGCAGCCAAGGCTGCTAAATCTGGTGATGCCGGCTGGCAGGCCAAGCTGAATAAGGCCACTAATTGCAAGGCCTGCCATGATAGCTACAAGTAAGATCAGGCTTGGCTTGGTGAGACTGTCGACTCTGCCTATAATGCCACCGTTGTCTTCATTTCATGAAGACAATGGGCTTTGGATATCCTCAAAGGAGAAAACCATGCGATACGCATTGACCCTTGTTTGCCTGTTGGCTTGCGTAGGATTCATGAGTGCTGCTGAAGAAGTCACTTTGGACGGCAAGGTCTGCTGTGCCAAGTGCGAACTGGGCAAGGAAAAGGCCTGTGCCACCGTGGTGGTAGTGAAGGAAAAAGACAAGGAAGTGCTATACTACTTTGACAGTGCCAGCAACAAGAAGTTCCACAAGGACTATTGCCAGGGCAGCACTGAAGCCAAAGTAGTCGGCAAGGTGACCGAAAAAGATGGTAAGAAGATGTTGGCCGTCGAGAAGATCGACGCCAAGAAGTAAGCTGATTCTTTTCAGTGGATCAAACAACAACCCCTGGACTTGTTCCAGGGGTTGTTTCGTTTCTGCGTCAATCTGTGTAATCTGCGTTTCGTATTCTTAAACGCAGATTCCGCAGATGATCGCAGAAGGTTCAAAGAATGGTTTTACCTTCCTGGCCGCCAACTGGTGGCTGCTGGCTTTTCAACACCCGCGCTCGCTGCCATTCAGCGATGACCATGAAGAACATCGGTAACACCGAAATGATCACAATGCCGATGATGACCAGTGAGAAGTTATCCTTCACCTTCTGTAGGTTGCCAAACCAGTAGCCCACGAGAGTCATACTGGCGACCCAGGCGATAGCACCAGTAACATTGAACACGGCAAACTTACGATATTGCATTTTGCCGATGCCCGCCACGAACGGGCCGAAGGTACGTACAATAGGGGCGAAGCGGCAGAGAAAGATCGTCCAGCTTCCCCATCGCTGATAAAAGTCCTGCGCGTAAAGAAGATGTTTCTTATTCAGCAGCCAGGAATTTTCCCAACGAAAGACCTTTGGCCCGAAATAGTGGCCAACGGCGTAATTTACAGCATCACCGAGGATGGCAGCGATGATCATGAGTACGATGAGAAGGCGGACATCGAGTGTCGAGCCATCGGTGGCGGCGAGCGCCCCCAGGGCAAAGAGCAACGAATCGCCGGGAAGAAACGGCGTGACGACGAGGCCTGTTTCACAAAAGATGATGGCGAAGACTACGATATAAAGCCAGGGGCCCAGCGTTGTCGCCCAATCGTTGAGATGCTTATCAAGGTGAAGGAGCAGATCAACCAGTTGCGAGAAGCCAGAGTCAGCCAGTAGCATGCCAGGGATTCCTTACGTTCTGTTGGCAATTCATCCGTGAGTTAGATAGGGTAGCGTAGCGGTGATTTCCTACAAGGCGAGTTATTGAGCATGGCGTTCTGGAAGCGAGCAATTGGCGTGAAGATTGGGGTGGCCTTGTGCCTTCTGATCGTGTTGGCAGCCAGCGCTCAGACCGATGTGCCGTGGAAGCAGGAAGTAGCGGAATTGGTGCAGAAGGCGATCGCTGCCAAGCAGTTGCCCGGGGCTGTTGTGCTGGTAGCCCAGCAAGGCAAGATTCTCCTTCATGAAGCGTACGGCCAGAAGGCTCTCGTTCCACAACCTGAGAAAATGACGCAAGACACCATCTTCGACATGGCGTCGCTGACCAAACCCATTGTTACCGCTACTTGCATCATGAAACTGGTCGAAGAGGACAAGCTGAACGTGTCCGACAAGGCCAGTTGGTATCTACCGAATTTTGGACAGAACGGCAAAATAGATATTACGATCGAGCAGCTACTGCTCCATACTGGCGGCCTTGTTCCTGATAACGCTCAGGACGACTATGAGCATGGCTTGGAGCATGCCTATTCAAAGATTGATGGTCTAAAGCTGACAACTCCGCCAGGGGCTCGTTTCATCTATTCAGACGTTGGTTACATCGTTCTGGGCAGGATTATTGAGAAGATTACTGGGCAACCACTAGATGCCGTCGCACAGCGGATGATCTTCGAACCATTGGGGCTACAGGAGACGGGGTACCGTCGGATATCGAAGAAACAATCCATTCCTTCAGATCGCTCTGCTCCGACTGAAAAGGAAGGTGACGGCCTACTGCGGGGAGTAGTTCACGATCCACGAGCCAGGCAACTTGATGGAGTTGCCGGCCATGCGGGGTTGTTCAGTTCCTCACGTGATTTGATGAAATACGCTCAGATGCTTCTCAATCTGGGCCACTATGAAGGCAAAACGATCCTCAAGCCGGAGACGGTTCGGCTCATGACTCTGTCCCGTCATGTGCCTGGCGGGGGCATGCGTAGCTACGGTTGGGACATCGATACCGGTTACTCTGCTCCTCGGGGCGACCGCTTTCCCGTGGGCTTGAGCTTTGGCCATACCGGCTATACCGGCACTTCGCTCTGGATTGATCCGACCAGCCAGAGTTTCGTGATCATCCTGACGAACCGGGTGCATCCTGATGATAGAGGAGATGCAACGCTGTTGCGTCGGGGCATCGGTAGCCTGGTAGCGAGGAAACTACCGATTCAACCGGCACGCAGTCCCGTTCAGGTGGGGATTGATGTGTTGCGAAAGAGTGGGTTCAAGGTACTGGAGAACAAGCGGGTAGGGCTGGTGACAAATCAAACCGGCGTGGCTCGTGATGGAACCAGCACGATCGATGTTCTTTACCAAGCGCCCAAAGTAAAGCTGGTGGCCCTCTTTTCACCGGAACATGGTATTCGTGGCGTGGTCGACGAGAAAGTGAGCGACAGTAAGGACGAGAAAACCGGTTTGCCCATCTACAATTTGTATGGTGAATCACGCAAACCTACGAAAGAACAGCTCAAAGATATTGACGTACTGCTCTACGATATTCAGGACATTGGCACTCGGTTTTACACCTATATCAGCACGCTGGGACTAGTGCTGGAAGCCGCGTCGGAGAACAAGATCAAGGTAATTGTGCTGGATCGCCCCAATCCGATTGGAGGGGTCGCCGTACAGGGGCCTATGCTTGATGCAGGCAAAGAATCATTTATTGCCTGGCACAAACTGCCGGTTCGGCATGGCATGACGGTTGGGGAGTTGGCTCAGCTCTTCAACACTGAACGAAGGATTGGAGCTGATCTGACGGTTGTCAAAATGGTAGATTGGCGACGTGAGGATGAGTTTGACAGGACCGGCCTGGTCTGGATCAACCCGTCACCCAACATGCGAACGCTCCAGGCGGCATTGCTGTACCCTGGTGTCGGGCTGCTGGAAACGACGAACCTAAACGTCGGGCGGGGGACAGATCGGCCTTTCGAACTGATCGGGGCGCCATGGGTCGATGCTGTCCGCTGGGCTCAGGATTTACAATTGGCAAAGGTGCCGGGGGTACGTTTCATGCCGTCACGGTTCACTCCGGCGTCGAGTGAGTTTGCCAAGGTGCAGTGCCAGGGTGTCAGTATCGTTATTGAAGACTGTTCGAAGCTCGATCCAGTACGGGTTGGCTTCTCGCTAGCTGTCACGCTCAAACGACTTTACCCCAGGCATTGGAAGACGAAGCGTCTCAATGAGTTGTTATTGAGCGAAGAGATCTTCCAGGCCATCGAGCAAGGTGCTGGTGTGGAAGAACTGCTGACTAAAAGCAAAAAGAACCTCGAGGAATTCATCGAGGTTCGTAAGCGTTACCTGTTGTATTGATTACTCTTCAATTTCGGCGACGATCTTCTTCATGATCCAGCGATCGATGTCATGCATCATGGAGGGATGCAACCGTTCGTTGGTCTCGTAGCTGCGGAAGGTGACGTTCATGCCGGCGGTGTAGAGCAGACGGTGATCCTGAGCGGCCTGGGTATGTGGAATCTCGAAATTGGTTCGGCCATGACCGATGAAGACAGGAATCTTGCGTGTTTGGCTCAGTCGCCAGAGCGGGCCGTTCTTGGGCAGCCTGCTGTTGAGGGCGATGACGCCTGCAAACTTGTCAGGGAAGCTGAAGGCCAGGCGGTAGGCCTGGGCAGCGCCTTCGCCAACCCCTGCCAGGATGATACGGTTTGCATTGACCGGAAGGCGATCATAGGAGTCAGCAACGGCGGCCAGGGCATAGTCTTCCAATTCTGAGGAAAGCCCTGCTTCACCGTCCCAGCCAAAGCCTTGTCGTCCATCTTCACGGTACATTGGTACAGTACCACGCAGGCCCATGCAAATATAGTTTCGCCGACTCAGGTGAGGCATCAGTTTCTTGATCTGCTGTTCATTGTTGCCTTCTCGGTGAAGGAAAACGATTAACGGATATTCGTATGTGGAAACAAAGCCGGTCGGCATGAACGTGAGTGTACGATGGGCTCGGTCGGTTTCGATGACCGACTTGTAATATCCCTCTTCGACACGAGGCCTTACACAAGTGGTGACCGGTTCTGCCCAGCGAGTGTGGATCATTGGTAGGTCTTTCTCAGTCGAATCGGCTTATACGATTATGCCGATGGTATGACGGAAAATGTTGCTGATATTGGAGTTGCGTCAAGCAATTCCTCAAGCAGTCGGATAAGTCTACTGTTGCCGAGAAGCGGTGTCAACGCAAGCTGTCGAAGTGCTGACTAGAAAACAGGTCAAATTCTCCACCAAGGCACCATGCGCATCGATTGGGGAATCTGCGGGAAGCAACGAAGGAATGGGAAACAGGGGAAAGTCTGCCGGTTAGTTAAACTTTGAGGGCAAACTAATCGGTAAAGTCGTTACAATTTGTGAATCGATCTCAAAGAATCGTTTCGGGCATCATTGCATCATTCAGTTTCATTGGGTGGCTGGAGTCAGGTCTTGTCTGAATTTCGACTTGTGAAGCTCCGATATTATGTAATTATGTTCACTAATTAATAAATAGACTTTCGACATTTCTTCGAAGTAGTTGTTGACCCAGGGAAACTGCTCGTTCTTCGCTCCACTGACGATCAAACACATAATGTTGAGTAAGAAGGCGCGCCAGGATGTGCCGGTACATGTTGAACTTGGGCAGCACGAACTCCAGTTTGTACGCATCACTGTAATACCCAATCTGCTTGGTCATCGGCACCACCTGCAATCGCATGGCGAGGTCCTGTTCGATGAGGCAGGGTACATTTGAATACCACCAGTGCCCACTTGTCACCACATTGGGAAAGATCCAACTGTAGCTGGCCAGTTCCTGATTCTGCTTGCTGGAAAGTACCGAGATGCAGAACGGGACGGTGGGGAAAGCATTGAAGAGCCTGGCGTACTGAATGAGTGACGTACGCTGGTCAAAAAGATCCTGCCCTTGAAAGACGCCATTCTCGTAAACCCGACGATTGACGCCGACCATCAGATCAAAGGGCAGGCGATGTTCACGGCAGTGTTCGGCGATGTGCCAGAAGGTGCCACGGGCTATCACCTCAGTTTCCTTATGTTTCATCGCTGCTGTTAGCTCTTGATCACTGACGGGCGACGGCTCAAAGTGGGGCGGCAACGAGATCGCACATGCTTTAGCTCCGTTCTTCTTGAAATGTACAAACAGTCGATCTAAAGCCTTGTTAAGACTTTTGGCGTCAACAACATCGGTACCAGTGGCTTTCAATAATCGTTGATGAACGGTCGGCTCGTTTAATTTGAAAACCAAGTCATCGGTACGAAGGCAGGGTACATAAAGAGACTTGTCAAAGCCGGTGAGAGGATCGTCGAAGTCATTGGTGAGGAACACTTTTTCGATATTGCTCCGCTTAAGTACCTGCTCACTCCAGTTCGGCTGCGAACATTTCTCCTGAGCACTCTTCCGCAGGCAGTCTGCATCGTTCTCGACAATACGGTCGCTTTCCCAGCCGAAGAACGTCTGGCAGAGTTCGATGAACCATGACCATTGCACGGTGTTTTCGTAGTGCTGGGAATGTCTGAGAATGGTTCTCGTCCGTTCCAGAGGATCGAACGATGCATGGAGCGGCGCATGGGGCATGCCCACCGAATGGGCCAGTTCGGTGTAGTAGTGATATCCCAACAGGTCATCAATGGTCTGAGCAGCAGGCTGATGGGGGTTGATGTGGGTATGAGGATCAATCAGCGGCATCTCAGCGAGGGCAGCAGTCAGTCGCTTGATCAACTCCCGTTCCATCAACAAGACTCCCCATTCTTATCATAACTGCTTCTTGAACTTGGAAGCGCCCAGATAGACGATTACGATGGCCATCGTCCAGAGGACGATGATGTGAGTACGCAGGTCCTCCAGGCCGCCGCCGCGCAAGATGATGCCACGGGAGGCGTCGATCATCCATGTAGTGGGGATGATCTGTGCGAGATACCAGAAGAACTTGGGCATCGAATCGAACGGAAAGACATAACCCGACAGAAAGATCGAAGGCAGCACGGTGCCGATCGCCATCTGCTGAGCCGCTTCACGGGTGGATGCTTTGGTGGAGATGGCCAGGCCCATGCCGATCATCGAGAGCAGGAAGGGGAGGAAGATAAACAGAAGCGAGGTGAACCAGCCGTTGATCGGAACCTGGAACACGCTCCACATCAGGAAGGCGACCATGCAGAACTCGACGTAGGTCACCAGGATGTAAGGAAACATCTTGCCCAGGATCAGCTCCGTGGCAGTGACGGGTGTCATGAAAAGTTGTTCGATGGTGCCAAACTCCTTCTCACGCACAATAGCGTTGGCCGAGAGGGTGACAGCCATCATCTGGCACATGACGATGAGCAGACCGGGGATGAAGAAGTTGGCCGAGCGGGTATCGGGGTTGAACAGAACCTGAGGCCGGCTTTCCACCGGAAGCTGCCTGTCGCCCAAAACATGGAGAAGCGATTCCCTCAAAGCGATAGCGTTGGAGACGTTGATGATCTCGCCGGCTGTGGTCGATTCGGAGCCATCCACTTTCACCAGCACCTGTGCGGTCTGTCCGGCCTGGAGTTGGCGTGAATAGTCCTCAGGAATCTTAATCGCCGCCCGTGCCCGGCCCGAAACGATCCAGCGGTGCATCTCCTCATCAGAAAAGACCTCAGCCACGATCTTGACATCGTTGGTGTTCTTAAAGGCCTGAATGAGCTGTCTGCTTTCCTGTGTTCGGCACTGATCGAACAGCACCGTGCGCACATCGCGCACATTGGTGTTGATCGCATACCCCAGCATGAACATTTCGACGATGGGGATGATCAGGGTGAAGAACAACGTAGCCGGGTCGCGCAAGATGTGGATGAGTTCCTTGCGACCGACCGAGCCAATACGTTGCAGCGACTGGAGCATACGGCTAATCTATCAGCTTCTGGGAAGGTGTGAACATCAGCTGACGCCGGCTTTGCGTTCGCCTTCGCCACGAAGCGCGTCTTGTTGTTTAGAGAGTGTGACGAAGACATCTTCGAGCGATGGCTCAGCGGGATGAACATCGAAGCCGGGGCCTTCGAGGCCGAGGTCGCGGGGTTGCAGGTGCTCATCGACCTGGGCATGGAGCGTGAGGCCGAACATGGTGACATCACGAACGCCGGGCATACGCCGCAGGGTGGTGAAGATAGCGTTGCTGTTGGGAGCGACGATCTCCCAGCGTTTGGTGCCGGGGGGATTGACCGCTTCCAACTGCTTGAGTTCAGCAGGAGTACCGAGCGTGAGCATCTTGCCGAGATAGATATAACCCACTCGTCCGCAGCGCTCGGCTTCGTCCATGTAGTGGGTGGTGACGAAAAGAGTGATACCCTGGGCGGCCAGGCGGAAGAGCAAATCCCACAGATCACGGCGTGCAACAGGATCAACACCGGCTGTGGGTTCATCAAGAAATACGAGACGTGGACTGTGGAGCAGCGCACAAACCATGGCCAGCCGCTGTTTCCAACCGCCGGAGAGCTTGCCGGCGATGCGGTCGAGGTAGGGGGCGATGCCGGTGAGTTCGATGAGCTCATCCTTACGCAGCCTGGCTTCTTCCTTGCCCAGTCCATAGATGCCGGTATAGAAGTCCATGTTCTCCCGTGCGGTCAGGTCCTGGTAGAGGGAGAACTTCTGCGACATGTAGCCGATCTGACGGCGGATCGCTTCCGCTTCCTTCTTGACATCCTTACCGAAAACCTCGGCGTGGCCTGTGGCGAAGGGGATCAATCCGCAGAAGGCACGGATGAGGGTGGTTTTGCCTGAACCATTAGGGCCGAGCAGACCGAAGACTTCGCCCTTATTAACGACAAGATCGACCTTATCAACAGCGATGAAGCTGCCGAACTTGATAGTGCCTTGGTTTAAGTCAATGACCTTTTCGATGGCCGCCTCATAGTTGCCATCACGTTCCGCGTGATGGTTTGGTTCGTAGGGCACGCTGTGCGTGCCGCTCAAGGGCTTGCAGTCTTTCCGTGGTCGATTATCGGGACAGGATATTGTCGTTGTGAGGCACGCACAGCGTGCCCTACGAATCTACTCTGACCATCACGCGGAGCGTGATGGCAACTCTAGGGCAACTCGACATTGAAGTCGGCGAGGAAGATTTGCGAGCCGGGCATGCGGCCATCACGGTTAGAGGTCCACATCAGCTTCTTGCCATCCCGGCTGAAGACAGGGAGGACATCAGCGCCAGGAGCGAAGGTGACTCGTTTGGTAGCCTTGGTCTCCACGTTCATGAGATAGAGATCATAGTTGGGCCTGACGTTAGGATTAGAGTGATCAGCCCCGGCATAGATGATGTGGGTGCCATTGGGATGCCAGTAGGGGCACCAGTTGACGCCATCGTTGTTGGTAAGCTGTCGCTCGCCGGTGCCATCGGCATTGATGACGTAAAGCTGTAGTTGATCTTTCTTTTGTCGATCAGCGCGGAAGATGACTCGCTTGCCATCGGGGGAGAAGAACGGGCCGCCGTTGTAGCAGTCTTTGGTTTTCGTCAACTGGCGAACATTGCTGCCATCAGCGTCCATGATGTAAAGGTTAAGGTGTCCGTCCCTTTTGGAGCAGAAGACGATCTGTTTGCCATCGGGGGAATAGCTGCCCTCGGCGTTGTAATCAGGAGCATCGGTGACGAGGTTCTGGTTGCTGCCATCAATGTTAGATGAGTAGATCTTGATGTTCGGGTCGAAGTCCCACTGGTAGCGTCGGCGTTGGCCGGTGCGTTTGTCTTCAGCACGGCGGTCAAGTTCTTCCTTGGCTTCCTTCTCGAAGGTCTTGGTGGTGTGGCCGCTGGCAAAGATGATGGTGCCATTGGTGGGATGGAAGAAGCCACAGGTAGTGCGGCCGATGCCGGGGCTGACCTTCCAGTATTTCTTCGTGCCCAGTTCCATGATGAACATCTGGTAGAACGGGTTCTTTTCCTTTTCTTCGGCCTGGAAGATGATGTGCTTCATATCGGGAGAGAAGTACGATTCACCGGCCCGGGCGAAGTCGGTGGTGAGCTGCTGAATGTTCTTGAGGTTGGCCGCTTCCTGGGCTTTCCAGTCTTCGGGGGGTTGGCTTTGGGCTGCGTTCAGAGTGAGGAGAGAAAGGAGGAGGGCTATGGTGAGAAGAGTCCAGCGCATGGAAGTTCCGTGATAAAGGGCAAGTCGAATTCACTAGCGTATTATATGGGTGACGGGAGGATGTATCCCATGATTCGTGCCGCTCAAGCTGAAGAGATGCACCTGGTGTGTCAGTTGTTCCTGGAGTACGCCCAGAGCCTGGGGTTTAGCCTCTGTTTCCAAGGCTTCCAACAGGAACTCGATGAGCTGCCAGGTAAGTATGCCCTGCGGAATGGGTCGCTGCTGTTGGCATGGGAGAATGACGTAGCAGTCGGAGTAGTGGGACTACGTCGATTCGACCGTCATTCAGCGGAAATGAAACGACTCTATGTTCGACCTGATCAACGTGGAAAGAAGCTGGGCCGACAACTGGCCGAAGCGATCATTGCCGAAGCGAAGAGGCTTGGATATTCGTCCATCAAGCTTGATACGGTACCGACGATGAAGGAAGCACGGCAGCTATATGTTGATCTCGGCTTCGTGACCATCCCGGCGTATTACGAAAACAGCGAGTGCGAATCGATCTGCATGGAAAAGCAAATCACCCCCGAATGACCGGAGGTGATTCAAAAGGCGGGGAGAGGTAACGCCATGAATTACTTCTTCTTGCTGACCATGGATTCGCAGGGGCCACAGCAGACGGGCATGCCACCCATGGTGACACAGCAGACACAGCCGGTGACGCAGCAGTTGCAGCAGCAGTCAGCGCAACACTGAACCACCTGGCAGCAGGTAGCGTCGCCGGTGGTGCAGTGAATGCACACGCCGTCCGGGGTCTTTTCAATGGTACAAACACAGCAGCAGAAGTTGACGCAACAGACCGTCTGGCCATTCATGGTCACATAGCAACCCACCATCTGGCCGGCCTGCATGGAGCAGAGGTTCTGCACCATGGAGACAGCCATGGCTTCGGTGCAGACGCAGTGAATCTTGACGCCGGTGCTGCACTTTTCCATGCGGACAGTGCAGCGAGGCACCATCATCATGTTTGGCACGGTCGGCATCGAGGCGGGCATGGTGGGGTAGTTCATCGGCGTACCGGTCATCGGCATTCCTGAAACACCCATCATGCTCGTGCGATCCATGGTCATAGCGTTTACCATACTCGAACTCCTTTTCGTCAGAGCGCTGGAGGGAACTGGGTATGCTTTCCCTTAGCGTACCCAGCCAGAGCCTGATTATGTTGCCTAGAGTAACGATTTTACCGCCTGTATGCCATACCTATCCTGCCAATTTTGTTCAAGCTGTCTGGTCGTTTCAACTTAGGGGCCTGATAGGGGGGATATTACTTAGAGACGTGAAAGTGTCTGTTTCGACACAGTTACGTCGGGCTAATGCCCTGACGCTCGCATTTGACCAACATCTAGGAGTTGGAACGCATGACACGCCGTTTTAGCGAATCCCAATTGGTAGCAAGTCATTCCGTAGCGTCAGCTGCTACGCCTTGTCTGCCGGGGTTCATGGCGTGTAATACCTCATATGTCAGCGGCCCCATGCAGCAGTTCTGGCAGGCTATTTACCAGGCAGCTTATGCTCAATCTGTTGTGAAAGCCTTTGAAGATACGCAGTCCAGCAGGTACGACCGGCTGCTGTATCATGTCTGTTTGAATTGATGGTTGTTATCACGCTCCGCGTGATGGAGCGGAGACTTGTCGTTTTCCAACGCCCTCGTGTTGTCAGCAACTTACCGCTCCCTCACGCGGAGCGTGAGGGCAACTATTGCCATTGCACGGACTGGGAAAGCGACTATAAGTCAATCTGGATAAACCCAAGCTGCAGGGAGGCAGTCCGTGCCCTTGCGTATACATCACTCTTGTCCCGATGCGGGAACGTGGGATCGTTTGGCCTACGCTCGCAAAATTGTTCGTACTGAAGCGACTGCCCTGGGGCTGGTCGCTGATCGGCTCAACGAGCAATTCCTTGAGGCAGTGGACCTGATCCACCGCTGTACCGGCCGCATCGCCCTTACCGGCACCGGCAAGTCGGCGGACATCGCTCAAAAGATCACGGGTACCCTGAACTCTACGGGTACCCGTGCTTATTTGCTCGACGCCACTAAGGCCATGCACGGCGACCTGGGCATGGTTGCCCCGCAGGATGTGGTCATCGCTCTTTCCCATAGCGGCGAGAGTGAAGAAATTGTCCGGCTGTTGCCGAGCTTGAGATCCCTGGCTCATGGCGTCATAGGCTTGACCTCCAATGGCAACAGTACGCTGGCTCGTCATGCCGATGTGGCCATCGTTATTGGGCCGCTCGATGAAGCCTGCCCGCTCAAATTGGCACCGAGTACCAGCACCACGGCAATGGCAGCGGTCGGCGACGCCATTTCCTTTGTACTTAGCGAAATGAAGCATTTTGGGGCCGAGGACTTCGCTCGGTTCCACCCGGCTGGCAGCCTGGGCCGCAAACTCATGAAGGTCGATCACCTCATGAGGAAAGGTAATGCCATTAGAACGGCATCCATCCATGACACCGTGCGACAGGTGTTCAGCCAACCTAACCTCCGTGGCCGACGTACCGGGGCGGTGTTGCTGCTGGATGAACAAGGCCGACTGGCCGGCCTTTTCACCGATAGTGACCTTGCCCGTCTCTTTACGGAACGACGAGATCATTGCCTTGATCGGCCTATTGCCGAAGTGATGACCCACAGTCCCATCACGGTCCTGACCAGTTCCAGACTGTTGGAAGCGGTCGAGATCATTCAGGATCGCAAGATCAGTGAACTGCCGGTCGTCGATGAACATGGCCGCCCGGCTGGGCTTCTCGATATCACCGACCTCATTGGTCTGGTGCCGCTGGAAGAAGAGCAACCCACACAACTCGAAGCCGTCGCCTGATCACTCTCAACTGACAACTGCCCCATGACCCTAGCTGCCCGCTGTCGAATGATCACCGCCTTGATTCTGGACGTTGATGGCGTCCTGACCAGTGGAGACATTGTCTACACGGAGTCGAGGCAGGAGATTAAATCGTTCCACGTTCGTGATGGCTCGGCGATCAAAGTCTGGCAGAAAGCCGGCAAGCGATTGGGGCTATTGAGTGGACGATCCAGTGCCGTCACCAGCTTGCGAGCGAAGGAACTCGGAATCGATGATATCGAACAGGGAAATGCTGAGAAGGGGCCAGGGTTTCATCGCTTGCTCAAGCAGTGGAATGTCGAAGCAGGTTCCGTGGCCTACGTTGGCGATGATAACGCTGATGTACCGATCATGAAGCAGGTGGGGTTGGCGATTGCACCAGCGGATGCCTGCATCGAGGCGATGGAAACGGCGCACCTGGTTACTCGCCAGCCTGGGGGGCACGGAGCGGTGCGTGAAGCGATCGAATGGGTGTTGCAGAGTCAAAACCTTTGGCCCGGCGGCCAGCTTTAGGAGGAGAGCGATATGATCAAGCCACGTCGCCTGCTTCTGTTGGTGCTGGGGTTTGTAGTTTGCTTCGGGGCATACGAAATCTATTCGTACTTCCTGGGGCACTATGATGGCCTGCCGCCGTTACCACCTGAATACCGTTACAACGCCAGTGCCGGGCCATACGTTCCTAAGCCGGATGACAGTGATAACCGGAAACATGAAATCGCCAAGCTCCTGGAACGAGCTTTTGGGCCAAAATGTCCGGAGCTCAATCGTTTTCGAAGTGTCGAAATCGGCAGACCGGAAAGCCGTACTGTGCTGGCTTTTGATGAATGGACGCTCGAAGATGGCGTGCTGCGTTTGACCGAGGTGAGCCTGGCGAACTTCAAGATCATTCCGCCTGAGGGCAAACTGCCTGCACGGGAAGAAATTACCACAGTGCAAGGCAAGGTGGCTGTCATCAAGTTCAACCAACCCATCAAGAGCCCCTTTGAGATCAAGTCCAACGTCAAACCTATCGAAGGGCACATTGAAGGGGATGTCATCAAGCTCACGCACAATCATGGCACGCCGGAACCGAACGACGATATTACCATGTACTGTAAGCAGCGGGTCGATTTTGTCGATGCCCAGAAACGCGTCTGGTGCGACTACGAAGTGCAGGTCGTCTATGCCTTTCCTGAAGAGGCCCGGTTTGTCGGCAGCGGTCTAACGATCAAGCTGGCCAATGAACTGGTTCCCAAGGAAGGGGATGCAGCCAAGGCGAAGGCCAAGGGTGATAAGCCTGAAGGGCTGGGGATCAGTGCGGTCAAATCGATTCAGTTGGATCGGGACGTGCAGTTCAGTTTCTTCAAGCTCAATGGCAGTATTCTCGGAGGAGCAGTGGGTAAGCCCGAAGACAAGCCCGTGGTTGTTACGCAGCAACAGTCCGCGCAGCCGATGGTGATTCGGTGTAAGGATGCCTTTACCTACGACGTTCCTACCAATGTCGCCACGTTCAATACCAATGTAAATGGCCTGCGTCATCGGACGATTGCCGGCCCCGCGGGGCCAAAGCAGCAGTACGACGAGTTGGATGCAGACGAGAAGCTGGTGTTGGAACTGTTGCCTCCCAGCAAGAACAAAAGCAAAACCGAGAAACAAGCAGGCGTTGAGGAAAGTGGCAAACAGTTTGAATTGAAGAAAGCTGTTGCTACAGGCAAGACGGTCAAGATCACCGCCAACGAAGATGGGCAGGGCAACGGCCTGCATGCTGAGGGCATTGAACTAATTGTGGATAATGTCGCACACGAAGCCCGTCTGCGGGGCAAGGATCAAGTGGTTGCTCGCATGATGGAGTATGACATCATCGCGCAGGGAGTTGTCAAGATTCTGCTGCCCGCTTCGGACGCTGAGGACAAAGACCCTTGTGGCCTTCTGATCAACGGTCCGGGCGAGGTTCGATTACGGCCTTCGATAGCCCATCCAGATCCCTACACGTTGGCCAGTTGGCAGCGAGAGTTGCAGTGGCACCGTACCGCCGAAGAACATCGCATCGAACTGTATGGCAATGCTGTGCTGATGCACGAAAAGCAGGGCCGCATGTCGGGCGAGCAGGTGAAGGCCTGGCTGGTGTCTGACAAAAAGAAAACCGATGAGAAACCCCAAGCCGGCACGCCGGCACCGGTTGAAGGAACGGAGCGGCTGAACGCCAAGCTCAAGCGGGTTGAGGTAGATCAGAAGGTGCAGGTATTATCCACCAGGCTCGTCATTCCGTCTGCCCGGCGATTGACACTCAACTTCACCGAAGCCCCCGCGGGGTTTGCCATGCAGAAGTCAGGCGATGGCTTCGATGCTCCTGCCCCGGCTCCCGACAAAAATCCCAACCTGCTGGGTAAGCCCGAAACCAAGGTCATGAATCCACCGCCCAACAGTCCGCCGCTCTATCTGCATGCCGCCGAGATTGATGGCGACATTCTGCTTGTCGGCGAGAATCAACAAGTAGTCAGACGCCTCGAAGCTCGGGAGAATGTGCATATCGAACGCAAGCCTGACCCGGGCAAGCAGAATGGCATCGATATCCAGGGCCAGCGGCTGGAAATGAGCCTACAGGGCAACACCGACTTGTATCGTGTGAAATTGTTTGGCAACAGGGCGATCATCAACAATGAAAAGTATCACGTTGAAGGTCAACAAATAGATCTCGATCAGAACGAAAACATGATCATGATCGATGGGGCGGGCGAATTTCAATTCTCCACAGATAAAGACTTTCAGGGCAATGACCTAATAGAAGAGCGAGACCCGGCAACGGGCCAGCCTTTGAAAGATGCTCAGGGCAATATCAGAATAAGACCTGAGAAAGTGACATTCGTCTGGACCGACAAAATGAAGTTTGGTGGCAGAGTGGCGGAGTTTACCGGCAGCGTCATCGCGCAGAAACAGGACATTAATCTCCGCTGTCATTCGATGACGATCACGCTTGATAAACCCATGTCGCTGTCGGGCAAAGACGACACATTCAATAAACAACCGAATGATCAGGTTGTAGCCTTGGAGAGTGTAATCTGCAATTCACTTGCCCAAGGGGCAGTGGGGCAACGAGTTAATCCGGTGGTGATCGAGCAGCGAGTCAAGCCAGGCACGCCGGATCGGCATATCCTTCGCATCGAAGGTGTGCAGGTGGTGTTTGATAACAGCACTAAGAATAAGGAAATCATCAAGGTCTTCGGGCCGGGAGAGGTGAACCTTGTTCGTGCAGGACAGAATCAGATGGCAGGCTTCGGAAATTTGCCGGGCCAGGGTGGGGCGTCCGCTCCTGGCCAGCCCAATGTTGGAGCTGCGAAACCTGGAGGGAGCCCGCTACAGTTGAAGTTGACAAGGGTGATCTTCGAGGAAGAGATGGAATATCGCAAGAGCGAAGGTACCCTGCGATTCTGGAAGAATGTTCGTACGTTCCATGTGCCCGGCGATGATGTCGCTATGCCGTTGGATGAGAAACGTATGCCCAAAGAAGGCTTGTACATTGCCTGTGAAAAGATGCTGATCTCAGCGGTGCCAGGCCCGGTCAAAGATTCAGCACTTCATGAGATGAATGCAGATGGTAACGTGGAAATGCGTGCTAATCTGACTTCTTATGTGAAGTCAGATGAACTTACCTATAGTGAAGCCAAGGGAAAAGTAGTGATGCGAGGCAAGGGGGCGAACGACGCCCTCTACTACAACCAGGAGAAGCCGGGTGGGCAGTTCCTGTCGCAGCGAGCCAAGGCTTTCATCTATGATTT
>DAOMFV010000075.1:0-25282 GCA_035430005.1 Gemmatales bacterium
CCGGTGGCAGCATGAAAACAAGAAAACGGTTGACAAACAACACAGCCGCTCCGTTCCCCCTTGTGGGACGTGCAACACATTTTTGGTATGCAAGGGTCAGTTGAGTACAACTGACCCCTGCCACGGATTTAGCATTACACCCGCTCAAACTGCTTATCCAACTCCGCCTTGCTGAAGTAAAGTGAAGTCGGTCGGCCATGCGGGCAGTGGTGGGAATCAGTGCAAAGATGACGCTGGGCCAGCAGTGCATCCATCTCAGCGGGGGTGAGCTTATCCCCTGCTTTGACAGCGGCATGACACGCCATCGTGCAGAGCAGCCGATCCAGCAGCAGTTCAACACTCGGTGCTTGGCCAGCGGTGACGAGATGATCGAGAGCGGTGCGCACCAGTTGTGCAGGCTTGGCGTTCTTGAGGATAGCCGGGTAACTGCTCACCAACAGCGTCGTGCCGCCGAACGGTTGCAGCTCCAGACCGATCTGACGGAACGATTCCTGATGTGCCAGGGCCAGGGCATGTTGCTCCGCAGGCAGATCGACTGGTTCGGGCACCAGCAGCCGCTGTATCTCCAACTGCCCGGCACGCAGACGTTCTTTCAGCTGTTCATACAGGATGCGTTCATGTAGCGCATGCTGATCGATCACCAGCATCCCTTCACCTTCGAGTACCACAAGGTAACTGTTGTGGAACTGGAGCGCCCGGGGACCATCGTAAGTGGGAACGTAAGGCTCCGGCACCTCTTTATCCTGAACCACAGGTACCGGAGCAGGCGTGCTGATGATCGGCAACTGCCCTTCACTCGGCCGCACCGGTGGGGGCAACTCGGGCAACGCTGCTCTTCCTACCACAGGCAGTGTTGGTTCCGGGAACAGCGGCCTCATCGGTGGCGGCGACGATTGCAACCGCCAGGCTCCCGTACTGCCGTTCTGCGCCGGGGGCGCCTGCAAGGTGTTGTGCATGGGCAAGCCATGCAGGGCCTTGCGTACCGCTGCCCTTACCAGATGATGCAGCGTCTGACTGTCTCGAAAGCGCACCTCAGCCTTGCTCGGATGCACATTCACATCGACCAGTTCCGGCGGCATCTCCAGATAGAGGAAGCCGATGCCGTATCGACCCACCATCAACAGGCCATGCATGCCATCCTGCAAGGCGTGTTGCAGAGTACGATCTCGAATGCAGCGGCCATTGACGAAGAAGTACTGGAGCCGATTGTTGCCCCGGTTGACGGAGGGGTCGGCAATGTAGCCTTTAAGCTTGAGCGGCCCTTGTTCCGCTTCTACCGCAATGAGCTTGTTGCCCACCTCTTCGCCGAAGAACCGGGTTATGCGCTCAGAGAGTGGGCTGTTGGCCGGCACATCGAAAACATCTTTATCATTGTGCTTGAGCGAGATGCCAACGTGGGGGAAGCCCAGGGCGAGCCGGATGACTGCTTCGCTGAGGTGCCCCATTTCAGTGGGGATGGTCTTCAGGAACTTCCGCCGGGCGGGCAAGTTGTAGAAGAGATGTCTCACTTCGATGCGAGTGCCAGGCCGACCGTTCCAGACTTCGATGGGGTTGAAATTCCCGCCATCGCAGGCCAGTTGTGCGCCCTGTTCCAGATCACGCGAACGGCTCTGTACGATGACCTGGGCGACGGAGCCGATGGATGCCAGCGCCTCGCCCCGAAAGCCGAGCGTTTGAATCTTCTCGAGGTCGTCAGCGGAGCGTACCTTGCTGGTGGCATGACTCGACAGAGCCAGTGGCAGATCATCGGGCACCATGCCACAGCCATCATCGACGACCCGGATTAGTTCAACGCCCCCCTGCTCTACTTCAACATCAATCTGCGTTGCTCCGGCATCGATGGCGTTCTCCAGCATCTCCTTCAGCGCACTGCCCGGCCGTTCAATCACCTCGCCAGCGGCAATCTGGTTCACGAGGTTGGCATCAAGTTGATGGATGCGGGGCATGCAAAAAGTCCTGTTGAATGACAGCCCGACGCGCTAGCGAGGGTGGACCTGGCGATTGCACGCGCCCCCTCGCTAGCGCGTCGGGCTATCATACAAGGCAGTATAGCAAAAGAGCCTACGGGTTTAACCCGTAGGCTCTTGGTGTATGCACTCATCTCGAAGTCAATTACGCAGTCTGTTCCACTTCCACACTCGGTGCAGCCTTGCGCCAGCTTTCGGGGATCACCCTTCGCTGCGGTTCGTTGGCGAAGCACCACCACTTGACGTTCTCGGCACCCACACGCCAGACGAAGTAAGCCTTGCGGCCCTGGACTTGGGTCGGGAAGGCGGTCTCGCCAACAATGGGATCGACGAGGATCACGTTCAGGTCTTCGAGCTCCAGGACGGAGTCGCGGAGCTTGCCTTGCTCCGTGGTGATCTCATCGCTGACCTGGTATCGGCGGGATCGCTCGGGCCAGCTCAGGTCGCGCTTGCGGCGTTCGAGATCGATCTGTTCCTTTTCGAGTTCCAGCAAGCGTTGCCAGCGAGCCTGAATGTCCTCGGCGATGTGTGTCACCAGGGGAACCATCGACTCGGCCTGGCTCAGCAGAAACAAAGGAGCAGGAGCCTTGCGGCTTTTGGCGGATCGTGTCGGTTTCTTACCTTTTGGCATGCTCATGATACGGGCCTTTCAGTTAATCTAGCCCGCCGCGTGTTAGTGGTCCGCGGGTCACCGTCTAAACACATCATACGTCCGTCTGGAGGGTGCGGCTTGATGTTTTTGTCGCTGTTCAGGCACTCTGCCGGTTTGACACAGGGAATACTACCCAACTTATCGGATGGTCAGGATGTAGGCATAATAAACTGCCGATTTGACACCATTTTGCCTCATGCCCGGCTTTATGCTTGACATGGACACGGTGGTTTACCCACATCAAAATCGCCAAATTTGACTGACATGTGGATGACATTTCATCAAGTATGAGAGAAGAGCCTTTCCAGATCGCCGGCTATCAAGCCATCATCATATCATCCAGTTTTTTCATCAACTCATTAACCTGAATAATCCGTCGGCGTTGGTTTTGCAGCGCCGCCTGAACACCCATGATTAGGCTGGCGGTAATAGCCAGTTCCCAGGTCACGCTCCTCCAGTTATTCATCATGAACGTGACCACATCGCCGTACCAGGCAAAGAACGTCATCGTGATGGTCGCTCCCAGGAAAAGGATAAGCCCGCCCAGTGTGCAGAAGAACGGGAATCGATTGACCAGCAAGTTCAAGATCAACAGTGCCGCTCCCAGGCCGGCGATGATTAACGCTTTTACTCTCGTTGATCTAACATACCTCTCTCGGGCATTCTTTACCCTGACCTGATCCAACTGGACGTTCTCGCCGAGGCGTTGCCGTTCTCTCTCCAGCGTAGATTCAAATTGCGACTCGGCTGTGAAGAACTCGACGCCTGCCTGGATGAACGTGAGCAGGGAGGCAACTAACAAGGCGGTGCGGGCAATCCGCAGTTGGGATCCATGCACGAACTCATCACGACTGTCTGGAACAGGAGATTTGAGAGAGACTGAGGCAGGAGCACTCGACTCGACCTGGTTCTGTGGAAGCGTGGGCATACTCTCCTCTCCTTATTTAAATATCGATCTGCGATAGTAACCTATCTTGACCATTGGTACAAAGGAAGGGTTCTCGACAAACAGCTCATGCGGACAGTCGTAAGACCAAGAACCAATATCCTGCATTAGTAAAGTATTTTCCAGAGCAGCCCGCGCGCCGGCCTTCCGTCGGGCAATACATCATAGACAAGGATGTCACCCGTCTGGTAGAACCTGATGGAGCACTCATGCCAACAGCGAGATATTCGACGCTGCTATCCCGATTGCCGCCGGGCGACGTGCCGCTCCGCACCGATCGGCAACTGATGGAACGATTTCTCGAAGATCGAGACGAAACCGCCTTTACCGCCATCGTTACCCGGCATGGGCCGATGGTGCTGGGCGTGTGCCGGCGAATCATCGGCTCCATGCACGATGCCGAGGATGCCTTCCAGGCGACGTTCCTCCTGCTTGCTCAGAAGGCTGCACGTATCATCCCTGGTGACGCTGTCGGCCCCTGGCTACATGGCGTCGCCTGTCGGGTCGCCCTCAAGTCTCGTACCATGCTCCGGCGTCGCCAACGGCACGAACGGCTGGCTGCGCAGAATCGTACTGAAGGTCAAGCCGACTTGTTGCCCGGTCATGACCTTCGCTCGGTACTCGATCAGGAATTGCAGCGTTTGCCCCGACCCTATCGGCTGCTGGTGATCCTCTGCGACTTGCAGGGTGGCACCTTCCGTCAGGTCGCCCGGCAACTGCAACTCCCGGTCGGCACCCTGTCGGGGCGATTGAAACGGGGCAGAGAACTCCTCGCTGAGCGGCTGGCTCGCCGAGGCATTGCTCTTTCTGCTTCAGTGTTAGGCTTGATGCTTGCCGAGCAGGCAACGGCTCAGGTGCCCGCTCTCTGGATCAGCACCACGGCACGGGCGGCGACGGCATGGATCGCCGCTGAATCGCTCGTGCCCGGACTCGTGTGTCACAGTGTCGTCACTCTCGTGAAAGGAACCGCTACCGCTATGATGTGGAATCAGCTCAAACTCGTCTCTGGTGTCGGCCTGCTTGCTCTTCTGCTTTCGGTCGGCTGGCTGGCTTCTTCCAGCACGGCCCAGGAGAAAGGTGCCAGCAACCCTGTTGTGCAACCCCCTGTCAACAGCCCGGTCGCGCCGATCAAACAGGACAATCCCCAATACCTGGTACAGCTCACCCTCTATGTGATGAACCCCGAAACGAAGCAGTTCGATGTCGTTACCAGTCCCAGGTTGATTGTGCATGCTCATCAGAAGGCTTCGATTCAAACTGGTCAAGCTGAAGCTATGAAGTCGAGCAAAGTCACCCCCGATTGGTGGATCACCGGTTTCAACGCCGAGGTGGAAGTGCAACCCCAACCGGACAATGAAGTGATCCTGCAAATCAAGGCCCAGCAGTCGAAAGTCCGAGAGAAGAAGCCGGAGACGTTCATCACGGAAACACACATGGAGTCCATCGTCCACACAGGCAAGCTCACTGAAACCATCGAGCTGCCCTGGGAACCGTTCGGTCGCACGGGCAAGATGGAAGTGAGAGTTGACAAAATACATGGCCAGCCTCCAATCACAGAGGCGTCGAGAAAGCCTGCCGTTCCGAGCCAGGTCTTTCCACTGACTCATGTCGATGCTGCCGCTGTCGTACCCATGCTGAAACAAGTCTATCAGAATAAGTTGAACCTCATCACCTTCGATGCGAAAACCAATAGCGTCATCATTCAAGGCACGGCGGAGGAAGTGAAACGCTGTGCGGAGATCATCAAGGGCCTCGATCAGATTGCCAAAGTCGAAGAGGCCAAACCGCCTCAGGCAATGGGGCTCCAACCTGTTTATGCCAGCCCCCTTGCCAATAAAGTGACCGGAGCCCGCCTCACGGTCACCGTTGGCGACGATTTTCAACTGAGTAAGGTACTTGCCGTCGCCAAGAAGCTGAATCAGGAAAAGCCCAGGGTCGAACTCGAATATGACTTCAGCAAACATCAATTGAGCATTAGAGCACTCGTGGATGATCTCAAGCTTTCGGAGTTGAGCAAAGTACTGGAAGCTGGATCGCCGCAGGCAGGGAGATAGGCCATCATCCGCTTTCGTGAAGCCTATTTAGGGTAGCCATTTTAGATGGTTGCCCTATTTTCGTTATTTCGTTCACTGTCGTACCAGTCATCCTCTGCCATTTCTCCCCATCCTCCCAGTGGCACTCCCCCCACCGCCCTGCTACATTAATCCCTGATTGCAACCTCTCTCACCTCTCCCTTCTGTTCGTTCAGGAGTATTATCGTGGCTGTCTCTAATGAGCCGATCAAACACAAGAATATTCAGTTCAAAGAGCACCCGATGCTCGACAGTTCCCCGGTGTTCCGCATGGCCCGCCAGCAGATGGTGAAGGTAGCTGAGCAGAGCGATCTGGAACCGGGCGTCCTCGAACGATTGTGCGTGCCCAAGCGCTGCTTCATCGTCAGCGTGCCGGCCCGCATGGATAATGGAGAGACCAAGGTCTTCAATGGTTTTCGTGTTCAGCATCACATCACCAGCGGCCCGGCCAAGGGTGGCCTCCGTTTTCACCCCGCCGTCGATCTTGGCGAAGTCGCGGCACTGGCCATGTGGATGTCGTGGAAGTGCGGCCTGATGAACCTGCCCTTCGGCGGCGGCAAGGGTGGCATCACCGTTGACCCGGTCAAGTACAGCACCCGCGAACTCGAACGTATCACCCGCCGTTACACCGAAGAACTCCTCCCGATGATCGGGCCCCGTGTTGACGTGATGGCTCCCGACGTTGGTACCGATGAGCAGACCATGGCCTGGATCATGGACACCTACTCCATGAGCATCGGCCATGCCTGCCCCGAGATTGTCACCGGCAAGCCTGTCGAGATCGGTGGCTGTCTGGGCCGAAGAGAAGCCACCGGTCGTGGCGTCGTCTACACCATCATGTGCGCCCTCAAGGAACATGGCATCGATCCCAAGTCTGCCACCGCTGTCATTCAGGGGTTTGGCAACGTCGGCTCGGTCGCCAGCAATGAACTGGTGCAGCGCGGCGTCAAGATACTTGCTGTCTCGGATCGCTATGGGGCCATTATGAATGAAGACGGCCTTGATATCGAAGCCCTCACGAAGCATGTGGCAGCCAACCCGACCGGCCTGCCCGACTTCGCCAAGGCTAAGAAGATCGATCCGCAGAAGATGCTGGAACTGAAATGCACCGTCCTGGCTCCCTGTGCTCTGGAACGGGTCATCACCGCTGAGAACGCCGGCAAGCTTCAGTGCAAGATCGTGGCTGAGGGCGCGAACGGCCCCACGACTCCCGAAGCGGACGACATTCTCGAACAGCGTGGCATCTTCACCATCCCCGACATCCTTTGCAACGCCGGCGGCGTGACCGTCAGCTACTTCGAATGGGTGCAAGACTTGCAGCAACTCTTCTGGGACGAAGCCGAGGTGCAGAAGAAGCTGCAACGCCTGATGGAAGACGCCTACAGCCGAGTGAGGAAACTTGCCAAAGACCGCAACTTCAAAAACAACCGCCTGGCCGCGTTGACGCTGGGTGTAGAAAAGGTCGCCAGGGAAAAGAATATCCGCGGCCTCTACCCATAACAGATATTTTGCCCCCGGCTCTTCAAGCGCTCTTAAAGCCGGGGGTGGACCGCGCTGACAAGTAACGCCATTCCCCAGTTACTTCTTCGCCTTGGCGCCGTCAAGCACCATCTCCGCAATCAGCCAATCCCGATGGAAGAACGCCGCGGGGAGGTTGCCTTCCTTGAAGCACTGAGCGATCTCATTCTCCCGCCAGGCCCGAGCTTGTTGCGACGTGACGGAGAAGTCAGCAGGGTATTTGGCTTTGAGTTCGTGGAACCAGGGGATGAGTTCTTTTTCGATATCTAAGGGTTGCATATTACCTGTGTCGTCAAGTTTATGGCTAACCAATAACTGAGAAAATCTTAGTAAATCTCCATTTGGTCGTTCATCTGGCATAATATCCCATATTCGGGCGGTATTGTCACCGGAGGCCGTTACCACCTTCCGTCCATCGCTACTAAAACTCGCATGAGTTACGCTACCTCGATGAGTCATAGGGGGCGATATCGGTTGCCCCGTGGCAGCATCCCATATTCGGGCGGTATTGTCACCGGAGGCCGTTACCACCAACCGTCCATCGCTACTAAAATCCGCATGAGTTACGCCACCTTGATGAGTCATGGGTGGCGTTATCGGTTGCCCTGTTCCAGCATCCCAGACTCGCGCCGTATTATCATCGGAGGCCGTTACCACCCGACGACCATCGCTGCTGAAACTCGCGCTTCTTACGAGTTTTTGATGTATCATGGGTGGCGTGAGTGGTTGCCCTGTAGCAGCGTCCCAGACGCGCGCGGTGTTATCATCAGAAGCCGTTACCACCCGATTTCCGTCGCCACTGAAACTTGCATTCACAACTCTGCTTTGATGTTTCATTGATGGCGTGACCGGTTGCCCAGTAATCGCATCCCAAACTCGCGCGGTGTTATCCGAAGAGGCTGTCGCTACTCGTCGACCATCGCTACTAAAACTCGCATGGTTTACATAACTGTTATGGGTCAGTGGCGGCGTGATCGGTTGTCCGGTGACTGCATCCCAGACTCGTGCTGTGCCATCATAGGAGGCTGTTAGCACCCGAGAACCATCGCCACTGAAACTCGCATGATGGACCGTTTCTTGGTGAGTCATGGGAGGAGTGAGGAGTTGTCCCGTGGTCGTATCCCAGACTTGCGCGGTGTGATCTCTTGAGGCCGTCACCACACGACAGCCATCACTACTAAAACTCGCATGATCTACATAAGTACTATGTGTTGAGGGCGGTTTATTGTGAGTCAGGGGTGGCGTGATCGGTTGACCTGTGGCCGCATCCCAAACTCGTGCTGTGCCATCATAAGAGGCGGTCAGTACCTTTTGACCATCGTGGCTGAAACTCACATATACTACACAACCATGGTGTGTCATGATGGGTGTAAGCAGTTGCCCCATGGCCGCATCCCAAACCCGAGCGGTGTGATCAATTGAGGCCGTCGCCACACGACGACTATCCCTGCTAAAACACGCATGAGTAACGTCACTATTTTGCATAAGGGGTGGCGAGAGCGGTTGTCCGGTGGCCGCACTCCAGATACGTGCAGTGTGATCACTGGAGACTGTTAGCACCCGACGTCCGTCGCCACTGAAACTTGCTTGATAGAGAGTATCTTGATGAGTTAGTGGTGGTGTGATCGGTTGACCTGTAACCGCATCCCAAACCCGGGCAGTGTTATCCCAGGAGGCTGTCACTACTCGTCGACCGTCGCTGCTGAAACTAGCATGACAAACCCAATTTCGATGTGTCATTGGTGGCGAAAGTGGTTGACCAGTGGCTGCATCCCAAACCCTTGCGGTGTGGTCACTTGAGGCCGTCACCACACGACGATTGTCACTGCTGAAATTCACGTGCCTTACATAACTTTTATGTACCAATGGTGGTGAGATCGGTTGTCCTGTGGCCGCATCCCAGACCCGCGCGGTGTAGTCATCGGAGGCTGTTACCACGAGACGCCCGTCGCCACTGAAACTCGCATGGTTTACATAACTGTTATGGGTCAGTGGCGGCGTGATCGGTTGCCCTGTGACCGCATCCCAGACCCTCGCAGTTAGGTCATGGGAGGACGTTACTAACTGCCGACCGTTAGGACTGAAACTCACATTTCTTACATAATCATGGTGTGCCATGGGAGGAGTAAGCGGCCGCCCTGTGGCCGCATCCCAAACCCGCGCGGTATTATCATCGGATGCCGTCGCCACCTGACTTCCGTCGCTACTGAAACTCGCATGTTTAACGGCATTGCTATGAGTCATGGGGCGCGTGAGTGGTTGGCCGGTGACTGCATCCCAAATCATAGCCGTTTTATCTGACGAAGCCGTTACCACCCGCCGACCGTCGGGACTGAAACTCGCATGGGACAAAGGTCCTTGATGGGTGAATTGCCAGATCAACTTGATGGTTGTGCCCGTTCGCAGGTAGTTGGCGAACCGTTGGCGTGTACTCTGTTCGGCTTCAGCACTGTCCGGATCGACGACCATCTGCTCGGTGAAGAAGAGTATTCCCGAAAAACGCTGGCCTTCCTGGATTAATTGCAGCCCACGTTCGACACGGCTCATCCCCAACAGCCGTTGTGCCTTTTTCGCATGGGCATCAGCACGTTGCTTTTCCTTCAGTACTTCTTCCTTTTCCTTAGTCACTTCCACAGTCTTTATTGCTGCGATTTTCGCTTGACCATCAGCGCGATCTTTCTCGTTGAAAGCCCAAACTGCCAAAATCATCGAAGTCACTGCACCAATTAACAGTACTGCTGCAACACCGAATAGAGATGCAGCGACTGTCCGATTCCGCTTACACCACCGCCACCCCCGCTCCCACTGTCCCACCGGCCGTATCGTAATCGGCTCGCCGCGTTCCCAGCGCCCCAACTCCTCCGCCAGCGCTTCCGCTGAACCAAAACGGCGGCTCGGTTCCTTCTCCAGGCACTTCAGCGTGATCGTCTCCAGGTCACGATCTATCGATTGAACAATAGAACTCAGCCTCGCCGGTTCCTTCTCTAACACCTCCAGAATGGTATCGAGCGGCGTGCCAGCTTTGAAAGGTGGGCGACCAGTCAGCAACTCATATAGAATCGCCCCCAGACTATAGACATCAGCGGCGGTACTCAGCCCCTTCTCGCAACGAGCCTGTTCGGGAGCCATGTAGGCAGGGGTGCCGACGATGGCTCCGGTGTTGGTGAGATCGCTGCCGCCTTCGACTTTCTTGGCGAGTCCGAAGTCGGTAACGTGGGGTTCGCCATTCTTATCGAGGAGCACATTGCCAGGTTTCAGGTCACGATGCAGAATGCCCCTTTGATGAGCGTGATGGACTGCTCTGGCTACCTGGGCAACCAGCGCTGCGGCCCAGCGCTGCTTCTCTTTTGGACTACCGTGTGTATCGTTCTTAGCCGAACTCAGGCTGCTGCCTTCAATCAACTTCATACTGAAGTAATGCTGACCTTCGTGCTCGCCCACTTCGTAGATCGGCACAATATGCGGATGATCGAGATGTGCCGCTGCCTCCGCTTCCGCATGAAACCGCTGCACATCGCTCGGCCCAGCCAGGTTCCCGGAGAGGATCATCTTAACTGCAACCACTCGATTCAGACTCACCTGTCGGGCTCTGAAGACGACCCCCATGCCGCCTCGGGCGATCTCGTTGAGCAGTTCGTAGTCGCCAAAGTAACGAATCCGTTGACCTTCGCCGGCCTGAGCATTGCCGCCAATGGTCGGAGCTTCCGCATCGACCACCGCCCGTGGCCCCAGCACTTCTTCGAGCTTGCCCCGGTTAGCGAAGAAACTGTGAATCTGGGCTGCATGCTGAGGATGCTTCTCCGTCCAGGCATGCACATCAACGGGTTGATCCTTCGCCCGTTCCTGAGCCTCAATCAGCGAAGCAAGAATCGAATCAAAGCCCGGTTCATCTGGTTTGGTTGAATCATTATTCATGGGTTGCCTGTGCCGTCATAAGTCATGCGGAGACCATACCTATGACAACAAGCGTACAAAGGAACCCATGATGACGCGAGTATTAAATATTTGTCGTGTCATCCACAAATAGAACTATCTCCATGCAGGCTGCACGGGCAAAGAGTCTATTACTTCTTCCCCGCCATGGCGGGATCCAGGGCGACAACACCCATCGCACCATTGAGCGTGTGCAGCGCCTGCCAGTAGTCGGTCTTCGTGGAGACCATCGTTCGGACACGATCCCGGTAGGCACGTACCGCATCGAGCATATCCAGGATATTCTTGTCGCCCTTCTGGTACGCTTCCAGCGTATGATCGAGCACATCTCGTGCCTTGGTGAGCGAGGCGGGATCATCGTTGGTCACCGCTTCGTAGGCTTCACGGTAAACCGCGACAGCGCCTTCGACTTCAGCCAGCGCATCCGCAGTATCTGCTTGCAACTTTCCTTGCGAGGCCCGCAGGTTCGAGTAGGCCTTCAGGATGTTGCCCTGATTGCGGTCGGTGAAGGGTAGCGTGGTCGTCAGGCCGATGTTGAACAGCGTGGCGTTGGGGAAGCCGGTGATATGCACCTGGTCCTGGTAGCTGAAGCCGGTCTGGATGGAAACCTGCGGGTACTTCTTCGACTCTTCTTTAACAATGGCAGCCTGGCTTTGAGTAATAGCTCGTTCATCAGAAAGCAGATCAGGCCGCCGTTTGCGTGTTAGTTCCAGTGCCCCTTTCAAATCGAGCGGAGGTAATGCCCGTGCCACGTCGATTGTTCCCAGCACATCGAAATCGGCATCCATGCCCGTTCGCCCGATGAAGGTGCGCAGCCTGGCCTTGATCGAATCGACCGCTGCTTCACGTCGATGTTGTTCACGATTGGCATCGAGAATAGCCAGGCGAACGCGCTCAGCGTCAATCTTGCCGATTTGCTCCTTCACATTCTTCAAAGCAAGGGCTTCGAGCTTTTGCAGCTCGATGATGTCTTCGTTCGCCACCTTCAGAAGTTCTTTGGCTTCGAGGTAATCGTAAAAGAGCAGTACAGCCTGGGTGACCGTTTTGCGAACCAGATCGGTCTGGTCCGCTTCCTTGACGTCGATCTGCCAGCGTGCCGCTTCCATCGCCGCCACGCGCTTGCCGAACAGCAGCCAATCGATGGGCACGGTCAGCATCGCATCATACTGAGGCGGCCCATTCTGATTAAGAAGGTCTTGGGGGCCCAAGGGAAGCAACTGAGCATCTGAGAACAACTGACAATTGGGTATCAATGAATCAGTCACGTAATCAGCATGAGCCTGATGGATCTGCTCCATACCAACCTTGAGCCGCATGTTGTACGCCACCGTGGCGGCGATGAACTCAGGTAGCTGGAACTTCTCCAGCTGAGTGGGTTGTGGCTGAGTCTCCGCGGCAGGTTTCAACGAAGATATTTCATCCGGTGTCGGACGTGGCTGAACTTCAGTTGTAGCTGGTGCTGCAAAGTATCCCAAGTCGGTGTGGTGACAGCCCGAAATAAGATAGACCAACAGGCAAACCCCGCTCCATCGGCTCTGTTTCAACCACATGGCAAAGCCAACCGAAAGAGAATGGATGCGCAGTTCACGCCGTATCCTTGGAATAATCGTCAGAGTTGCCCCAGCTTCTTGAGAGAGGGTTGTTCAATTTCGAGATGACTTCATCACTTCAGCATTATGAAGAGCCACAGGGCGTTAGCCCCCCGAGAGGGGTAGCCAAGAACAAACCGAAGTGCGCCGGCTACTTATTAGTTATTTGATAACTTGAGGCAATGGTACGATCAACTCCATCTCTGTTTTTGGGATCTGGGTGAAATGCCGAATGGGTCTTAGTCGAGCGACAATTTCATATTGCTCTGCTCGCAACTTCGATTCTCGTAATAGGAGTTGGCTAGGTGCAAGAGGTGTTTTCGCAAGTGCATCATCAGGAGTATTCATGTAGTCGGCCACGCTACTAAGAGTGTAATAGCTAATCCAATTGCTAAGCCAGCGCTCTACGTCTATTGCTTCGGAAAATGAACCGATTTTATTTCTGGCCATGACCATACAGTAATTGGTAAATCTGGTTGTACACAGCAATGTCGGAAAATCAGTACTTAATCTATCACGTTCTTGATCTTTTTCATCTGCGTAGCTGCCGGCTTGAAATGTAGTATGCGCTTCCAGAAAGAAACAGCCCCGTTTATTTTGATGGAACAAGGGAAGGAATCCCAGCTTGGTCAGCTCACGCGCTTGTTTCAAGGTTAGGACACAATCGACGGATTGATTCGTCTCACGCGGCTCATCATAAAGAATAGGCAACCCCTCCACACTCCCCGCTCCATTTTCAGCGGTGATTCGGGCGAGCCAGCCATATTGAGCATGTGCACGAGCAACCTGCACAGCAAGAACCCAAACCGCGCTCATCCAGGGCAGACGATCACGGCTCGGCGAGTTCTCTTCAAATGCAATTCCTTCGACCGCGTAATTAGCTTTGCCAAAAGGCAGTCGAACCAGCACTCGAGGCAACGCCAACGCAACATATTTGGCTGCAATGGTTTTGCGGAATTGGTTCCAAAGAGCGTACCGTTCATCGGTCAGTTTCTTCGAAAGGTCAGTTACTGAATTGAGCTCACTATATCGCGCAAGACCAAAAAACTGGGGGCCGGCAGTCGCCACAAAAGGAACTTGAGATCGTGCGGCAGTTTCTCCGATAGACTGTAGCAACTCAACATCCTGTCGGCCCGGACCAAATTCATAGTCTCCTATCAACAGGCCGAGCGGTGTACCGCCTAACACGCCATACTCATTCTCAAACACAGTGCGAAAAAGAGTCGTTCTTTCATAATGCGCTACACGGTCCATTTCTGCTATCAATTCCTGCTTATTGGCGTCGAAGCAGCGTATTTTCAGGGCAAGTCCTGTTTCGGCAGAAACAACTAAGTAATACAAGCCTCTCCACGTAGCTTCCAGATGCAAATACTCCGGATGCTGGATTACTTCAATAAGTTGCTTGCTATAGATTTGATCGATTTGGACTATACGTTCGGCATTACCTGTTTCCATGCACTGTTTACGTTCTTCAAGCAATTCACGAAGTGCTGGTATCTGTCTGGCAACAGCAATTGGTTCAAATGACTCCATTGCTTTGAACGACAAATCGAGTTCAAGGTCGTTCTTGGTTCCGGGAATTCCTGCTATGCGCGGCACTTGCAACCGTAATCGTACTGACTTCGCAGCCATAATCGTGTTAAGGTTATCACGATCTACATCCAGGAATTTCCTTCCAGCCAGCGGAATAGTTCGATCTGCATGTCCACTGAAATCGCCAATGACTCCGATAATAAAAGGTAACTCTTTCTGTACCATCGCACCATTATCTTCAACGTCAAATGTCAATTGTGTCCGACATGGCTTAAGATGCTTCTTTCTATTCTCCGTTTCAACCTTCTGTATTTGATCTACGTGATGAAGCGTCTGTACTAAGAATGCTTCATCGATCGCCACCGCTGATGCCTGTGTGGGCATGATAGAGGTTGTTCGAATGTTACCTGATGGCATCTGTAGGAAATGTGTTAGCCGCAAACCCAATCCAATTGCCAAAATCACCATCCCTAAGGAAGCCAGCAACCATCTAAGCTTGCCTCGTTGATGAGTACTGGTAATCATTGGCTCTGTGAGTGCGTTTTCCTCTTTCTGACCCGATTTCGTCGATAGGCGCAGCTGACGACCAGTATTGTCATGCTCAACTAACGTAGCTGAGATTGCTGGCTGTAGACTCATTGCCTTTTGCAAATCACCAGCCAATTCAGCTGCCGATCCATATCGCTCCGCCGGGTTCTTTCTCAAACACCGTTCGCAAATGGCCACCAGGGCTTCCGGCACTTCAGGCCGCACCTCGCGAAGAGGCGGCGGGTCTTCCTCCAGTACCTTGAGGATGACATCAATACTGGTTCCACCTTGAAATGGCGGTCGGCCGGCGAGAAGGCAATAAAGAATAGCTCCTAGGGCGTAGATATCGACAGCAGGTCCAATGGCTTTGCCACTGCGAGCTTGTTCGGGGGCCATGTAACTGGGTGTGCCGAGCACATCACCCGTAGTCGTGGCTTGATGCCCTGCTGAGAGATTGTCGAGTAGTTTCACCAAACCGAAGTCGGCAATTTTGGGTGATCCCCAAGCACAATTGAGAGCAGGCTCATCCGAAGGGGGAGCCATTAACACGTTCGCTGGTTTCAAATCACGATGCACAATTCCGCGTTGGTGAGCTGCATGCACAGCCTTGGCTAATAATTGCACCAGACGGGCCGATTCAACGATGGGCTGAGGTCGCTTGCCCACGAGATCAGCCAAGCTTCCGCCCGCAACATATTCCATGACGAAATAAGTCTGTCCACTCATCGTGCTGCCGGCCGCATGCACCTGAACGATATTGGGGTGCTGAAGTCGAGCGAGTGCTGCTGCTTCCGTTTGAAAACGTGTTTGTGCTGACACCTTGCTTTGCGTCAGGCTCATCTTGATAGCAACGGGACGCTGTAAGGAGATATCAGTCGCCTGGTAGACGATGCCCATCCCCCCTCTGCCCAGTTCCCTTTCAATCTGGTAGCCTGAAATCTGGGGCGTGTTGAA
Source organism: Gemmatales bacterium (assembly GCA_035430005.1). Classification (GTDB taxonomy): domain Bacteria; phylum Planctomycetota; class Planctomycetia; order Gemmatales; family HRBIN36; genus JAEUIE01. The sequence goes on from DAOMFV010000075.1 coordinate 15,693, forward strand.
ATCACTGCTATGGGGCTTACTGAATTGTGCAGTATTGCTCGGTGGCACGGTCGGAGCAGTTGAGAGTTCAGAAGTGGGAGGAAGTGCAAAGGCTTCTGTTTCAGGCGTCGGGCCATCAGTTGGCGGTGCATCTATTTCAGAAAGCCGTGCTTGTAATTCAGCTTTTAATTCTGGGTACTTGCTACAAAGCTGTTCAACGGTGAGCGTAACCCCACGACTATGGGCTGCTTTCCAAATATCCAGCAGGGTTTCTATTTGTGTATTCATTGCGAACGAACATCATCTTGATGAAACAGTAATGGAGTATTTTGCACGATGCGAATATTGCTGTCAATGACGTAGCTGGCAAGTTTGGTCACAATACCACATATCCATCGTAGTTTGGACTACCAGTTCTATGACTCAATCCTTGTTAAGTTGTCCTTACGAAATAACCACCCCTACCCCCCTGTCCTCGGAAACCCCTTCGCCGTCTCCGCCACCTGCTTCTCAAAACCCTCCGGCAACACTTCAAAGCCTTTCAGCTTGAACAGCAACAGCACGCGGGCCCCTTCAGGCTTGTCGTTAGCGCCTAACAGCGCTTTCTTGAACTTCTCCAGAGCGGCTTTGTCTGCCTGCTTCTCGTGGTACATCACCGTAGCTGGCGGGAAGTCGGGCGATTCATTGATCACCTTCAGTTTCTTCGCCCGGCCCGGCTTGCGTTCTTTGAAGACATCGAACCCGGCAGCGGTCACCATGGCGCCGCGGGCTTTGCCATCGAGTACCGCTTCAATCGTGTCGTCGACATTGTCAGCCTTCATCAGCTTGAATGCTTTATCCAGAGGCTGACCAGTCACCTTGTTTACATAGAACTGGGAAAGATAAGGCACCTTTTCCGGAACCGAAAGCGTCGCCCCTTGAATTTCCTTCACTTCCTTGGCGGTGTCATCCTGTTTGACAAGAAACACCGTGCGGGTTGAACCCGGATCGATACTGGCGACCAGCAGAGCCTTGGCGCTCTTATCCTGATCCTGAATCCAGGCATACTCCAGCCCAGTGAGGATCACCAGTTGGATTTTGCCCGACTTAAAGTCACTCTCCGCCTGGGCAAGCGACATGACATCGAAGTCGGCCTTGGTGCCGGTGTCCTTTTGAATGATGTCAGCAAAAGGTTTGATCTGTTCGATGATCTTGTCCCGGCTTTGACCCGAAAAGACACTTTCCAGAAGCGCCACTTTCACCGGAGCATCATCCCGGGCCACCACGTTTTGGCTCATGGTGTAGCCGAGGAGGCAGAAAACGGGGCACAGGAACGTCAGCCAGACGAGGCGTGATTGGTACATCGGTATCTCCTACTTTCTCTACCTAGAGTCTATTGATTGCTTGCTCATTGATGAATCACAAATTATACTCGTTAGTGCGCGTAACCGGTTGATACGAAACATCTTCGTTCACACAGCCGGAGTTTTTCAAGGAACCGTTTGTGGCCCAGCGTCGAATCCGCCTGCGAGGTGTTGGCCCCCAGATAGAGGGAAAGTACTGGGAAGCCGAGTCGTTGCTGCGCATTGGACGGTATGAACACCTCGAAATCGTCCTCAATGATGCCTCCATCAGCCGTCGGCACGGCGAACTCGCCGTTACCGATCAGGGCTGGGTCGTTCGCGATCTGGGCAGCACCAATGGCACCTATCTTAACGGCGTGAAGGTTGGCCGGTCGGATCGCAAGATCAAGACTCGTGACGTTATTCAGTTTGGCAACCTCGTCATGGTCGTGGCGGTCTGCGAAGATGGCCCGTCCGAACCGGAAGAACCCCCGACAGGCGGGTTGCAGGTGCAGGCAACCAGCACCAATTCCTGGCACCGCGCCCTCGAGAGCGTCGCCTTCCAGCATACCAGCAAGCCCCGCACCGGTGATCGACTGCTGGCCCTATTGCGCGCCGGCCATCATCTCGTTCATGCCAACTCGCTCGACGATCTGCTTCGGTCGGTGCTCGATGATGCTGTCGCCGCCCTCGATGCTCAGCGAGCAGCCATCGTGCTGGCGAGCGATGAAAGCAACGATCTTGTGCTCAAGGCAGTAGCCACGGGAGAGAAGGGTAGCCAGGGGCGCGTCTACTTCAGCAAGAGCATTGCCCGCCGCTGCTTCGATAAGGCTGAATCGGTGCTGTGCCGGGATGTCACACACTCCCCCGAGCTGGCTGTTGCCAACAGCATCGCTGATGGCACGATGAGCTCGGTCATTTGCGCCCTGTTACGTTCTCCCCGCAAGCAACTGGGTGTGCTTCATCTGGATCGTGGTCCTCTAAAGGATCCTTTCAATAACGAAGATCTTCAACTGGCTGACGCCCTGGCAGCCAGCGTCTCGGCCGGCATCGAAGTCGCCCAGCTTCTTGAACAGCAGCGTGAACTGTTCCTCCGCACTGTCACTGCCCTGGCTCAAGCGGTAGAAATGCGTGACGCCTACACCGGCAACCATACCCAGCGAGTGACCGATTACTCGCTCATCATCGCCAATGAGCTCAAGATCAGCCCCGAAGATTCACGCTGGATTCAGATCGGCACCCCCCTGCACGACATCGGCAAGATCGGCATCGATGATGCCATCCTCCGCAAGCGCACCAAACTGACGGCGGAAGAGTACGAGATCATGAAGTCGCATACCACCAAGGGTGCGTCGATTCTGATGGCCATTCCCGAACTCTCACCCGCCATCCCCATTGTCCGCAGCCATCATGAGCAGTGGGACGGCGGCGGCTATCCCGACGGACTCGTCGCCAATCAGATTCCCATCCTGGCCCGGATTGTCGCTGTCGCTGACGCCTTTGACGCGATGACCACGGACCGCCCCTACCGCAGCGGGTTATCATTGCAGCGCGCCTTTGACGAGATTCGCTCCAAAGCGGGCAAGCAGTTTGACCCGGAAGCTGCCGCAGCCTTCATTCGCCAGCGCGAGAAGGTGGAAGAGACTTTTTCGCAACGAGTAATCGTGGAATACGACGCGGATGCTTCCGATCATCCGGACCCTTCGGCTGAGCACTCAGAAGCTTCGACGGATGTCAATGCTCAGGAAGGCCCCAGAACCGTTCACATCGAATCCGGGTTTTTTACCAAACGGTAGCCCCTCCTCACTGCTGTCTACTACCATAAATCAATAGACTGTGCCACGCTTCAGCGGTACTCCGCCGAGGTGTGGTTGCATGCTTCCCCTGTTTGAAACCAGGTGCCCATGAGTGGCGATAAGCTCCGTGTTCTTGTTGTCGATGATCAGGAAATGCACGCCCAGGCGGTGGCGGAAAGCCTGTCACGCATCGGCTACGACTGCACCATCGCCACCAGCGGCCAGCAAGGGTTGCAGGAGATCGAGAACGAAGACTTCGATATCGTCATCACCGATCTTCGCATGGAAGGCGTTGATGGATTAGCCATCCTGCGCAAAGCCAAGATGGAACTGCCCGAGGCGGAGGTGGTGCTGGTTACGGGGCATGGAGATATCAAAACCGCCGTTGCCGCCATGCAGGGTGGAGCTGCCACCTACCTTACCAAACCGGTTGATATCAACGAACTTCGTGCCGTGGTGGAAAAGTATACCCAGCGTCATCGGCTGACGCAGACGAACAAGGAATTGCTTCGCCAGTTGGATGAACGCTTCGGGTTTGAAGGAGTCATTGGCAGCAGTCCGCTGATGCATGCCGTGCTCGAGAGGCTTAAGCAACTGGCTCCGACGGATAGCCGGGTACTCATCCAGGGCGAGACCGGTACGGGCAAGGAACTTGCTGCCAAGGCGCTGCATTTCAACAGTCCGCGCAAGAACAAGCCGTTCGTTCCGCTCAACTGCACCGCCCTCAACGAGAACCTGCTCGAAGATGAACTCTTTGGCCACGAGCCTGGCGCTTATACCGGTGCCGACCGCCAGCGAAAAGGCAAGTTCGAGTATGCCAACGGGGGTACGCTGTTCCTGGATGAATTGGGCGACATGCCCATCGCCCTGCAACAGAAACTACTGCGAGTCCTCGAAGATGGGCAGGTCTATCGTGTCGGGGGCAACGAGCCGATCAAAGTCAATGTCCGAGTCATCTCGGCCACGCACCGTGATCTGGAACAGGCTGTCGCCAGGGGCACGTTCCGTCAGGATTTGTACTACCGGTTGAAGGTGGTCACGATTAAGCTGCCGCCGTTGCGGGAACGCCGGGAGGATCTCCCGCTGCTGGCCCAGCACTTCCTCAAGGAGTTCGCCGGCAGGTATGGCCGCGACGTAAAGACCATTTCAGCCGAGGTACGGAGAATGTTTGCCGCCTACGATTGGCCCGGCAACGTCCGTGAACTGCGGCACGTTATCGAGAGCATGGTCGCCGTCGATCGTGATGGCATCCTCGGTGTTGATGACCTGCCCGAAAACGAGGGACTCGGCAAAGCTCAGGACGCTGTCGCTCTTCCCCTGGGCGATACGTCGCTGGTGGGCAAGCCGCTGGGCGAAGTGGAACGTTACTACATCCTGCAAGCACTGGAGATGGCCAACGGCAACCGTGAAGAAGCCGCCGAGATGCTGCAAATCGGCGAGCGCACTCTGTATCGCAAGATCAAAGAGTACGAGGATGCGGGGTACATGCCGAAGCGACGGCCGGGGGCGGGGTAGTGGGTGCCTGTATTGTCCTGAAGGGACGACCTGTAATAGCCTGGGACTTTAGTCCCAGGGAATTATGAATGTAGCTCAATCTATCAAACAGCCCCGCTGCCCAACCCCTTCAACCCCGCCTTAGCTTTGCTCTGAAAGAACCGGCGTATCTGCCGGCTCTTCGACATGTCCAGAATCTGTGCTTGCCTATGCAGGCCGTGCAGCAGGTTGCCCGCCTGAGAGCCGGTGCCGGCTGTGATCACGATCACCGGGCCTGCCGGCAAAGCACGCCGTTCCAGTTCGCCCTGGATGCGTGCTACATCAGGTTTAGGGGTCGCCTGCACCACGGCCAGCCGCTCCATCAAGGGCACCAGTTGCCGAAGGTTCGGGCTGCTTTCGAGTCGAACGGGCGCTTCTTCCCTGCCATCGAGCACCACCAGCGTTATCGTCGAGCCCAGCCGCCGTGTCCACAGGTGCGCCAGCGAACAAGCCAGGCTCACCGCCTGCTCCACCAGGTGTAACGGCTCTGCAAAGGGCGCTTCCCTTTGTCGCAGCTCCGCCAATCGAAAGGCGAGTTCTTCTTCGGTCGGCGGGGCGTACTTCCGGAAATGTTCCTTGACCGCCTTCAGGTTTTTCTTACGGGCAGCCAGCCAGCCTGCCTGCAGGGTTTCCTCGGTATCGGGCAGCGAGGCATCCAGCACCACGGTAATGTGATCCTGAGGCGGTTCTTCGAATTCGCGCACCATTGGCGACCCGACCCGGGCGGTGGTGCGCCAATGAATCCACCGGGCGCTGTCCCCTGGTCGATAGGCACGGATGCCATAAAAATCGGCCGGCGTGACTGTGCGTTTGGCCCTTACCCTCGTCTGCAACTGGCTCGCGCGCCGGCTTCGCTTCAGCCAGCGCTGAAACTGCTGCTGATCGACCTGCCCCAGCATCGGTAGCACCAGCGATTCCACCTCTTCTCCGGGGCAATCCCTCAACATCCGAAACAACCCAAAGGGATTGCCCGTCGAAGCAATCAACGGCTTCCAGGCGAACGGCCCTCGAACGGTGGCGATGCACTGGTGCCGGTATTCGAGTCGTCCCTTGCTGGGCAAATGATTCAGACCAATAGTGTGCCGAGGCTTCATGCCCTGCTCTTCGATGCGCACGCCGGTCACCGTGCCGCGCCCCTCGTTCTCAATCTCGATACTCTGCATCACCGGGCTGCCCGCATGCACCGTCCCCAAAAGCCGACGCTTGATGCGCAGCATTTTGAGCTTGGGCCCGCTCAGCAGCGTCACCACCAGGTTTAGTACCCACATGGCCACCAGGAACGAGGCGATAAAGGTAACGAGGTTAAACGCGCGAATCAGTCCTTGAACCATCAACAGCAGGGAGAAAACGATCCAGAGAAACCCCGCCAGCGACGGCCCCCACGATTGGTGCAGGACCCAACTCTGCTTCGGAGTCTTCCCATTCTGCCGTTCGTTCATTTGGCCAGGCTCCAGGCTTCTAGCTACTAAGTTCTCTTGCAGAAGTGGTTCGGATGGGCCAGACATTCTTGTCTGGCTGGCACAGACAAGAATGTCTGTGCCACCTACTGACTTTTGTTTGCTAACTTAGCTCCTGCGGTGCTTCCGCACTACGTAGGAACAGAAATCGACTTCAAAATGGTGCCAATCGCTTCGTCACCGGCATCAATCAGCCCCGACGAAGCCATCTTCGGCACAATGCGATGCCCCAGCACGCTGACCGCTGTCTGCTTCACATCGTCCGGTGTGACAAAGTCCCGCCCCGCCATTAACGCGCTGGCCTGAGCGATACGATAGTGCGTCAGCGCCCCGCGGGTACTCACACCCAGATGAATGTCGTCTCGGGTTCGAGTTGCTTCAGCAATCGAAAGGAGATAGTCAGCGATGGAATCATCGACCTTGATATGCCGTACTTGTTGTTGCAGCTTGACGACGTCCGACTTTTCGAGAATCGGCAGCACCCGATCAGCCGGGTCACCCTGACGGTGCTGCGTCAGAATCGCCCGCTCCACATCCCGTGGTGGATAGCCCAGCCGAATGCGGACAGCGAACCGATCCAACTGGTTCTCCGGCAACGCATAGGTGCCTTCAAACTCGTAAGGGTTCTGCGTAGCGATCACGATGAAAGGCAGATCAAGTTGCCGGGTCTCGCCATCGACGCTGACTGCCCCTTCGCCCATCGCTTCAAGCAGCGCGCTTTGAGTACGAGGGGTGGCCCGATTGATTTCATCCGCCAGCACGATGTTGGCGAAGATCGGCCCCGGCCGAAACTCGAACTCCCCGGTCGATTGGCGAAAAACTCCCGCCCCGGTGAGATCCGTGGGCAGCAGATCGGGCGTGAACTGCACCCGGTGAAAGCTGCAGCGCAGGCTCTTGGCCAGCACCCGGGCCAGCAGGGTCTTGCCGATGCCGGGCACATCCTCGACAAGCATATGCCCCTCAGCAAGGATGCTCACCAGGGCGAGCCGCACCGAATCTGCTTTACCGAGGAAGAACGTGCCGATGTGCTGGGCGAGTTTGTTCAGTTCTGCGATGTCAGGCATACGACCGCTCGAAGGAAAGAAATGACCTATGTGTGACTGGAATGAAGACTCATTGTAATCATGAAGAAGAAGGATGCCAGCAAGAAGTCGGGAAAGGTGATCGGGCCGCGGCAAGCACTCACCCGGCAGCCAGACAGCCAACTGCATCCCCACTGAGGACTATACCGACCCAGCACAAATAATATTTCGCAGGAATGCCATTAAACCTTCACTTCGTGACCGAAGTGAGGCCACTACATGCTCCCCTCTGGGGAGAGGGGTCGGGGGTGAGGGGTTTCTTGATCGACCCTGCAAGTTGAAAGTTGAAGTCATCCCCGCCAAAACAATTTCCCCATCCACCCTGGCTACCGATGCCAGGGGTTCCATACTGAAGACATCGTGATTAAATGGAACAACTATGCCCCCCAATAAGCAACGAAGCATCCCCGTAATCGACGTCTTCGCCGGCCCAGGTGGTCTGGGTGAAGGTTTCGCTTCGTTTACCGACAAACACGGAAAGCATCCCTACCAAATTGCTCTCTCCATCGAGAAGGATCCCCTCGCCCACCAAACGCTCAAGCTCCGCAGCTTCTTCAGGCAGTATCCCCAGAAAGATGTTCCCGACGAGTATTATCAACACTTGCAAGGCAAGTTGACTCTCGATGAACTCTGGAAACAACACCCCGCAGCAGCCGAAAGTGCCGAAAACGAAACCTGGCGAGCCACGCTGGGGGATGACAAGGAAGCGCCGCTTGTTCAATGTCTTATCGCTACGCAATTGCAAGCCGAGCCGTAACACGCAATAGTCGGGCGGGAATCGGATAACGAAGTTGCCAGACTATTGTCATGGGTCTACTGCCCTGATGCGATTGATAATCAACAGGCCCCAAAAAGGAGTATGGCATTGCCAAACCATGTTTGCGTTTCTCTTGCCGAGAAAAAAGCAAGATGGTATTCGAAGTTGAGCGGTGTCTGATGTAACGCTGACCCGTTGGAGATTGTTCTGAAGTCGTACTTTGCGATTGCCATTGAAAGAGCGACTCATTGATGGCGTAGTCTTTGTACATCGTTGTAGGTGAGTAATCTTCCTCCGTTTTGTCCAACGTCACAAACAATAAGTCAGTCTTTATTTGAGGAACATGCAATACACCTTCTCGTAACTCCCTCTGTTTCTCAATCGTCGAAAGTCCCATTGCAGCCAGGATTTCGTTCAGAGTATAGCTGCAATGCAGTCGTAATGGACACTCGAAAGGCAGATCTAATTTAGGAGCAACTGACCGAATGCTAACGAGCCGCATTGCTAAGAGTTCCTTCAACTCTTCGCACAGTACAGTGTTATTACGTAACCTCGCCATAGATTCTCGTTCGCTTTTGGCACTGGCACCCTTGCCCCAAATGCTCACATGCGACATTAGAGCCCTTCTAAGGCTCGAGGGGCCTCGTTCGACATCTTCGACCCAATGTTGATTTCGGGCGTCGATGACGCTTCGCATCCACTTAATCCATTCAGCATCATCAATGTGTTGAATTCGTCGAAAGCCAGTTTCGAGTAAACTCTCATCAGGGTCAGTGTAATCGTTCAAAAGCCCTGCATCGACTTTTAAGCGGGACCATGTCGTCGAACGCCGATAGATGTCATCCAGGCACAATTGATAATGATCGGTAAAATGGGCCAAGGTCGGAGTCTTGCCAGTGTCTTCTTCAAAAGTGCGAAGTTGTTCAACCAGACGATCACGACGTTGGTTGAGTTGCTGACGAATGTTTTCAAGAATGATCTGCTGCGCCACACGTTCGAGATGAACTGAGCACCCAGCGGGCATGTGTGGAAACCCTTGCTCAACTTCACGAACAAGATTGTGAGGCTGACGAGAGAGAAGGGCCTTGAACTTAAGGTCAAATCGGTAATTCCGATGCGCGGGTGCCACGAAGTCGAGTATTGTCAGGCAGTTCTTGCCTTCTGAAAGGCGCATACCACGCCCCAACTGTTGGAGAAATACGGTCAAGCTCTCGGTCGGGCGAAGGAAAAGCACTGTGTCCACTTCCGGAATGTCCACGCCTTCGTTGTAAAGATCGACGACGAAAATAAAGTTGATCTCACCCCTTCTCAATCGGGTTTGAACGGTTTGACGTGTTGTTTCGTCTGATTCAGAATGAAGCGCCTCAGATGGTATTCCCGCTCGATTGAACTGGGCTGCCATGTACTTTGCATGTTCGATGCTAACGCAAAACGCCAGTCCCATCGCCTTCTTAACGTCCAGTAAGATTTCACGAGCCTTATCGATGATGAGGTTTGCACGAAGATCGTTACCAGTATAAATCTGGCCTAAATCGGCTGTCCGATAACCACCTCTTGACCATTTGAGCGTTGATAAATCAGCCGAAGCATCATCAGTCACACAAAAATATTGGAAGGGACAGAGTAACTTACGGTTGATGGCATCCGGTAGACGAATCTCTGCT
>DAOMFV010000076.1:0-24405 GCA_035430005.1 Gemmatales bacterium
CGACGCGCAAGCGAGGGGGCGCATGCAATCGCAAGGTCCACCCTCGCTAGCGCGTCGGGCTGTCACAAACGATACTCACATCTCCCTCATCTCCCCCCGATTCAAATAACTATCAAGTAGACACCAACCCCCGCTACTACTAAGATTTTCGGTGCCGACTTGTCGGCACGCAGGCCCCGTTTTGGGCCTGTCGCACTGGGGATACCCCCAGTCGGCTTTCCTTGGCATGGACATCCCTGTCAACACCTCCTCGGGAAAGTCTTCCGAACATGAGCAACATGATCGAAGTCAACAAGCTGACCAAACAGTTCGGCCAAGTCGTCGCTGTGGACCGGGTCAGCTTCTCCGTCAAAAAAGGCGAAGTCGTCGGCTTCCTCGGCCCCAACGGGGCAGGCAAATCGACCACCATGCGCATTCTTACCACCTATATCCCCGCCACCAGCGGCACCGCTTCCGTGGCCGGCTACGATGTCATGAACGACTCGATGAAGGTGCGCGAGAACCTGGGCTACCTCCCCGAAAACGTGCCGCTCTATGCTGAAATGCGGGTCAACGAGTACCTCCAGTTCCGGGCCCAACTCAAGGGCGTTGAACGTTCCAAGCGCAAAGAACGTTTGGCTTACGCTATGGATCGCTGCCGGCTCGAAGGGGTCAAGCGTCGTCTGGTGGGCACCCTCTCCCGTGGTTATCGCCAACGTGTCGGCCTCGCCGATTCCTTGCTGGCTGATCCGTCATTGCTCATTCTCGACGAACCGACCGCGGGCCTCGATCCGTATCAACAGAACGAGACGCTGAAGCTGATCAAGGAACTGGGCCAGCAGCACACGGTGCTCCTTTCCACCCATATCCTGCCCGAAGTCGAAGAAACATGCCATCGGGTCATCATCATCTCGCAGGGCAAGGTCGCTCTCGATGATAGGCTCGATAACCTGCAGAAGGAAACCAGTATCATCCTCGAAGCCCGTGGTTCCTCGGTCGATCTGCAACAGGCACTCAAGAGTCTTGACGGCGTCGAGGAGGTGACGATCCTTCCCAGCCAGTCCATGGAAGCAGGCGTGCATGGCTACGAGATTCACACCCGGGACGATGCTGATCTGCGTGAGGCAGTTTCCCGCCGAGTCGTCGAACGGGGAGCCACCCTGCGACGCCTCGATCTGAAACGCCAGTCGCTGCGTGATCTTTTCATGCAGATCACCACCCAGCGCAGCTCCGCTGCATAATGTTGGTCGTCGAAAGTAGTTGGAAAGTCATCACTTATTCTGGATAGTCAGCATGAGCAACCCGAACGAAACAGCCAGCGAACACCTGCAAAGCAGCACCCCCTCGCGGCTCGCCAACGAGACGCCCAACTGGGTCCGGATCGTCGGCCTGATCGGCATGGTCGCCCTGGCCGCCAGCCTGCTGATGTACTGTTACAACTTCTACGTCTACACCCAGGTCATGCGCGGCCCCTCGATCGCGCCCGGCCAATCGACGCAGGACAAGGCTTCCATCTATCCCTTCGTCTTCTTCTGGTACATGCTGGGCGTTATCTGCATGCTGGTGCAGGCAAGCCGGGAACGGGACAAGACCCAGCGACGTATCCTGGGAATTATCGGCGCCTCGTTCTTCTGCCTCGGCGTGCTTTTTGCCACCAATGTGCTGGCCGGCGAAGCAGTAAAGAACCTGATGTCGGGTGGCGCTGATCAAATGGCAGAAGCAGCAGCGGGGAAAGGCTGGTGGGCCGGGCTGGGGGCGACGATCCTCATGGCACTGGTGCTGCTGACGGCCTGGATCGCCCCCTTCGTTCGCTCTGCTGAACAAGGCCGTGTCTCGCTACTGGGCCTGGCGGGCAGTTGGGTCAAGAACCTGGGCAAACCCCTCGTCGCCGCCTGCACCATGTGGGGCGTGATCGGCCTGGCGGTGCTGACTGCCATTGCTTTCCTGCTTCGAGCGCCCTTGAGCAATTACTCCGACATGGTATTGAAATACAGCGCCGATAACCTGGTTCCCTATGGCCTGGGTTCTTATGCACTGCTCTTTATGCTCACCGGCTTGCCCTTCATGCTGGTGTTGGCCAACACCGAAGAGGATGAAGCCTGGGCGAGGATGCCTACCAGCATCCTCGGCGTCGTCGGAGTGATCGCTTCCTTCATTGGTATGATTGGTTTCGCTTCGAAATTCTCGAAATACATTGTGATCACCGACTTCGCACTGCCCTATGGTTTCGTGCTTTCGCTTCTGGGCTTGTTCTTCTGCTCGCTGTTCATCTCTCAGCGGGATGATGACAGTGACACGGGATTATCGGTGGCCCGCTGGCTTTCCTATGCCGGGCTGACGGTGCTGATCATTGCCGCCGTGCGCAGTCTCATTCCCAGCATTGTTGAAATCGGCTGGCTGCAGGACACTTTCCCTTCGCTGGAAAACTTCGAGATCGATTCGTACCTCGTGCCCACCGGCTTTGTCTACATGTTGCTGGGCGGCCTCTACTTCTTCGTCGGCCGATTGTTCTGCTCGGAGAGTAAACTGCTGATCATGACCCGCCGGGAATTAACCGGGTTCTTTACCTCACCCATCGGCTATATCGTGCTGGGCGCGACTCTGGTAGTCGCCTGGTATGTGTTCCAGGAATGGGTAAGCACGATGGCTGACAGCAACAACATGGGCGACCTGGTGCCTGAACCTGTCGTGCTGGGGTACTTTTTGAATTACTGGATTATCATCTACATCCTGATTGCAATTCCCATGTTGACGATGCGATTGATGAGCGAAGAAAACCGCGCCGGCACCGTGGAGATCATGCTGACTGCGCCGGTCGATGAGTTCTCCATCGTCATGAGCAAGTTTCTTGCCGGCTGGCTGTTCACGGTTCTGATTTTCCTGTCATGGGCGATTTACCCGGTACTCCTTCGGATTTCGGGGACCGAGGCGTTTGATTATCGGCCTCTTCTCAGCGCACTCTTCGGGCTTTCGCTGGTGGCATTCGGCTTCGTGGCCATGGGCTTATTCTTCTCCAGCATCACGAAGAATCAGATCGTGTCGTTGCTTTTGACATTCGCCGTGATCCTGGGTTGTTTCGCGCTCTATTTCATCGAGTCGATGGCTACCGCGCCGGTCAGCCGTGGGGGCAGGGGTGCAGACCCGAACACGCCGCTCTTTCTCTTCCTCCATTACGTTTCATTTATCAATCATCTCCTGACGTTTGCCCAGGGCAAAGTCGAGTTCAAACAGATTCTCTTCCATTTGAGCTTCGGAGCCTTTTGGCTTTTCCTGACGATTCGCGTGCTTGAATCACGCAAGTGGCGGTAGTCAGGCGGAAGGTAATGCGTGCGATTCAGACGATAGATGGTTCGAAGGGATGAGGCAATACGATGAACGGTTTAGCTGACATGAAACACTCCCGGTTCGCGATGATCGTCATGTTTCTGGTGGCAGTGGGCATGCTCATCGGGACTATCACCGTCTTTACTCAGGCGTATCATCAATCAACAATAAACGCGGAAGTGCGGGCAGCGTCGCCCGTAGCTCCGCCGCCCCCGAGCATGCCCGGCGAGAAGCCCAAAGAACCTGAGCCGCCCAAGCCGGCGTCCTTCGGCGAGGCTTTCTCAATTGCCAGCACAAACCCTTTCTTCTGGTGGACGCTGATCAATAGTGTTGTGATGGCAGGGATGGGGCTGTTTTTCCTGACCCGCCGACCTGTCGCTACCCTGTCGAGTGAACAACAAAGAGAAGACCGTCAATGGAGCAAGCTTGGCTACTTTGGCATGCTTAGCCTCATGGGTTTTATTACCGTGGTTTGCGTAGCGATCCCCTATACCTGGATGATGTCTAACGAACTGCTCAGCCGTCAGGGGTGGACATCGGCCAAGCCCTGGCTGATTGTTTTGGCCTATGCGCTTGGTCTGGGCAGCATGTTTGCCAGCATCCTTGCTATCAAATCGGAGGAGCGGAACAATGTCACCCTTCGTCGATGGATCTATGGTTACAATGCTTTTCTGGGAGCGCTGCTGTTCCTGTCGATTCTCAGTGTGTTGAACGCCTGGTTCGCTCTCTATGGCCCGGAGCCGTCCGATTGGACCGGCACCAATCTCTACTCCCTGAGCCCTGCCACGAAACGTCTCGTGAAGTCACTGGATAAACCGGTTCGTGTCGTTGCGATGCTCAGGCCATCCACCCCGCTGAGCGACGATATTCATAACACACTGAATAGTATCAAGTCACAATCAAACCAGATTGAAATTGTCGATCTTCCCTATGCGCAGCGAAACGTCAAGGAACTCAATGAGGTCATCAAGAAGTATGGCCTGTTCGATATGACCGAAGGCATATTGCTCATTCAGGATCCCGCCGGCGATAAGCCTCTGACCACGTTCCTCAAGAAGGATGACTTGGAAACAGAGAGACCCGACGCGGCCGGCGGAGGCTCCCAACGCAGCTACAAAGGTGAACAGGCCATTTTCGCGGCCCTCCGTGATTTCCGGCAGGAAAAGAAGAAGCCTATGGTCTATGTCACCCAGGATAGCGGCGAATTGAGCATTGACGAAACGCGGGCTCGCGGCAATACGCTGGAGTCCCGCTCCATAGTGGGACTCAAGATGCGTATGGAAAAGGCCGGCTACCAGGTCAAACCCTGGAATCTGGGACAGCTTGAGGCTGACGGCAAAACGCTGTCGAAGATACCAGATGATGGGATGCTGGTGATCGTTGCTGATCCACTGCGGATCACGCCCGAAAAAGTCTCCGTACTTGATGCCTACATGAAAAGGCCAAAGAAATCCGACGTCGAACCTGGCAAGCTCATCGTTTTTGTCTCTCCTCACTTTGGTCAGGATGGCAAGGTGCTTCCGACGGGCCTGGAATCGCTTCTGGGTGTGTTCGGCGTGCAGGTCGTGCCGGATGTTCTTTTCACAATCTCCCGGACCGATCCCACTCGGGTGACTATTGCTCCGGCTTCCATGGTCGTCAACATGCCCACCGATCCGGAATTGACACAGAGCCTCGAAAGCCTGTTTAAGACCATCAGCAAAGATCTCGAGTTTCGAGAGACGCGCAGCGTCAAAACCATTCCCGCGAACATTGCCTTTGATACCAAGCCCTTGCTCATGGCAGTGGCTCAGGACATCCCGACTCAGAATGGCCGCCGCATGCTCGTCTGGCCCGAAGACCGCAACATTCCGCAGCCCATCGAATACCTGCAGAAGCTCATCGAATCGAAAGAGTACCTGAAAAAACTCGACTCTCCTATTCCACCTACCGTCGCTGTGACCGTTCGTGATCGATCCGCAAATCAACCGCCTCCCGACCCCAGGATGCCGGTTCCACAGGGGAAACTGGGCGAACCACGCATGGCCGTCTTCGGTAACGCTGCCTTTATTACCGATTCCGAAATGCAGAACAGCGGTTCGTTGGGAGCTAACATCATTCTTTCGACGTTGGCCTGGAGTCGCGGCAAACCCGAGATTGATTCGGGGGATGTAACGCCCAAGGAACGCAAAGCCTATCACCTCAGCATGAGCAACGATACGTTGAACCGCTTAATCTGGTTGCCGGTGTTGTGGCTTCTGGTGTCGGTCATCTTGATTGGCGTCGGCGTCGCTGTTCTTCGCCGTCAATAGTTAAGGGCACGGCGACGACCAGGAGCCTCGCCCTCCCGAGTATCAAAAGCACCTTCAGAGTCCGCATCAGGTGAAGTCATGAAGATTCGCAGCACCGTTATCCTGTTTCTCGTCTTTGCGGCAGCACTATTGATCTTCGCCGCCTTCCAGTGGCTGGGCTTCAAGACCGGCGACGAGACCAGGCACGCCGAACGCTACGTCTTCCCGACCCTCAATCCCTACAACCCCAAGAAGGAAGCGCCCGATCAGCCCAACGATCCGATGGCCCAGTTGAACGCTAAGAAGACCACCGGCTTGAAACAGGCTGAGCCGAAGGAGTTCAGTCGGCTTGTCATCGAACGTAACCGCAGCGAGGCCAAGAAGACTGAACGGCTAGAGTTCAGCCAGATCGCGCCGGGAAAATGGTCGCTGATCAGCCCCGTCAAGGTACGCACCGATTCGGCTGCTGTCACTACCCTCATTCAGTCGCTCATCGCTTTGGAGAAACAGAAGTCCCGTGAAGGGGGGCGCGACCTCTCCAAGTTCGGTCTCGACAATCCCGAAGTCATCGTCACCTTGACCAGGGGTGGCGCCGAAGGCGGCAAGGATTATGTGCTGAACCTCGGTACGACCGGCCCTAAGACCAACGATCCCATCTATTACGCCAGTTCCACTGACTGGGCCGGCAAGCCATTCCTGCTGCCCAAGTCCAAGATCGACAAGATCTTCGACGAGGTCGCCAGTTTCCGGGACAAGTCTCTCATCAGCAGCAGCTTCGGCCATACCTCCGTGAAACTGGGCGGCACCGGCCGTTCGCCGATGGAGCTGAACAAAGACAAAGACTGGACCTTCAAGGAGCCGGCCATTGGCGAGGCGGATACCCCGGCTACCGATGAGTACACCCGCCAGCTCTCCGGCATCCGGGTGGAACGTAACGAAGATTACGTGGTCGACGGTGCCGATGCCGCCAAGCTCGCCCAGTATGGCCTCTCCGACGATAAGCCGGTCTATTCTGCAACGATTATCCAAAGCCCGGCAACTCCCACTGATAAGCCGACGGTGGAGCAGATCCTCGTAGGCAATGCCGATGACAGTAACGTCAAGCAGGCGGCACAATCGCGCATCGCCTCTCTCGTCCTCGATTCGTTGGCTTCGCCCACAGCGGCAGTCGCCGCCTACGCCTTGCGCGAGAAACAAAAAGTCGAGCCGGCCTACTACTACGCCCGGCTGAGTGGCGATACGAGCATTGTCCGCATTCCCGCCAAAAGCCTTCCCCTGCTCAATAAGACCGCCGACGAGCTAAGAGCCAAGGGGCTGGCCAAGATTGATAACTCCAAGGTCGATATCGTCAACGTCAAGACCGGCGGCGAACAGCTCCGCATCTATCGCCCCGATCTTCAAGGCGCGGCGAGTTGGGAACTCTTCACCGATAACAAAGCTAAGGTGAAGGCACAGCCTCAAGCGGTGCAGAACCTCCTAGACGCCATCGGGAAGATTGAAGTGCGCGAGCCCAAAGCCTATCTCGATGACGATGCCAAGATCAAAGCCTGGTTCGGCGATACGGTCATTGATCTGGGCCTCGATAAGCCCCAAGCTGAGTTCACTCTCTGGCAGGATGGCATCAAACGTGACGCTTTCGGCAAGGTCGAAGGGACGGGCGAGCCGAAGATTAAGGAAGAGCTACAGACCAAGCCGACGGTGAAGCTCGCCATCGGCCGCAAGGACGATCAGCGCAAGGTTACCTACGTTCGCCGGGAAACGCCCGGCACCAAGCCGGTGATCCTCGCCGTCCCTGATCCGTTCGTCGCCGGCACCGCCAATGTCGGTGCTATGCAGGCCGGTGCGCAACCCCCCGATGGCCGCCAGACCTTCTCCCTGAGCAGCCTGGCAGCGAACGGCTACCTCGCCTACCGGGACCGCTCGCTCCCCAGCTACCGTATCGATCAGATCACATCCATCGAAGTGAAACGCCCCGGCATCAACTACTTCATGGAACGCACCGAGAAAAATGACGAGAAGGGCAACCTGGTCGAATCGTGGAAGCTCAAGCAGCCGGTGGAAGGCGCTCCCAACATGGGCGTGCCCGATTACATTGCTTCCACTCTGGTGGGCTCCTCCAGCGACAAGCTCGTTACCGATCGTGCCAGTGAGAAAGATCTCGAAGAGGCGTTCGGTCTGGTGAAGTCGCCGCTGCTACAGGTAGTGGTCAAGACCAGGCCCGATGGCGCGAAGCCGGAAGCAGGCAAGGATGCACCCAAGCCTTACCTCGGTGGAACCTACACCTACGTCATCGGCAAGAAAATCGCTGACACCTCGCCATTCAAAGGCAACTACTTTGCCCGTGTTGAAGCCAAACTGAACGATGGCACCGTGCCCGATTCCAACCAGTTCGTCATCGCTGTGCCTGCCCCGTATGTGCAGTCTCTCGATTACGAGCTCCGAAACGCCATGGTGTTTGCCGAGGAGCCGACCAAACCTGTCAGCATGCAGTTGACCTGGAACGGTGAGACGAAGGAGAAGAAACCGCTTGTTACCAGCCTGGAACTAAAGCTGAACAGCGACAAATGGGAAGTGGTGAAGTTGACTGAGAACGGCGTCGATGACAAAGCCAGGCTGGCCAAGCTCGATCAGTCGAAGATCAACGCTCTGCTTCGCTATGGCCCACAACCTGCTCCCGGCGGCCCTAGCCTGAACCCCTGGATGGTCGATCGCTTCCTGCAGCACACGGGCGCTATCCCTGAGAAGTATCGTCTCGATCCTGCCAAGACAGCCACGCCGCCCAGGCTGGTTATTGATGTGAAGTACAGCGACGGGAAGAGTCGGAACGTCATCATCGGCGAATCATTCAAGCCGACCGAAACGGAGATGCCCATCTGGGCCGGATCGTCTCTTTACTATGCGGCAACTCCGTCGCTGCCCGGCGCGGTGATGCTTGTCAATGAACTCAACTGGCGTGATCTGGTGAGCGGCGTGGACTACTTCGCCGAAGCTGCCCCGAAGCCGAAGCAGTAGGATGGGAGGGCGAGGCTCATGCCGAGCCGTGAGCGATCACAATACAGCTCGGCGGGAGCCTCGCCTTCCCAATCTCACCCCGCCAGGATCGGATCAATCACCTCCAGCAGATTCTGCGCGGTAAAGGGTTTGCTGATATACTTCGCCTGCAACTGTTCAAGCTGAGGGATGAGTTCGTTGGAGTAGTAACCGCTGATCAAAACCACCGGCGTGCGAATCTTCTGCTTCCTGATTTCCCGCAGCGTCGAAAGCCCGTCTCGCTGAGGCATCGTCAGGTCGAGAATAATCAGCCGCAGCGCACCGGCATGGCGGGCCACCATTTCAAGGGCCTCGTTGCCATTTTCCGCTTCGATGACGGCGAAGCCGCGCTTGCCCAGCAACCGGGCCAATACTGTGCGAACGCTCGGTTCATCATCAACGACAAGAATGGTGCCCTGGTTGGACGACGGGGCAGGGCGATTGACCGAATCCTGGGAAGTGGTGGCCACGGGCCTCGGGGCGGTGGCATCGATGGGAAAGTAGATGCGGAAGAACGTGCCGGTGAGCGGCACAGAATGACACTGAATCATGCCGCGGTGAGTGCGAACGATGCCCGCCACGGCTGCCAGCCCCAGTCCGCGCCCGGTGAACTTGGTCGTGAAGAACGGTTCAAAAATTCGTTTGCGGGTGACTTCGTCCATGCCGTGCCCGCTGTCGCGCACTTCGAGCCATAGGTACTGGCCGGGCTGATGCTGATTGGCGAACAGACATTGCCGCAATGCTGCCTCGTCGAGAGGAGCCACTCCGGTAAGTACGTCGATGGTGCCGTCCGACCGGGGAATGGCTTCCGCGGCGTTCTGCACCAGGTTCATCACGATCTGGCGAATCTGGCTGGGGTCGCCTGCCATGGAGGGCAGGCCGCTGCTGAGATGGAAATGCAGGTGATGCTGCCTGGTGGCGGCAGTACTCAAGAGGGCCCGCGACGACTCCACCAGTTCTGAAAGGTCAAAGGGCTTATTTTCCAGCTTGCCGCGTCCGGCGTAGGCGAGCATTTGTCTGCACAGTTCAGCCGCTTGCCGGCTCGCCTGTTCCGACTGCTCTAGTGACTGATGATGCAGGCTCTTTGCCGGCAATTCCTGCTTGATGAGCGACAGGTTGCCCAGGATGACCGTCAGCAGGTTGTTGAAATCGTGTGCGATGCCTCCGGCAAGCACGCCCAGGCTTTCCAGCCGTTGGGTCTCCTGTAGATGAAGCTCCAGTCGCCGCCGTTCCTGTTCCGCCTGCTTGTGTTCGGTGAGATCTTCCAATATCCCGAACCTGCAGCGCTGGTCGAACTGCTGATAGGGAATCAGTTTACCCTGGAGACGAATGGGGAATCGGCTGCCATCCCGGCGGGTGATTTCTTTTTGCCAAGCATAGTCGGCCTCTTCAACGTAGGTCTCGTCATTGAGGGACAGCAATTCATTCCATTCTGAGGCAAGGGCAAACTCCTGAAGCGGTTTTCCCATGATCTCGTCAAGGGGTCGCCCCAGCAGTTCGGCAAACGCCTGATTGCATTCAATGACTCGATCCTGGGGATCTAAGACGACCAGGCCCTGTGGAATGTCATGAAACAGTCGATGAAAGTTGCGTTCGGCGGCGCGCTGCGCCTGTTCAGCCTGAATCCGCGGCGTCAAATCGACAATGCAGCCGACGATCCGTTTCGCCTGCCCGGCGGCGTTGCGAATGGCCAGAAAGTTGGAATGCACATAGAGGTAGTGCCCTTCTCGATGCCTGATGCGGAAGTAGAAATTGCCATGTGTATCATCCGCTCTCAGGAATTTCTTCAGATCATGCAAGACTGTTTCCTGGTCATGGGGATGAATCCTGTTGCGCCACCAGCCGGGCTTGGGGGCCACTTCTTCCGGTGCATATCCCAGGAGACGCAGAGTGCCGCTGGAATAGTAGATAGTCCTGGTGGCGAAGTTCCAGTCGAAGACGATGCCCTGCATGGCTTCGGTTGCCAGGCGATTCCGCTCATCGCTCACACGCAGGGCCGCCAATGCCTCTCGTTCCGCAGTAACGTCGGCATAGCTGCCGATGACTCGCAGAGGGCGGTTTGATCCTGGCTCTCGAACTACGATTGCCTGGGTACGCAGATGGCGGTAGGTACCGTCCTTGTGACGGCAGCGCATCTCGAGGTGAAAGTCGGTCTCGGTGCCTTGCAGCCATTTTGACAGGGCTGAATCAAAGCGAGACAGATCGTCTGGATGAATCCCTTCACGCATTCCCTCCAGAGAAGTGGCGGTTTCATCGAAACCATAACCCATCATTTCAAGGGGCGAGTTCACCCGGGTGAATTGATTGGTGGTCAAATCCCAGTCTATGACGACGCTGATAATCGCCTGGGAAACCAGCTTTAGCCGGGTTTCGCTACCCTCCAGTGCTGCTCGAAGTTGCTGTCCTTCATGAGCTAAACGAGCGTTCTCCGCACGCAGCGCAGCCGAGAGTGATTCAAGATCGAAGTTCAAGGCTGCATCCATCAAGACGCCACATTGCTACGGCAATCGAATCCATTCGCTCCTCCCCTTACTTACTAAGGGGAGGTTGGGTGGGGTTCTTTCTGCCGCAAGGACAACCCCCTCTAACTCCCCTATGGTAAGGGGGAGAACAAGAACTGACCCACTACCGCCAAACGATTCTACTTCACCTGTAGCTGACTTGCCAGCAAACAATGGAAATGATGCACACCCTGTTCCCGGCGAACGCTGTACCGCCCCGTATCGAACGATCGGCTCCGCAACCCAAGCTGCACATCTTCACAAATGCCGACATCTTCCGCTTGAATCTGGTCTGCCACCTTGATGCTTTCGGCCTGCTGAGACTTGGCTTCAGGTCCCTGGCCGGCAAAGTAGAAATCAAACAGCACGCGGCACCGGTCCGGGCCTAACGGCAGCACCAGATTCGTATCCATCACGCCTTCGTAGGCATTGAGCATAAGGTTGGGATAGACCCACCAGTAGGAGGCAGCCTGCCCGGTACGCACCGAGGCGGCGCTGCGATCATCGTCGGCATCAGGCTGCCGCATCGGGCTCGATTGCAGGCTTGAATAGGTGAAGCACTCGGTTTTGTAGTTCTTGTAATCGAGCACCCCGGCGAGCGAGGGATGGATGGCATTCACATGGTAGCCGCCATCGAGGTAATTATCAACGAAGACCTTCCAGTTGCACTGTAACACATACTCCTTGCGGGCGACGCAGTGGAGCGTTTCCAGTTGGTACGGGGCCAGCTTCTCTGGCATCGGATGAAGGAAGTCCTTGAGACTGATGACAGGCTTGCCCAAATGCACGAAGACGAGCGGCCCCCAGGTATCAACTGTGATGGCAGGCAGCCCATTCTCTTCACGCTGAAAGCCGACAACGCCATCGAACTCCGGCACGCCGCGCAGCCTGCCGGAGAGATCATACGTCCATCCGTGGTAGGGGCAGCGCAGACGATCCGTCTGACCACACTCCGCGGTCGCCAACCGAGCCGCTCGATGCCGGCAGACATTGAAGAACCCACGCAGAACGCTATCCTCGCCCCGCACAATCAGCAGTGGTTCCTGGGCCACTTCCAGGGTGAAGAACTGCCCCGGTTTTTCCACTTGATCGGTGCGGCCCACACAGAGCCAGGCATCGCCGAAGAGTCGCCGGCGTTCCAGGACCGCTGTCTCTTCTGAGGTATACCAGGCCGCTGGTATCGTCGAAGCCTGGGCGAACGGAAGATCGACTGGATACATGTCTGTTCTCGCAACTCGGGGTCGGTCCGTATCGTGCTTTGCGTGCCGTTTCCACTACTCTACATGGTACAGAGATCGATGTGCAACTCGGATCATTTCAGCATGAATACATTCTTGTGGAAGCAGCTAAAGCAGGAGGTCGTCAGCGGAAAAACCGGCGATCTGCACGTCCAGTGCCATCCCCTGCGTGGGCTCGAATTACAGGCGGGAAGCTTGCACCTGCCCAGCTTCCTGGGCCTCGAAATCGTCGATGCCGTTAACCTGGGGCCACAACCATTGGTCTCGCCCAACACTGTCCCAGATATGGTGATCCGGCAGGATACCATTAGCGTGAGGTATGCCCCCACCACCAAACGCCCTGTTGAATGCCAAGCCCGTTGGCGTGTGCTTCCTGAAGGCGTCTTCGATCTGGAAGTCTCCACCCTCACTCCCGGCAAGTGGGACGATCTGGCTGTGCAGACTCGGACGACGCTCAACACCACCAAACCGAATGAAGAAGTGCATATCGAACCATCGGTGACTCCGGGGATCGTGATCTATCGGCCTGCCGGGCAGCAACTCAGTTACGTCGAGTTCTGTCATCCCCACGATGGCATCGGGCTGGACATCAAGAGTGATGCGACTACCACCACCGTGCACTATCGCCTGTTTGGCCTCGATCTGGAAAAGGGCGTTATCCTGCGGGGCCGACTGCGAGGGATGATCGTCCCCCGCTCAGTCGATGTCGCTTCCGCACATGCCGCCTATGAACGCTTTATTGCCGAGGCACCGAACCTGACACTGTAGGTGCCTTTTGATAAACTCGACAGCCGTGGCAGGGGTCAGACGAGTACATCTGACCCCTGCCACAGTTCACTTAGACTTTTTAAGTTTCAACCTCATTGAGCTCCGCATGATCGACGTTCCACTTCATATTGGTTCACAAAAACTCGACCTGAAGCTGTCCGACGGCAAACTGGTACAGGGTCGACGTGAAGCAACGCCGTCACGTCTGGGTGATGTTCGCCTTGCCACCGCCGCCTGTCTAGAAACACCGACGGAGTTTCCTGCCCTGCGTCTGGCACTTACACCCGATGATCATCTGACCATTATTGTTCACGAGCAGATGAATGGCCTGGTGGAAGTGCTCGAAACGGTGCTGAAGCACGTCCAGACAGCTGGCGTGCAGATGAACCAGATCACGCTGCTACTGCCTGCTGAGCAGCCGGGCGTGCCCCGAACCTGGCCGGAACAGTTGCCTGCGGACTGCCAGGGCTTCAAGCTCCAAGAGCATCAGTTCGATCAGTCCAAACTTGCCTATCTGGCCAGCACTCAGGGCGGTCGTCGCATCTATCTGAATCGTCACATCGTCGATGCTGACCAGCTCATCATCATCGGAAACGTCCGGTTCGATCCAGTCTATGGCGTCGCCAGCGGTTTGGCGGACCTCTATCCCGCTTTCAGCGATGCCCCTACACGGGAAGAGTTGACCAGGCATCTGCACGATACGGTCCCCCTCATTGATCATCCGTTCCCCATCTGGAAAGAAACCGAAGAAGTGGGCTGGCAGCTTGGCATGCCTTTCGTCGTCTGTGTCGTCGAAGGGCAGGGAGATGCGGTCACCCAGGTCATTGCCGGCAGTGCCGGGCCGGTGAGGCAGTTGGCCGAGACGCTATTGCGGAAGAACAACATCATCTTGATGCCCTACCACGTTGATCTGGTGGTCGGCACACTCGTCGGAGCGCCGAATCAGCAGACGTTTACCCAGGTGACCGAGGCGATGTTCCGAGCCTCAAGGGGTATCCATCCGGGTGGGAGCCTCGCTATTCTGTCAGACGCCGGTGGACCCCTTCCTCCTGGTTCCGACATTGTCTCTCAAGCCGAATCAGCAGTCGCTGGCCTCACCTTTCTGCGTCAACATTCGCACATCAATCGGCTGCCCTGGTGGTACCTGGCCCGAGCGATTGATCAATCAAAAGCATATCTTTCAAGCCGGTTCCTTTCGGAGGTCACCGAATCGATGTTCATGGTGCCTCTCGATGCTCATCGCCAAGTGCAGAACCTGATCGACCAGGCCAATACGGTGATGATTGTGGAGGGTATGGATCGATGCCTGCTTGAGATGGCACGACCCAGGCACTAGTTCTTGTTCCTCCCCTTACCAAGGGGAGGTTGGGTGGGGTTCTTTCCGCCGCAAGAATAAGCCCCTCTAAGAGCCTGTTGTAAAACCTTGGCAGGGGTCAGATGTACTCATCTGACCCCTGCTGCATGTTCCTAAATCCCCTTGGCAAAAGGAGAATCAGATCATCAACCAGCGCTGATTTTGAAAAAGAGCAGAGCGATTATCGCGAAGCTGAGCAAAGCGATCAACGTACAAAGGATGATGATCAACTTCTGAGAAGTGGTGCCTGAGACTGCACTGGTATCGGGCTCGGCAGCCTTAAGGAAGGGGTCCGTGGCGGGGCGAGCGGGAAGTGGGCCGGAGTTAGTCGGTTCGCCCGTTGCTTCAGCGATATTGTAGTACAAATTCTGCAATTCTTCAGCAACAATCTTGGCGGAGGCGGGCCTGTCATCGGGGTTCTTGGCCAGCAGCTTCATGACCAGTTCGTCGAACTCTGCCGGGACATCAGGGTTGTGTTCCCTCATAGGCTTGGGCGTATCCACCGCCAGCGCGGTCAGGAGGGCCAGCGTATCTTCGCCATCGAACGGCATCTTCTTGGTAGAGAGCCGATAAAGAACGACGCCCATGCTGAAAAGATCGCTGCGAGGATCGAGGTCTTTGCCCCGAGCCTGCTCGGGCGAAACGTAGTGCGGCGTGCCTACCACCATGCCGGCTTGCGTCAAACCGGCTGATTGTTCAACATATCGAGCCAGGCCAAAGTCGAGGATCTTCACTCGAGTCTTCTTCGTTGCCTTGTCAACCGCTTCGAGCCAGATGTTAGCGGGTTTAATATCACGATGGATCAGGTTCTGGGCATGGGCTATCGAAAGAGCACGGGCTATTTCTCTGCCCACCCGAATGATCTGCACCCAGGTCCACTTCTTTTTCTTCTGAATCGTCTCTTCCAGAGACTGCCCTTCAAGGTACTCCATCACCAGATAGGGGATGCCATACTCTTCCCCAACAGCGTAGATGGTCACGATGTGGTCGTGCTTAAGCGCCGAGACGATTTGCGCCTCGCGCAGGAAGCGTTCCTTGCAAACGGCGTTGGAAGCCAGTTCCGCCCGCAACGTTTTGATCGCCATCTTGCGTTTGAGTATCGGGTCCTCAGCGAGAAACACCGAACCCATGCCACCCTTGCCGAGCAACTTCAGTACACGATATTGGCCAAACTTTTCCGGGAAGAGATGATCGAGATCGACTACTGCCTTATGTTCAGTAGTGGGCTGTTCCCCATCGGGAGCCTTACCGATCGTCTCTTGAGGGATCGGGCTCTTCGTTTTCGGTGATTGGCTATCGACCGGGGTGTTCATCGTTCACTACGACTGAAGTATGAAAAGGAAGTATATCACAACTTGCCTTACGTGTAAAAGGGGAAAATTGTCCATATCGCATGAAATATTCATGACTGCTAAGAAGCGCTCATTTCGGCAGTAAGAAGCATGTTGTCAATCAGTCTCGTGTTGCCAAAGCGGGCGGCAATCACTGCCAGTACTTCGCCTTCAACTTGCTGGAGGGGTTGAAAGTTCGCAGGGTTCACCACTAGAGCATAGTCTCGGATGCAGCCTGGGGTATCATCGAGCATGCCCTGCATGATCACCCTTAACAATTCAGCGTCTTGCTCGCCATGCTGCACTCGTTCCTTCGCCTCGCAAAGAGCATGATAGATGACAGTGCAGTGTGAACGTTCCTCGGGGCTGAGGTAGCGGTTGCGGGAACTCATCGCCAGGCCATCTTCTTCGCGCCTCGTCGGGCACCCCACGATCTCGATGGGCATGTAGAGGTCGCGCGCCATCTGCCGTATGACAGCCAGTTGCTGGGCATCCTTCTGGCCGAAGTAGGCCTTGTCGGGCTGTACCTGGTTAAGGAGCTTGGCCACGACGGTAGAGACACCACGGAAATGCCCCGGACGGGACTGGCCTTCGAGAACATCAGACAAGCCAGGTACCTCGACAAAGGTACTGGTCGCTATCTCACCGGCGGCGAAGCTGGCTCGGCCATACATCTCCTCGACCGTGGGGGCGAAAATCAAATGCGCTCCGGCCGAGTGACACAACTTCTGATCCTGCTCCAGCGTTCGAGGATAACGGGTAAAGTCCTCGCTGGGCCGAAACTGCGAGGGGTTCACAAAGATCGATACCACGATGAAGGAACAATCCCCGGCTGCCTGCCGGATCAGGCTGCCATGCCCAGCGTGAAGAGCGCCCATGGTGGGCACAAAGCCAACAGTCTTACCCTGCTGCCGGGCCTGCTTAACAGCGTGACGCAATTCACAAACGGTGGTGACGGTGTTGATCATGCTGGCATCTTATCATTGAGATATTCTTCCGTTAAGCATGGGAATTGTTATTGTGACATACTCCGGCGGGGTGTGATTGAAGGGCGAGAGTATTGTTACCTGGAGCCTCGCCCTCCCGATACACTGATACTAGGCAACCTAGACCAAGGAATCGAACATGCCCGAACGTCCTGAGAATCCTGCCGGCCCGTTTGTGTCTATCCCGAAGCCCACGCCCGTCGAACGTGCTGCGATGATCAGCACCATCAAGCAGTTCCCCGTAAGGCTCAAGCAAGCCGTCGTCGGCCTCACACTGGAACAGCTGCAGACGAAGTACCGCAACTGGACGCTGCAGCAAATCGTCAACCACATGGCTGACAGCCACTGCAACGCCTACGTCCGCTTCAAGCTCACCCTCACGGAAAAGCAGCCGACAATCAAACCTTACGATGAAACCGCCTGGTCCGCCCTCGAAGAATCGAAGACGACAGATATCAACGTTTCTCTTCAATTCCTTGAAGCCCTGCATCATCGCTGGGGCCGGCTGATGGATGCGATGAAAGAGGAAGACTTCGCCCGTACCTACTTCCATCCCGAATACAAAACCGTCGTCTCTCTCGACGAAGCCCTCAGTGTTTACTCCTGGCACTGCAAACACCACCTCGCCCAGGTCGAAATGGTCCGCCAAGAGCTTTAGGATAACGAGCCGGGTCGCGTCAGCGCCCGGAGTAGGCGAAGAGTTTACTCCGCACCCTCCACCTTGTACGCCCCCGAAAACCACTCCGAAGCCACCTGGTAGTACTTCAAATCCTGCTGTCGCAGTGCGGTGACAGCCTCGGCCAGGGGCGCTTCCACAATCTGACTGTTCCTTAACGCCGCCATCTGTCCCCACTTGCCCTCGATGACCAGTTCCGCCGCCTTGATGCCATACCGGGTAGCCAGCACACGGTCGGCGGCGCTCGGCGCTCCGCCACGTTGCAGGTGCCCCAGGATCACGCAGCGGGTTTCGATCTTGGTTTGCTGCTCAATAATCTTGGCGACGATTTCACCTACGCCACCCAATCGAACGTGGCCGAACTCATCATAATCGCCGACGCTGGTCACCATGCCGACTTCTGGCAGTTTCGCTCCTTCACTGACGATGACGATGCCATGGGTCTTTCCCTGTTCCCGATTCTTCAGGAGAGTGGAACAGAGATGTTCGAGATCGGCAGTCACCTCCGGGATGAGGATGTAGTCCGCCCCGACAGCCATGCCTGAAAGACAGGCAATCCATCCCGCATGCCGACCCATCGTCTCGACGACGATGATACGGCGATGCGAATCAGCGGTGGTACGCAAACGATCCACGGCTTCCATCACGATGTTGAGAGCGGTATCGAAACCGAACGTCACATCGGTAGCATTCAAGTCGTTATCGATGGTCTTGGGCACGCCCACCACTGGAAGTTGGTAGTGCTGATGGAACTTATGGGCAACGCCAAGCGTGTCTTCACCACCCAAGGCCACCAGAGCGGTGAGTTCATGCTTCTTGAAGGTAGCGAGCGACTTCTCGACCGCTTCGCTCTTTTCCCCTTTTTTGAAGGGATTGGTTCGGGACGAACCGAGGATGGTGCCGCCCAGGCCGATGATCTTATCGGTTTCCTTGGTTTCGAGTGGCCTGCTTTGATCTTCGACCAGGCCCCGCCAGCCTTCGAGGAAACCGACGCACGTGCCGCCGGCATTGGTGATCTTGCGAACAACCGCCCGGATGACTGCGTTAAGCCCCGGACAATCGCCGCCGCCTGTGAGGATGCCAACACGCATCAATACGACTCCATGAAAGAGCGAACTAAAAGAGCGGAAGTAATAATGGGAGAGTATTAACTGATATAGTGCTGAGCCGGGGGGTTGCCTGCCTCAGTTCATAACTTTTTCTGGATCTGGATTTACTTCTTTCGTATCTTCCAAATCGCGTCAATGATGTAGCTTTCCGAATAGCGGTACCAATCGTTGAAAACATGTGTGAACTCAGGGCGCTTGTCTTTCACACGGTTCCATTCTTCCTTGGAATACTCCTCGGCTCGACGGATCAAGATTGGAAGAGCGTCCTTGGCCTCCTCGCCAATCTTCCCCAATACCAATGCCGCAAATTCATGATTATTGATGTTATGAGCCTTGATGAGCTTACCTTCAAGAACATGAATCAAGCTCGGTATGGCGGGTTTCGCTTGCCGTCCCATGTTACTGAGGCACTCACAGGCGAAGCTGACAGTCTCCTGTGAAGCGTTTTCTTCAAGTAGTCGAACCAGTTCGGGCAAAGCAGACTGATTGGAGACCAGGCTCATCGCTTGCCAGGCATGAATTGTTCCCCGAGAAGCATGACGTCGAACATACTCACACAAAACAGGGGCAGCTTTGTTGCCAAGGATGTGAGGCAAATTACTGATGGCATAGTCTTGTTCACTGGAAGCATTCAGTGCCGCTTTCTCCAAAAGTGCCGCACCACGCTTGTCACCCAATTTTCCAAGAGCGACTGCAACACGTAGCCTGCTATTCATCGGCAGCTTCTCATTGTTGAGAAGAGCGGGCAGAAAAGCGAACGCTTCCTGGTGCTTGAGCTCAGATGTTAATTCGAACACATTGCAGTAAGCGCCGATGTTTTCATCCTTGAGAGCTTTAGTGATCTCAACAGGAGAACTGCGCTCGATTTTACCCGTAGTAATATCGATGCGATGGAAAATCGGAACAATAGGCTTTCCGTGGATGTCGCTCGTTTTGCTAACAAGAATCAAAGCACGGTCTTTTTCGTCGAACCAGCCGCCATTGGACCACCAGGTGCCGCCTGCCGTGGTGGAGAATCGTGAAAGATCTCCCGGACCAAATAAGTCGCCAATTTTCTTGCGATGACGAATAACACCATCACTGCCAACGATGACGAGGGCATCCAACTGCATCGTCCACAAAGGATAATTGTGACCTGATAAATCGATACCGGCGAAGCCAAGTCCACTGGACGAGATTACGAAATTACCCGGACAATGTTCAAATTTGCCTTTACTATGAAGAATGTCACCTTTTCTGACACTCACTTCAGGATTAGGCTTGTAAGTTCGAATATCCGTTTCATCTTCAGCATTGGTCACGGGTGGGCTTCCCGGTTTGCGCTCAGCGAACTCAAAGCGAACCCGGTTGTCAAACCCGCCATTGTCACGCTTCTCACCGTCAAATTTGATGACTACATAGTAACGACCCGTTGGATCAACTTGCCGATAGTCCACGAAAGGACCATATGAATCTGCACTTAGAGGCAATGTAGCAATGAGTAATATGGCAACAATTCGAAATGCATGAAACACGGAAGCTACTCCTTAGAATAGCTTCAATGATAACCGTTTATTAAGGCAATGCAACTAAGCTAACTCATCAGCGCCGGCCGTTCCTTCGACTTCCCAGCCAGGTAGCGTTCGATCATCGTCGTATCGACCTGGCCATCCACGAAGGGGGCGAGCTCAAAGATTTCTTTATGGAGAGGAATAGTGGTTTTGATGCCCTCGACGCCGAACTCGCGCAGAGCACGTCGCATCGTGGCGATGGCCTCAGCCCGGCTCGGCTGATGCACCAGCAGTTTGGCTACCATCGAATCGTAATTGGGAGGGACCTTGTAGCCAGTCACCACATGCGTATCGAGACGAACCCCGGGCCCGCCCGGCGTCTGCCAGCGGGTTACCGTGCCTGGAGAAGGGGCGAAGTCACGAGCAGGATCTTCGGCATTGATACGGCATTCAATCGCACAGCCCCGATGAACCACCTGCTTCTGGGTGAAGGAAAGGTTCTCGCCGGCGGCGACACGGATTTGCTCTTTGACCAGATCGATTCCCGTGACCAGCTCCGTCACCGGGTGTTCAACCTGAATACGGCTGTTGACTTCGATGAAATAGTACTTGTTGTCTTTATCAACAAGGAACTCGCAGGTGCCGGCGTTGTAGTAGCCGGCCGTCTTGGCCAGGCGTACCGCAGCCGTACACATCTCTTCCCGAATCTTCTGTGGCAGATTCGGGGCGGGGGATTCTTCGACCAGCTTCTGGTGTCGTCGCTGTAGGGAACAATCACGCTCCCACAGGTGAACGACGTTGCCCTTCATATCGCCGATGAACTGCACTTCGACGTGGCGGGGCCGTTCGACATACTTTTCCAGGAAGACGGTGCCATCCTTGAAGGCAGCTTCGGCTTCCTGACGAGCCTGCTTGAGGCCCGCCTTCAGACTGATTTCATTGTGGGCGACCCGCATGCCTCTGCCACCACCGCCGGCAGCAGCTTTCACCAGTACCGGGTAGCCGATCTGGGCTGCGATCTTGATCGCTTCCTCTTCCTTGGTGATCAGCCCTTCGGAGCCAGGCACCAGCGGCACCTTGGCGGCACGGGCGATCTTCTTCGCTTCGTTCTTGTTGCCCAGCTTCTTCATCGCCTCAGCTGGTGGGCCGATAAACTCGATTTTGCAGTCCCGACAGACCTGCGCGAAGTGAGCGTTCTCACTGAGGAAGCCATAGCCAGGGTGAATGGCCTGAACGTCGGCGAGTTCAGCAGCGGCGATGATGCGACCGATGTGCAGATAGCTGTCGGCAGCGGGGGGCGGCCCGATGCAGATCGCTTCATCAGCGAGCTTGACATACGGCGCGTCCCGATCCGCTTCGCTGAAGACGGAGACGACCTGGATGCCGAGATCCCGGCAGGCCCGGATCACCCGCAAGGCGATTTCACCACGATTAGCTACGAGTATGCGTTTAAACATCAGTTGGCGTTAGTCCGGATCGACGAGGAAAAGGACTTGGCCATATTCGACCGGAGCTTTGTCTTCGACCTTGATGGCGACAATGGTGCCGGAGACTTCGGAAGGAATCTCATTGAAGACCTTCATGGCTTCGATGATGCACACTACCGTATCAGCCTTCACCTTGGTACCGACTTTGGCGAACGGCTCAGCGTCGGGGCTGGACGAGCGGTAGAAGGTGCCTGGTGTGGGGCTTTTGATTTCGAGATGCTTCTTCGTCGGAGCAGCAGGGGTTGCCGGCGTAGCAGCAACCGGTGCAACCGGTGCAGGAGCAGCGGCCAATGGTGCGGCTGCTACGGGAGCAGCGGCCACTGCGACGGGTGCCACAGCCACATGCTTCGGTCCCCGGCGAAGGCGGATCACATGCTCGCCTTCTTCCAAATGTACTTCAGTTAGTTCGTGGCTACTCATCAGCTTGACGAGATGATCGATGACATGAACATCGAACGGCCGGGGCATCGAACTGGTCTCAGGATTCTTTGGGTCAGCCACTTTGGCATTCTCCCTGCGTTGAGTAAGCTCTTGGCTTATCAACTAGATCGGTTCTATTCAGACGATTCGTTTCACTTCAGGCGGTAGGCTACCACTTCACCATAACGCTGTCAAAGTCGCTTGGCAGGGTGGATAGCGCCTGGGCACCGCCGGGCGTAATGAGGTAATTGTCCTCAATGCGAACGCCGCCCCATTCGGGGAGGTAGATGCCAGGCTCGATGGTGACCACCATACCGGGCTGTAGCAGCGTCTCCACGCCCAGCCGCATCTGCGGCCCTTCGTGAACGTCTAATCCGATGCCATGCCCCAGCCCATGCGAGTAGGGACTAAAGCCCCGGGCTTCGATTTCCTGCCGGGCAGCAACGTCGATAGCTGACCCCGGAATACCCGGTTTGATCGCCTTCGCCGCAGCCTGCTGGGCAGCCAGCACAGCGTCGTAGATTGGCTTCAGCCTTGAACTTATGTTTTTATGAAGGGGTAAGGTGCGGGTCAAGTCGCTGACATAGCCGTCGCAGCGGGCGCCCCAGTCGAGCAGAAGCAGTTCGTTCTCCCCCACCGGCAACTTGGTCGGCGGAGCGTGAGGCAGGGCAGCCCGTGGCCCGACGCCGACGATAGCGGGGAAACTGCCTTTCTCCGCTCCACCATCCCGCAGCAGCATCTCAAGCCGATGATGCAGCCCGATCTCGTTGTCGGTTGGTCTCAGGTACTGACGGAAGCGGAGATAGGCCTGCT
The DNA here is from genome assembly GCA_035430005.1 of Gemmatales bacterium. Taxonomy (GTDB): domain Bacteria; phylum Planctomycetota; class Planctomycetia; order Gemmatales; family HRBIN36; genus JAEUIE01. The sequence continues at coordinate 22,777 of DAOMFV010000076.1, forward strand.
CAGCAATGTCGATCGACTTCTGGATCGCCAGGATTTCCGATTCATCCTTGATCATGCGGAACTGCTCGACACCTTCGGAAACGGCCTTCCACTGAATCGTCGGGCAACCGGTACGGAGGACTTCAAACACCGCCAGGGTGACATTGGCTGATTCGACGCCGACGTTGGACCACCCCGTGCTTTTGAGTTGCTCGATGGTCGCCTCATGCAACTTCTGGCCCGGCGGCCGAATGTAGACAGGGAACCCTGGACACTCTTCCCGTATCTGCTGGGTGTACCGCCCATCGCTGATGAGCAGGTTGAACTGGTTGTTGATGAGTAAATACGTCGAATCCCCCGTGAAACCCGTGAGATAGCGGACATTGGTCTCGTTGGTGACCAGCATCCCGTGCAAGCCTTGCTCTTTAACGAAGTGAGCGAGCCGTTCACGACGTTGAGCGTAAGGATGCGGGATGGCGGTGAGTGAGGGATCGAGCATGGGAATCGCCAGAGAGGAGCTATCAGCTATCAGCATAACAAAAGGTGAATCATCTGGCATTTATCTTATTGTTGTGACCGCTGGGAGGGCGAGGCTCCTGCCGAGCTGTTTAGAGTCAAGGCAAACCTCTGGCGAACATACAGAATCTCTCGCAGAGGCGCAGAGATCGCAGAGTTTCTTCTCAGCGTCCTCTGCGCCGCTGCGAGAGTTATTTCGGACCATCGCAAACGACATAGAATAATCCCTATCTCAAGCTCAGAGGAACTGTAGTGGAACTCATCGCCGCCAACCCGTTCGCCGTGCTGACGTTCATCGCTGCCCCAGCTATTCTGACCAACGCTTCGTCAGTCTCAGCGTTGGCTACCTCGAACCGGGTGGCAAGGGCGACGGATCGCGCCAGGGCCATCTCGACCGAACTGGAGAACCGAGCCGGTAAATCGAACGAGTGGGTGGAGATGAACATCCGCCTGCTGCAATATGCTGAGAAGCGACTGCACCTCATCGTCCGTGCACTGACCGCCTTCTACTTCTCCGTCGGCTCTTTCGCTGCCGCCAGCCTCATCTCGGTGTTTGGCACCGGGCTGTTCACCATTCACTTCGATATTCTTGCGTATCTTCTCATGGCTTTCGCTATCCTCGCCGGTCTCAGTGGCGTCGCCGGGCTGGTCATCGGTTCCTGGCTGCTGGTGCTGGAGACCAGAATCACTCTGAAGAGTTTAGCAGAAGAGACGAGGTATTTGATTACGCATCATCAGGAGTTGACGCAGAAGGCGGAGGGTGGCTTGCAGGTGCCGCCAGAAGGTCGCTGATCTTGAATTTGAAAGGCACTCTATACCTGTTTATCTTGAACACCTGTTTATCTTGAACTCTATTTTTGCAGTTCTACTAGTGCGTGGCTGAACAATAACCTCACCATCTTTGACCACAATGGATTTTGCCAGCCAATGGAGTTCGTAGTACAAGTTCATTGGCGTCAGGAGTTTTTTGCCTCGTCGATTGGTGTTCTTATCGATGTATTCAAGAAAGCCAAAGGACTGCTTGCCTTCGGGAGCTATCTGTAACGTGATGTTTGCTCGATATTTCTTTGTCTCCTTGGCTAGGCCGTGTTGACAATCACGCCAGCCAGAGCATGGTACCAGCTAAGTAGAGGA
>DAOMFV010000077.1:0-24159 GCA_035430005.1 Gemmatales bacterium
ACAAGGGAGAAGGGCTATCTGTCTCCCCTCTCCCCGGGAGGGAGAGGGGTTGGGGGTGAGGGGGAAGTCAGCGATGAAGATACAGACGATAGCGATTATACTTTTTTGTAGTCCGTCACTATTTACCTGCGCCCAGGACAAGCAACCTCCCAAGCCCCGCTACGAAACCCGCACCGACCACGACCCCAATGGCATCGGCAAGTTCTACAAAAACCGAGAGATCGCCCAGGTCATGGGGCACCTCGGCATCGATTGGCTCGAACGTCCGGAACGTGAAGAGGAAGAACAGCCGGCCAAGCTTATGAAGGCTCTCGATCTCAAACCCGGCATGACCGTCTGCGACCTCGGTGCCGGCAGCGGCTACTTCACCTGGCGGCTCTCCAAACTCGTTGGCGACAAGGGCAAAGTCTTGGCTGTCGATATTCAGCCCGAAATGCTTGAGTACCTCGATAAGCAAGCCAAGAAGCTCAACGTCACCAACGTGAAAACCATCCTGGGCACCGAAACCGACCCGAAGCTGCCTGCCAACAGCGTCGACCTCATCCTCCTGGTCGATGTCTACCACGAGTTCAACTTTCCTTACGAAATGACAGAAGCCATGGTGAAGTCCTTAAAAGTGGGCGGCAAGATCGTCTTCGTCGAGTACCGTGCTGAGGATGCATGGGTGCCGATCAAGGCGGTTCACAAGATGTACGAACGCCAGGTGCTGCTCGAAATGGAACCGTTCCCTCTTAAGCACAAGGGTACCAGCAAGGTGCTGCCCAGACAGCACATCATCTTCATGGAGAAAGTTGAACCAAAAAAGTAACTCTATTTAGCCCCCGGCTCTTCAAGCCGGGGGTCGATCACGCGCAGAAGTGGTTGTGGTATTGCGATAATAAAATGCCAGACGGAGACGGCGGCATGGTAGCCACCAATGGCCTTGTAGTGTCTAACGATACGGTTTGTTTTCTCTGCGTGATCGCCCCCTGGCTTGAAGAGCCGGGGGCTAAATGATGAGACACTTCGTCTCACACCGTTTCATGTAACTTCCCTCTCCACCATCACTTCCACCAAACATTAGCCCAACCTGCGCGACAATCGATGCGACATTCCGCCTTGAGTAAACACATAACTCAAGAAGGAGTCCCTCATGTCGCAAACCATTTCAAACCGGGACGAATTGAATATCGAAGCTATCGATGCCCAGATCAGAGCTTGGGTCAAAGCGGGACAACAATGGGGAGAGATCATAAACCTTGCCAAGGATACCTGGCCGGCCCTGCCCAAGGATTATGTACTGGCCAGCATCAAGCTCATCGGTCGCATTCTGCGGATGGAGAAGCCTGTCCCCATTCAACCCTTCCGCGATCTGTCTATTATCCATCGCAAACGTAGCAGGCGAATCAAGAAGCTCGAAGCACGCCTGGAGACCAACGATGCTTCCATCTCGCTGGAAACCCTGTATCGAGGCCTGCTTCGAGATCAGGAAGCAGGCTGCCACAAGATCATGGCTGTCCAACGTCAGATGGAAGAGGACAGAAAGCAACTTGTCAAGGATGAGGTAGCCACCGAGCGGGATGCGAAGATCTTTCAACAGGTATTTGAACAGCGTATGCAGCAACAGCAATCGGCCGCCGAACGAGACAAAGAAGCTCAACCAACGCCTGCTGCTAAGCCTACGTTGATGAAAACGCTTTCGTTCTTGATCGGCTTCGTCATGGCATGGTTCTTTGCCAGTTCTTGTAGCGGAAGTCGCCAGACTTCCGACCGTCATCTCATCGGAACTCTTGGCGAGTTTTGCTACTGTTCAAAAGATCTACGTCCGGGTTTCATCCAGCTTACACCCAGTATTTTGTTGAAGCTCTTCGTGCCCCGAACTGTTCCAGCGTTTCCACCAGGGAGGCGAAAGCCTGCTGACCTTGGAATCGCTTGCTGATTTCGATGGCTTTATCTCGTACTTCCGGCTTCCCCAACGCCTGATGGAACGCTGTAGTTAATCGCTTGGTGTTGATCTTCGCCGCAGGCACCCAGGTGCCCACGCCCAGGGAACGCACGCGATCGGCATTGTCGAACTGATCATGGGCCAGGGGTGTAACAATTTGCGGAACGCCGGCGCGTAACGCCTGGGAGGTGGTTCCAATTCCGCCATGATGGACCAGTGCGGTGGAATAGGGAAGCAGTTGCGAGAGTGGAAGAAAGTCGAAACGCTTGATGAACGATGGAAGCGATTCCGGCACCTGCTCGGTAAACGGTGTGAGGAGTATGGCACGCAGGTTCAGTGCTGCACATGTTTCCACTGTCGTTTGAAACAGCTTTTGTCCGCAAGTCATCGCGCTGCCGAAAGTGGCAACGATGGGAAGAGGCCCTTCCTGAATGAATCGCATCGCTGCTCCATCAAGCGGTTGAGTTGTAGGGTTATCGAAGAATGGAAACCCCGTCAGTCTGGTGTTCTTCGGCCAGTCCGAGACCGGCTCAGCGAACCAGTCAGGCCAGAGGCCCAGCACCAGTTCCCCGCTGTGGATCCAGTCCTGAAAGTAGTTCCTGACTTTGGGCAGTCGCAGTTCTTTGCGATACTTTCCCACGACCTGGTCCATTGTCGGATCAATCATCAGGCGATGGCCGAGCCAGAACATCGAACGCACCATGGCCCGAGGCCACCAGGACCGGATGGCCAAGTTGGAAAAGCGGGGCGGCTTCTTGACACTCAGGAACACCGTGGGAGAAAGATGCACCGTTGCCAACTTCAAACCATGCGTTTCCCGGGCGATGCGGGCACCGAAGGCCAGCGACCCACCAACCACGACGATGTTGGGATTGCGGATGAATTGCTCAATAACATAGGCATGCTGCTCTTCCACCATCTCAGCCATCTTCGGATGTCCCACCACGGCTTTGAACCCCTTGGTGGGATGCCAGATGTTCGGGTCTTTCAGATGGTCGAGATAGTCTTCTTTGCTCCAGAGTTGATCGAAGGTCAGCCCGGCGTCTTTAACATGCGAACGGAAGTAGCCATTGCCTGCCACTCGTACCGAATGGCCGCGCTGCTGAAGGTGTTGCCCTAACCCGATAAACGGGAAGGTATCACCGGCGCTGCCAAAGGGTAATAAGAGGAACTCAGCCATGAGACAGCGCCAACTCCGATGGTGGGGGCATAGAATAAGGAAGCTGGCCGATGCCGAAGCATAGGTTGCTGAGGGCTTCGATCAAGTTATCTTTCAGAGACCGGTGGTGAGTGACAAGGAAAATCCAATGTTGTCGGTTAGGGATCACAATACCAAAGGGTTCTGACGACTGGCAACTAACCACTTTGTACTGAAAGACAAACTCTCTATACGGCATAGGAGTTACATGCTCCCTATCGGTTCCAACGATTACGATCTACGTCAAAGGCCATTCGTCACTTACGGGCTCATTTTCATCAATGTGATCGTATTCGTCCTGTTGCAGCGGTTCGGAACCAACGATGCGTTTACATACTCGTATTCGCTGGTACCTTACGAGTTTCTCAGCGGACATGATCTAGTGACCAGAGGCGATGAGGTCATTGATGTTACCCGTGACGAATTGCTTGGGACTATTCCTCCCCACAGCCTGCACCTGGGCCCGACTCCACAGCCTGTTTACATTACTCTGCTGACCAGCCTGTTCATGCACGGTTCCTTCATGCACCTGCTGGGGAATATGCTGTTTCTGTGGATCTTCGGCAAGCACCTGGAAGATGCCCTGGGGATGTTTCGTTTTCTCGCTTTCTACCTGGTAGCAGGCATCTGCGCTTCGTTGGTGCATATCCTGTTCAACCAGAGCTTTCCAGGCAGCATCATTCCTACATTGGGGGCTTCAGGAGCCATCTCCGGGGTGCTGGCAGGCTACGTGATGCTCTTTCCCCACAAGATGATTGGCGTCATTATCTTCTTCTTTGCCGTCGAATTGCCGGCTTGGGTCTTCATCGGCATCTGGTTTGGCTTTCAGGTCATCAATGGCTTGGGCACCTTTGGCGATCAAGTCAGCGGCATTGCCTACTCGGCACACATCGGCGGCTTTCTCGTCGGCCTGGCTTTGATTGTGCCGTTCAGCACGGGGCGCGAGTTTGAGGAACATTCCTGGCGCTATCACTAAACGACATGTCCCCGATCATAGATCAGGGACATGGTTACATCACTTCTTTACTTCACAACCTGCACCGGTGGTATTTTCCACGATCCATTAATGATCGACGGACTCGTTTCCTTCGGCCAATATAGCCGCATCATCAGGATGAACTTGTCCTTGGGAGCAGGCAGCCAGTTGGCTTCTTTGTCCGCTCCGGGATTCTCGTTCTGGATGTAGATATCGAGCGAACCATCGGAGTTGTACTTCAGATTGTTGCGAGGGCTGACGGTGTACTTGTTCAGCGGATTATCGACGAAGAAGTATTCGCCGTTGTACATGGTCAATGACCAAAAGCCTTCTACAGGGGGTGCCATGCCAGGGTTGAAGTGCAAGATGTATTTTTTGGCACCATTATAGGCCTGACCATTGCCATCAACTAAACTGGTCGGATAGATAGCATCCTGGGGGCGATTGGCACCGAGACCAATGGCGGTGACAAAGGCTCGCTGAAGATAGTTGGTGCCATAAAGTCCCATGTTGGTGGAAAAGGTCCAGCCATTCTGATCCACGCCCGAGTTCTTGAAGTGGCCCATGATCTTCTCGAAACCGAGCTTGGGTACATCCTTCAGCCCCTTGGCAATGTTGGGATCAACCTTGCTGATATCGAACTTTTCACCACGGTAAATGCCCAACCGTGCCATCTTTGCCTTGATCGGGCCATCAGCGATGCTGGGTGGATTATCATCCAGGAGCTTGGCCAACAGGTTGAAGTACTCGCCAGCCGAAAGGCGATTGACCTGCTCACGCACCGCTGTCTTCATGTCGATGCTTGAATCGACCTTGCCGGCTGGTGGAGTGTAGTCCTTGCCATAGGCACTGAGAGGGACCAGAGAGATCTTGTCCTGCAGGGCGTGTACCGCCTTGTAGTCTTCCGGTGTGCCGGTGCAGTAGATGCGGCCCAGCAGCCAGACCATCGCAGTCGGGGAACGGTATTCAATCACGCCTTCAGGTAGCGAGCCTTGCCAGTAAGGGCCGACGATGCCATACTTTTGCGGGCCAGTACCGGTGGTGCGTTTGCCGGGCACCTGGAAAACATCGGTCCAGCCATCGAGCATGGGGAAAAGGTAGTAGCGATTGTTGGCGTCCGGCAGACTCAGGATGTAGGGTTCCTTGGCGACATCGAGCCAAGCCGTGGTGTAAAGGGTATCAGCATTAGGCGCTGTGACATCCTTGAAACTGGCGTTAGGATATTCGCGCATGCGCACGAATTGCCCCATCGGGGCTTTTGTTGCTTCGGGCTTTTCGGTATTCGTCATCACCCGGCGGGTATATTCCATGGTCACCAGAGGATAGCCATAAATATAGGCTTCCACACCGAGTTGCTGTGCCTCCGCTTCCGAGATGGGTGCGGCGTTAACAACGCTCTGGGGTGCAGCATTGGCTGCCGTTGGCGACAAGCTGATCAGCGCCGCGCCTACACCAAGCAAACATTGCCACAGTAGACAATGCTTTCTCATGCTCACTCTCCTTCTACAAGTTGATGGTTAGTGTCGAAGTGAACTCGACATCATTAAGTTACAGCTTTCAATAAAGCTCGGCATTTCCTGTTGATCAAGAGAACACCAAAAGGTTGTCGCTATTTTCCTCGTGCAACCTTCCTGACAATGGTTATTCTGTGCTATTGTTGAAATGACCCATATACCTTGCCTGACATCACATGATGCCAAATCTTTACCCAGCTTATCAATCTATTCTCGTTGCATTCCTGGCAGCCTTCGGTTTGTTGACCATTGGGCGCTGGCTAAGAACTGCCGAGTACCGTGTTTGGGCCTGGGGTTGGGTTGCTCTGGCTTTGGGCACTGTGGCCTTATGCCTGAGCTCACTGCTTGACGATGCCGGTGAACAGCCCTTCCTCCTCATTTACACGGTGGCTGTTGCCACTTTCTGTATTTCCATAGCCTTGGGCACTTCCATCGTTCTCAAGGTGGAAGACGTGCGACTCTATCGCGTTCGCAGTACCCATACCTCCATGATGATTTTGCTTTCGATACTGACCGCCCTGATGGTGATCTGGCGTTGGCCTCTGGCGGAGCGACATGGCATTTGGGAAGAACAGTTCCTTTGGAGCGGCCCTTGGATCATCGGCTATGCCATGCTCAATATCTGGACGATCACCCGCAACCAGAAACGCTGGTACCTTCGCAAGTCGAACTTCTTATTTGTCAATTCACTGGGAGTGCTGGCACTGATCGAAATCGCCATCATGGGCATACTCATTGTGAATGATCAAAAGATGCCAGTGATGGCACAGGATGCCTTGCGCTGGTTGATGCTCGCTGAACCCCTGCTGCTTCTCATGGTCGCCCTGGCCATGCATACGCTGGTGATGGATGGCCTGGTGCATCATCTCGAAAAGACCCTGGTGCAGGTCTCTAAGAACTCGGCCAAGCTCAAGGTGATGGCCGAGCGCGATCCGCTGACGGAGGTACTGAATCGCCATGCCTTCTATTCTCTGGTTGGTGCTAAGCGGGATGAAGCGAAGAAGCCTCTCGGCGGCAGCGTGGCTATCATCGATATTGACAACCTCAAGCCGCTTAATGACAGGTTTGGCCATCAGGCCGGCGATGCTGCCATCCGCGCCGTGGCCAAGGCGATTCGCAGTGTCATCCGTGCCGAAGACTTGCTCTTCCGCTGGGGTGGTGATGAATTCATGGTCATTCTGCCCCACGTTAACCTGGAAGAATCCCGCTGGCGGTTCCAGAAGCTCGACGATGTGCTGCAGAAGACCCCACTTACTGGTGTGCCACAACCGACTAACATCACTCTCTCGATTGGCGTGTCACCATTTTCATCAAGCAACAGTCTCGAGAAAGCGATCGAAGAAGCGGATGAAAGAATGTACGCCCGCAAGATGGAGAAGAAGGAACACCTGACATCACCAAGCAGCAGGTGAAAGTTGCTATCACGCTCCGCTTGATAGGGTGGAGGGAGGCTGCCATCAACGTGGGCCTTGTGAAACGATTTGTCACGAATACCTCACGCGGAGCGTGAGGGCAACTCTAATACTTCACAGCGAAGCCTGCACCGAAGAAGTAATCGTCGGCAGAATGGGTCAGCCCTTTGCCGCCTCGGATATCGAGCTGGAAGAGAGGTGTGATTTTGTAAGTGAAGCCACCGTCAAGATAGTGCTGGGCGGTCACATCGGGGCTGGTCGCTCCGGTGGGGTAGAAGGCAAACCACTCGGTATAGGCTCCCAGCTTTTCGGTGAGCTTGTAGCCGACGGTGATGGATTGAGCTAACTCCAGGTAAGTATGCCCGTTCTCGTCGACTGTCGAATTACCCTGAACACTGCCGCCCAGATTGAGAAACTCGTTCACTTCCCAGCCAAAGAGATAGTTCAAGCCGGGGAGCGTTTTCTCTGCTGACAGGTTGTTCGATCCGGTGGGAACGGTCATCTGAAGGATGAGCGCCGTTTCAGGCAGGTATTTCTTCTGTTCGGTGAGGGCGATCTTGGTGCCGAGATACATGTCTTCCCCACCACTGGTGGCGAAGACCGAGCCATCATCTCCCGGCTTTTTGGTATTGGAGAAGTTCTGCCCGATGCGGAGTTCGAACCAGTCAGCAAAGAGTCCGACACGGAGCAATGCTTCCGGGTAGGAATGCGATGCCTGCAAAGCTGCATCCTTGCTTCTGCTGTAGGTATATCCTGATTCGAGTTGCACCCGTCCTTTACCAACAGTGGTGCTTGATTCGGTGAAGTCGGGTCGATCAGTCTGAATCTTATCTGCTTCAGGCTCCGCTTCAGACTTGTCTTTCTCTTTGTTCTTACTTTCTTCGTCGCTCTTGTCGGCTTTGTCTTTGCCGTTCTCCTTCTTTTCCTTTTCTTTGTCCTTGTCTTCCTCTTTCTTAGGACCGATTTCCCAGGACAGGAGAGTTTTGGGGCCCTTTTCAGATTCAGGTGTTGCTGGACAGGAACACGTGGCACAACCCAGGCTAAGGAGAGGGAAGAACCCAACTATTAAGAACAGTTTTGACAAAGTCATCGGGTAATACCATTACTGCATCATTAGCCTCAACTAACTTCGGCAATACAGAGATGTTTTGTTCAACTTCTTCAGGTTCTTATTGCATTTAACCCACATTCCATGTGTCGATTCGTTCAAACTTCACTTGATCACCAACTGATAATGGGAAATAGCCAGTCTGTAAGTCAACCAGCTTCATCGGGGTACGGCCAATGAGGGCCCAGCCGCCTGGCGTGGACTGAGGGTAGATACACGATTGCTTGCCGACGATAGCGACGCTTCCGTCAGGTACCTTGAGACGGGGTTCCTTCCTTCGAGCAATGCCTTGCAGCTTCTTGGGCAACCAGCCGAGGTAGGGAAAACCTGGGGAGAAGCCGATAGCGTAGATGGTAAATGTGGTTTCACTGTGAAGGGCAATGACCTCCTCGACATTCATTTTCAATTCCCTGGCCACCAACTCCAGGTCTTCACCCATTTCATAGCAGCAGGGGATGCGGTGCAGCTTGCTGATAGTTTCCAGCTTTTTGAGCTTCACCCGGCTCAGCTCGTTCAGGAGTTGAGAAACGGGCAGAGTGCTGGTTTTGACATGCACCGCCAGCGACTGGTAGGCGACAACGACATCCTCGACGCCGGGCCAATTCTTCTCTTTCACTGCAGTGGCCAGTTGTTGAGCAGTAAGTTCATCCGGACACGTCGCCAGGACGGCTCGATCTCCCATAGGTTCCACTTTCCAGCCTGTGACAGCGGGCATGTGAGGCCTTTCTCCAAGATATACAGCCAGAATGTTGGCAAGGACGCTGCAATCCTTTAACATAACTCTAGCTGCCGCCCAGCCTTCTGGCTGCGGCTGCCTTTGTTATTCAGCCCCCAGGCTGTGAAGGATCGTACGACATGAGGATCGCAATTGCTGGTGACCATCGTGGCTTCGAACTGAAGAAGCGGCTGATCACGTCACTGACTAAACAAGGCCACACCGTTGACGATAAAGGCACCAGTGGCCCCGAGAGCTGCGATTACCCCGATTTGGCTTTTCTCGTAGGTGAAGCTGTCGGCTTGGGCCAGGCCGATCGTGGCATCCTCATCTGCGGTACCGGTATCGGCATGTGCATCGCCGCCAATAAAGTGCTCGGCGTTCGTGCGGCCAACTGTCATGATCTCATCACAGCCGAGTTGAGCCGACGGCATAACGATGCCAATGTACTCTGCCTTTCAGGTGATCTGCTTGGAGGAGATATGGTCGAGCGAGTCGTCAAAGCCTGGCTGACTACTGACTTTGAAACGAACTCTCGACACTCACGCCGAGTGGACAAGATCATTGAGTATGGGAAGATCCATATCTCCAGGTAATCAGACACGTCTTCGGATACTTCAGCCGCCGAGGCAGGTCGTTAAGGATTTTATCGATGAGTACGAGCAATAAGAACGTCGTCACGCCGCTCAAGAAGGAGCCTGTGATGCTCTTCGGTGCCAATATCCCTGCAAAGGCCATTGCTCCGGAGAAACCGAAGGCTCCGACCTCGCCGGCACCTGTGGCTGCAGTGGCACCTGTTGCTCAAGCAGCCCCGGTAGCAGTCATACCCAAGCCGGCTGAGAATCCCTTTCCATCACTGGGTCTCAAGCCAGCCCCACCCACGGCACCTGCCGTTCGTCCTGCGAAGGTGAAGATCGTTGATAACACCGTTCGTAAGTTCGCTGATCTCAATCGTCGGCAGCAGGTGATGGATGATGAAGTCGAAGCGGAACTGGCACGGGCCCTCGGCGAGATGCCTGAGGACAAGCTCTATGCCGCTGATTCGGTTTCACAGGGATCGCAGGGTAAGGGGGGCAACAAGAAGGGCAAGGTCATCAGCATTCATGGCGACGATGTCTTTGTGGATATCGGCGGTCGCAGCCAGGGGGTGGTTCCTTTCGAGACCTTCGCCACCGAACCCAAAGTGGGCGATGAGATTGAAGTCGTCATCAAGGGATTCGATGGCGCCAATGGCTGCATGCTCTTGGCCTTGCCTGGCGCTGCGGAACGCACCGTTGATTGGTCAAGCGTTGCCCGGGGCATGATCATCGAAGCCAAGGTGACCGGCACCAATAAGGGTGGCCTCAGTGTGGAAGTGAACGGTATCCGTGGCTTCCTGCCGATCAGCCAGCTCGAAATGTTCCGAGTTGATGACACTGCTCCCTACGTGAATCAGAAGATTCGTTGCATGATCACGGAAGTGGAACCATTGGAGAAGAACCTGGTCGTCAGCCGACGGGCCTTGCTCGAACAGGAACGGGCTGAGCAGCAGGAGAAGCTGTGGGCAGAGCTTGCTGAAGGTCAGAAGCGAACAGCCATCGTAGGGAATATCAAAGACTTCGGTGCCTTCGTTGATCTCGGCGGAACCGATGCCTTGCTGCCCACCGGCGAGATGGCATGGCAGAAGGTGGATGATCCTGCCAAGTTCGTCAGTCCCGGTCAGCGAATCGAAGTAAAGGTCATCCGCCTCGATAAGGAACGCCGTAAGGTCACGGTCAGTCTGCGGGAATGCATGAGCAGCCCCTGGGATGAAGTGGTAAACAACTTCCCGGTCGGCAGCATTGTTCCCGGCAAGGTCACGCGCATCATGGACTTCGGTGCGTTCATCGAACTAGCGCCCGGTATCGAAGGGTTGCTGCACATCTCTGAAGTGGCTACCAAGCGTATCTTCCGAGTGACCGATGTAGTTAAGGTTGGCGACACGGCTGAAGTGAAGATCATCAAGTACGATCCCGAGAGCCGTCGTATGAGTCTGTCGCTGAAGGCGGTGCAAAAGGAAAAGGAAGCAGCGGAGCAGGGCATAGCTGAGGCTGCAGCAGATGCGGCAGAAGCCGCCGAGGATGCTGCCCCCCGCAAGCCGATCCATCGCCGTACCGATCTCAAGGGCGGCTTGAAGTAAGGCGACAGCCTTACTCGTCCCCGGTCGGAGACCGAGGACAAGAAGCTACGAGAAGCACCCATGTCTGACACCGTCAAACCCGGCTACCTGATCTTCGACATCGAGACCATTCCCGATGGCCAACTCCTTGCGGACACCAAGTTTCCGGGCCTGAACCTGACTGCCCATGAAGCGGTGATTCGCGCGCAGGATGATGCCAGAGCCACCTCGACTTCCGGTTCCGACTTTCTGCCGTTGACGTATCATCTGCCAGTTGCCGTCTGTGTGCTGAAGGTAGGCATCGACTTTAGACCCCAATCGCTGGTCTGTCTCGATGCACCGCTCTATCGGCCTCAGGAGATCGTCGCCTCGTTCTGGAAAGGCGCGGAGCATTACAAAGCCAGACTGGTCAGCTTCAATGGCAGAACCTTTGATATTCCCGTTCTCGAACTGGCTGCTTTCCGTTATGGCATCCAGATTCCCTGGCACTTCAAGGGCGACCCGAAGGGCTATAAGGACAAAGGCCCCCGCAACCGATACAGCGATCTGCATCTCGATCTCATGGAGTTTTTCTCGAACTACAACGCCTACCGCCTGGCAGGAGGGCTCAATCTTCTCTCCAAGCTCATCGGCATCCCCGGCAAGTTTGAGATGAGCGGGGCCAACGTTTACTCCATGATTCAGACCGGCAACTACGCCGCCGTGAATGAGTATTGTTCATTCGATGTGCTAGATACCTACTTTGTCTTGCTGCGATCAAGGGTACTCACCGGCGACTTGACCCTGAATCAGGAAGAGCAACTCAAGAAAGAAGCCCACCAGTGGCTCGAAGCGGAGAGCCAGAAGCAGCCCCATTTGAAAAGGTACTTGGAGAAGTTTCAGGTTGTGTAGGGTGTGGAGGATAGAGTAATTCTCAAACGAAGGTTCCAGCAATGACAAGGAACTCCAACATGCTTCAAGATGTTCGAAATGAATATGATCCGTTTGTTTTGAATTTTCGAGTGTTGTTGGTCGTCTTCATCTTCTTTGGATTGTGGTTCAGTATTCCCTGGCTCTTTCGTTTTGGTCTAGTGACTGACATCATTTATCTACAGTTCGCCAGCTTCGTCCTGCCGTTGTTTGCCACGGGGTTGGTGATCTTCCTTGTCTATTTTCGCTTAGCCAGGCGAGTTCCGATTCATTGGTGGATTATTGGCTTAAGCCTGGTACTTGGAATGGCGCTAAGCTGGTATTCGTATAACAGACTTCACGATATCGTTGAGAAGATATGATGCTGCAAGGCATCTCCACTGGAGTATGGCACTATGACCGGCGACCCTGTCACCCTGATGACCTTCGACAAAGAAGAAGACGCTGAGCTTAAGCAGATGCTGCTGGAACAGGAAGGCATCGAGAGCTTCCTCAACAATGCCAACGTGGCTACGCTGAACCTGGGCAGTGCATTCGGCGAGATCAAGTTGCAGGTGGCAGCAGGCGATGCGGAACGGGCTCGAGAGATATTGAATAACGCTCCAGCGCGTGAACCAACAAGCCCACAAACCGATAACCAGTGCCTGGCCTGTGGAGCGGAAATGGTTAGCAGTGTCTGTCCCAAGTGTGGCTGGACGTATCAGCAGGCGTAATGAGAGGCTTTCGGTCAATCAGAGAGGCACGGTGGAGAGATCGTGCCTCTCATCAAGAACCTTGACTTACTTTTTCAGCGTGAAATGGAGCGGCGACATTCCTTCGTTGACGTCTGCCACCAGATCGCCAGTGCCTTCATAGTATTTAGAGGGAACTGCCTTATAGAAGGTTTTCTGCTCACCTTCCGGTGAAACCAGTTGAACAGAGTACTTTCCAATAGCTGCTCCCTTGGAACCGGATTGATGGACAGCCTGGAAGCTGCCTGTCTCGTCGGTAACAGCAGTGGCAGAACCCATCTTGCCCTCGTTAGGATTGAAAATCAAACGAGTGCCCTTGGGTAGAGGTTTTCCGTCGGCGAAGAGAACCTTGCCCTCCACCGGAACCAGTTTGGCAGTATTCGAACTGCAGCCAGGCAACGTACTGGTCAACAGTGCCAGGACGCAGGTCAGTAAAGAAAAGCGTTTCATCTTGAAGTACCTCGTGTTGTAGTCAAGAAAAATAGAAACAGGCCGATTCACGTGGATCGGCCTGTTGAGAATTACCAGTCGATATCAAAGGTCTCACCGCCGTTGCGGGTACCGAGAGAGTAAACGACTCGCAGTGAAATTTGATCGCTGATGAAAGCGACGTGGCCATCGAGAAAGACGCAGTTCGCGCCGTTCACATGGAAGCTGAACCATTCATTGTTGGGGCCGTTGTCGTGATAGTTCCAATTCCCGTTAGGCAGAGGACCACCCGTGGGCCACTTGTTATTGTTCATGACCTTGGAGCAGCCGGAAGTATTGTCCGGTTCACCCCAGCGCCAATGACGGCGGCCCAGGTTATCTTTGGGATCCAGATAGCTGTTCGGAGGAAGGAAAGCAACGGCCGGATCATTCCACATTCTTTCATTACGCCCGGCGTCTTCGTAGATCAGGATGGAATTGCTGCTGCCATCGCCATTGACGGTATCGGTGATACGAGCGGCACCATGGAATAGGTTAATGGTCGACCCGATGACAGAGGATTCTTTCAGTTGGTAACACTTGGCTGGTGAAATATCAGCCGAACCTGGTGAGTAGGTCTTATACCAACTGGGGTCATAGGCAGCGGAAGTAACAGCAGTGGGAAAACGGCCTGCAGGCAACCCCGAAATGACCGAATTGGCAGCGCTGATTTCCACATAGGGCAGGAAAGCATAGTCAGAATGGCCGTAACCTTCACTGTCGCGCTGTTCGGTGCGGTATCCCTGGGATGGGCAGAGCAGAATCTTGAGCACGGAGCCAAACCCACCTCCTGCCAAGGCTGTGCTGGCATTGATACCTTCATTGTGACGTAGCTTAAGATCAATTTGTTTTAAGATGTTGTCCCCTTCGATGTAAGGAAGTAGCAACGTATACGGGCAGTGAAAGTCCTGCGTTTTGTGCTGGACTCCATCGGCAGGATCGGTGGCGAAATGCTCGCCGCTGCGAGGCAGCTTGTTGTAGTCGTTGTGGAAATTGTGACAGGCAATGGCCAGTTGTTTCAGGTTGGACTGGCATAGCATCTTGTTCGCTGCTTCGCGAACCTTCTGGATAGCTGGCAGCAACATAGCCATCAATAGTGATATGATCGCGATCACCACAAGCAGTTCAATCAACGTGAATCCCGGCCTTTGGTTTTTCCTTGACATCGTCTTTCCTCCTGAGTGGTTCTCTCTTGCGCTGTAGACCATCCACAGTGTTCAAAGAGAGTGTTCCCTCACAGATGCCTCGTCAGCATAGTCAGCAAATGTGACGAACCAGTGTGGCGACTACGAATACCACAGGAAGAACGTGTGAAGGGAATTTGGCGCCCTATGGCGCAATAATAAAGGGGCAAGAAGATTACCTTCTCGCCCCTATGACGAGTTGAACTACAACGACTACTTCACACCTTTAACCGCAGACAGGTATTTGACAATATCGGCTTCGACGGGTGGATCGATCTTGGCTCCGTAGACGGTGACCATCTTCTTGACTATTTCGGCCCACTTGGCGGAGGGGAAAGAAGGTTGGGTCATCGTCAATCGGGTGGAATGGCAGGCGATGCAGTTATTGACAAAGTCATCCTGGTGAGGGCCTTTAAGAACCACAGGTTCCCGTGGCGTCAGGTCGTTAGGGTCATTGAACGGTTCCGGAACTTTGGCAATGGGCTGCCCGGCGGGAATCATGCTGATCATGAACTTCCCGGCTGTGTAAGACAGCACACCGGCAATAGCGACACCCAGCAAAATGGAACCCCAGGATTTCATCATCCACTCCATATACGACAACCCGACGCGATAGTGAGGGCGAACCTTGCGATAGCACGCTGCCCCTTGCTGGCGCGTCGGGCAGTCAACGAACCAAATTTATTTCTTTCGTTTCAGCACAAACAGAAATGCGTCCTTGCCATCAAACTTCTTGGGGCGCTCATCGCCCATGGGCATGTAGCAGAGCTTGAGATCGTCCCCATCAACACTGATGATGCCCTTGGCTTTCATACCCGCGCCAAAGGGACTTTCGGTCATTTCCAGATCAATGTTGGCTGGGTTGGTTTTGCCTTCGGTGGTGAACTTGAACTTGAATACCTGGCCCATGTTGGTGAGGGTCATGACATCCTTGGCGATCTCGAACTCAGCCTTCTTCATTTCCTCGCCTGCCTCGGTACCATTCTTCATCCCGGAGACGAACGTCCATTTACCCTGGAGGTTCTTGACATCGAATGCCTTATCCTCAGCACGTACGCCGGCCAGCCAAAGCAAGGCGATCAGACCAGCACTCACCAATCGAAACATGAGCAAACTCCACTGAGAAAGGAGAGAAAGTGTTGATTGTGGCCTGTTCGCCACCGCTGTGCAAGCATTCTATTGACCAGAACCAACCGGGAAGAGTGGCAAAGAAGATATCTCAACGGTAGAGTAGAGCGAACATAGATACTGTCTGTGTGCGAGCGTCAGGGCGTTAGCCCGACGTGCAATAGCTGAATCGTTCTCCCCTCAACAAAGACTTGCAATATGTCTTACTTCCTTCTCCTGCTTGCCCTGCTCGTACCCCAGCAAGATCCCGCAACTCGTGCCGGTCATTGGAAGGAAGACCTCGCTTTCTTCGCGGACAACTTCAAGACCAGGCACATCAAACCGTTCACCAAGATCACTGAAGCACAGTTCGGTCAGGCCATTCAGGATATTGATCCGGACAAGCTCACCGATCAACAGATTGTCATGAAGCTTTGGCAACTACTGGCCAGAGTAGGGGACAGCCATTCTCGGTTGAATCCACCCAGGATCATTTCCTTCACACAATATCCAATTGCTTTTATCTACCTGACTGATGGCTGGTATGTCTTTGCGGTGGATCAAGCTCAGCAACAGGCCCTGGAAGGCAAGCTGCTCAAGATCGGCGATACACCAGTAGAACAAGCCTGCCAGAAGCTGGGCTCATTCATCGCCAGCGAGAACGCTTCGCAAACCAGGGGCCAGCTCCCTCGGTTCATGCAGATGACCCAGCCGCTTCACGAAGTGGGCCTGGTTGCCGATCCTCTAAATGCCTCCTTCACTCTTCGAACGACGGAGGGCAAGGAAACAACCATCAGCCTGGAGCCGATCACCCGCGGGCCTGCCAACTGGAAGTTCGCCATCAAGCCCGAAACCTGGCTGGAGCATCTCAAACAGGCCCGACCTCAGCATGGCTTCACGTGGCTTGAGGATAAGGCCGTGCTCTACGTCTGGTACGATCGCTGCACCGAGTTTCCGACGTATCCCATCAAGAAGTGGACGCAGGATGTGATCGAACAGATCGACGAGAAGAAGCCTAAGAAAGTTATCGTTGACCTTCGTCGCAACGGCGGAGGAAATTCGCAACTGCTGGAACCGCTGATCAATAGCCTGGCCAAGAAAGAGGTCAACGACAAGAACAGGCTTTACGTGCTTATCGGCCCTGCTACTTTCTCCTCGGCGATGATGAACGCCCAGCATTTCAAGACCCGCACCAAAGCCATCCTTGTCGGCGAACCGACCGGCGGCTCGCCCAACCATTTCGGAGAGGTGAAGACCTTCACGCTGCCTCATTCCAAGTGCGTGGTGCAGTATTCAACCAAGCAATTCAGGATGACCAATGACAATGCCACCACGATTGAGCCGCACCTGGAGATCAAGCAGACTGCCAAGGGCTTCTTCGCTGACAAGGACGAGGTGCTGGAGGCGGTGATCAAGAAGTAGTAGTGGAATGTTCCTTTTGGTGTTCTCTGTGTTCCTCAGCGTCCTCTGCGTTGATGTATTCTCTTTCGGATACGATTCATGCCGTCTAAACTACTCCCTTTCCTGATTCTCCTTGCCATTCATCTTCCATCGAAAGCTGATGATCCCGCACGCCCCAACATCGTCTTCATCCTCGCCGATGACTTGGGCATCAATGATCTGCATTGTTATGGCAGAACAGAGCACCAAACTCCGAACCTCGATCAACTCGCCAGGGAAGGCATGCGTTTCACCAACGCCTATGCCGCCCAGTCGGTCTGTTCACCTACCCGGGCATCGATTCTTACAGGCTTCACGCCAGCCCGGCTTAATATCACCACGTTTCTGCCGGGACGCAGCAACGCTCCATCGCAGATGTTACTCCATCCAACGATCAATCAGCAACTCCCCAGCAATTACAAAACATTGGCCAACTCCCTGAAAACCGAGGGTTACACCTCTGCGTGCATTGGCAAATGGCACCTGGGAGGCAACCCCGTCGAGCAGGGCTTCGATGTCTACTACCCCGGCCAGGCGACCACGCCCCCAACAAATAAAGAAGGCGGCAAGGGCGAGTTTGATCTGACTCAAGCGGCTGAGCAATTCCTTGACCAGCATCAATCGAAGCCGTTCTTTCTCTACCTCGCCCATAACAATCCCCACATCCCGCTGGGGGCACAGCCTGAACGAATCAAGAAGTTCGCTGACACCTTCAACCCCACCTATGCAGCGATGATCGAAACGTTGGATGAAAGCGTGGGCCGCATCATGAAGAAACTCGATGCCCTGAAGCTGACCAAGAACACGTTGTTCATCTTCATGTCTGATAATGGCGGCCTTCATGTGCTCGAAGGGGGGCAGACGCCAACCCACAACACACCGTACCGGGCAGGGAAGGGCTTTCTGTATGAAGGTGGCATCCGAGTACCGCTGATTGTTCGTTGGCCGGGAAAGGTAAAGCCGGACAGTACCAGTAATGTGCCGGTGATCAGCACCGATATCACACCAACGCTGTTGGCTGTGTTGGGC
Organism: Gemmatales bacterium; assembly: GCA_035430005.1. Taxonomy (GTDB): domain Bacteria; phylum Planctomycetota; class Planctomycetia; order Gemmatales; family HRBIN36; genus JAEUIE01. Next base: position 17,853 of record DAOMFV010000077.1, read on the forward strand.
GAATATGACATTAAAGGAGAGTTCGATGGAATCAACCTGCTTGATTACCTGACTTTGAACAAGATGCCAGCCCCTCGGCCGCTCTATTGGCATCAACCCCACTATATGAACCAGGGCAGCAGACCTTGCGGAGCGATTCGGGAAGGGAACTGGAAGCTCATCGAACATTACGAGAATGGCCAATTGGAACTGTTCAACCTGGAGAAGGACATTGGCGAGACGACTGATGTCAGCGAGAAGGAACCCAACCGGGTGGCTGATCTGCGGGGCAAGCTCGAGAAATGGCGGCGAGAGGTACATGCTCAACCAAATATGCCTAATCCCCAATTCAACTACGCCTTTTGGAAACCTCTTTATGTCGGCACCGATGTCTCCAAGCTGCCGACAGCGGCCAAGAGCGAAGAATCTTCCAAGAGACTGGAGTCATGGCGGGCAGCAATGAACGTAGCGCTGGGCAAAGATGTTCCTCCCGGTATAGGCGCCATCTATCTTCGAGGCAAAGATGCGATCTTGTACGGCGAGAAGCTGCGATTTGAACCCGAACCCCACAAGGATACTATCGGCTACTGGGCCAACATGAACGACTGGGCCGAGTGGAAGGTGAGGGTGCCTAAAGCTGGGGTCTATGCCGTCGAACTGTTGCAGGGAGCTGGCAAGGGCAGCGGCGGAGCTGAGGTGGAAATCTCCATCGCAGACCAGACCCTAAAGCACACCGTGAAAGAGACAGGCCACTTCCAGTGCTTTGTGCCCATCACCGTTGATACGGTTCGACTAGAGGAAGGAGTGCATGTCCTGACCATTCGAGCCAAGACCAAGCCTGGCTTCGGCGTGATGGACTTAAGGCAGGTGGTTCTGCGCGGCGTAGGCGAGAAGCGGTGATGATGTTATAATGGGATTGGAGGTCTATTATGCCGACGAAGCCGAAGAAGAAGAAGAAGACAACGAAAGTGAATGTTCCCTTCCCCATGCCACGGAAGAGTCCGTTGCCACCTGGACTAAAGGGGGCAAGAATTGAAGACGTCATGGCCAAAGCCAGGGAACTTTGGGATCCAACTGATCCTGAACTCGACAAGTTTCTTGAATTGGTGCGAAATCGTAAACGGGATTAGTCCTCTATGAATATGCAGTTGCTTGATACCAATATCGTTTCGTTCTTTTTCAAGGAAGATCAACTGGAGGCTCTTTACTTTCCATTGATCGTCGGCAGAGATGCCGTGGTATCGTTTCAAACAGTAGCTGAGATGAAAGAGGGTAGCATTGCTGCTGGTTGGAGTCGTGCTAAACAGTTGCGGTTGGAGCACTTCCTTGATGAATATCCTGTGATTCACACAGATGATAATATGTGCAACTGGTGGGGATGGGTGAGAGCGATACGAAAAGCTCAACCCATCAGTGCCACCGACGCCTGGATCGCTGCTACGGCCCTTTCCTACGACATCGAACTTGTCACACATAACCCCAAAGACTTTCGAGGCATCCCGGGCTTACGGGTGTTGACTGCTACTACTTAAGCAATTTTGGCCATCACTTTACAATCTACCTCCCGAAGCCCAATACATCAGTCCGAAGACGATTGATCCGCTTACCGCAGTACCAATGATGACCATCCACCATTTGCCGGGTAGCCGATGCCATTGCCATTTGGCGAACAGGCAGCAGGCGGTGATGAAGAAGAGATCGACGGTAAAGATAATCGGCACCCAGGCTCTACCAATATCCTGTATGTTCAAGATCAAATAGTAAGCAACAAACGAACCAAGATAGAGAGAGATAGCCAGCAATGCGCCGAAATAGAAACGAACGATCAGGCGAAAGAGGCGTTCTGAGATGTTCATTTTGTTTGGCACCATCCGATTGACCCATAAGGCTAGGGTTCATTGTAGCTAACCACCCCATTGCATCGCTGCTGACATCGTTTACACTAGGTGCTTCCAGTTCCATGCACTCTCGGCCCCTCTCCCTCCGAGAGAGAGGGGAGCATAGGATGGCATCTTTCCTGAGAATCTTTGAATCATCATGGCCAAACTCATCTCGCTCGCCGCCTTCTTCCTCCTCGCCACTGCCACCCACGCCCAGAGCCTCAAGCTGCTTTACCTGGGTGACAATGGCCATCACCAGCCACGGGTGAGGTTTCAGCAGTTGCAGCCGGTGATGAAGCAGCGGGGGATCGAACTGGTCTATACCGATCAGATGAAGGATCTAAATCTGGCGACGCTAAAGGACTATGCCGGCCTCGTGGTGTATGCCAACATTGACAGTATCAGCAAGGAACAAGCCGAGGCGCTACTTACCTTTGTTGCCGAGGGAAAGGGCTTCATTCCGCTGCATTGTGCCAGTTATTGCTTCCGCAACAACGATGATGTTGTCAAACTCATGGGAGCACAGTTCAAATCGCATGGCACCGGCACCTTTCGCACCGTGCAGGCCAAGATCGATCACCCTATCCTGAAGGACTTCCAGTCGTTCGAGAGTTGGGATGAGACGTATGTGCATACCAGGCACAACGACGAGAACCGTACGGTGCTCGAATACCGGGTGGATGGCGACAAGAAAGAGCCCTGGACCTGGGTACGCACCCACGGCAAGGGCCGGGTCTTCTACACCGCATGGGGCCACGATGAACGTACCTGGGCTCATCCGGGGTTTCAGAACCTCGTCGAACGGGGCATCCGTTGGGCCTGCAATGTGGATATGTCCAAGGTTCCTGGCTACTTTGACGCACCGCAGATGACAGCCAAGCGTACTGATGTCGCTCCGTTTGAATACATGCCTGCCAGAGTGCCGTTCTATCCGCCGAGCAAGACGTGGGGCGTGACGACGGAGCCGTTGCCTCAGATGCAGAAGCCGCTCAGTCCGGAGGAATCGCTCAAGCACTATGTCACTCCGGTCGGTTTTGAGATGAAGCTCTTCGCCAGCGAACCGCTCATTCAGGGCAAGCCGATCTGCATGAACTGGGACGACCAGGGGCGATTATGGCTTGTCGAAACGCTTGATTATCCCAATGAAAAGAAGCCCGAAGGGCAGGGGCGTGACCGTATCGTTATCCTCGAAGATACCGATGGTGATGGTGTCGCTGATAAACGGACCGTTTTCGTTGAAGGTCTCAGCATCCCTACCAGCATTGCCTTCGCTCACGGTGGCGTCATCGTTCACCAGGCCCCGCACACGCTGTTCTTCAAGAACAACAACGACAAAGCCGGGCCGAAGCAGATACTCTTCACCGGTTGGGGAGTGCAAGATACTCACGCCGGGCCGAGCAATTTGCAGTATGGACTGGATGGATGGTACTACGGTGCGGTGGGATACAGCGGCTTCAACGGCACCGTCAACGGCGAACGCCTCCGCTTCGGCCAGGGGTTCTATCGGTTCAAGCTGAATCAGGCTCCCCTCTCCCCCCAGGGGAGAGGGGCTGGGGGTGAGGGGAATTCTTCTAAGGGTGAGGGTACTCCCTCACTAACCTGCACCAAGCTCGAGTTCCTCGCCAGCACCAATAACAACACCTGGGGCCTGGGCTTCAGCGAGGAAGGTATCCTCTTTGGCTCGACCGCTAACGGAAACCCCAGCGTCTGTATGCCGATCCCCAATCGTTACTACGAAAAAGTGAAGGGCTGGTCAGCCAGTGTGTTGCCCTCCATCTCCGGCGATGTGGCCATGCACCCGATCACCGATAAAGTTCGGCAGGTCGATTACCACGGCCGGTTTACTGCCGCCGCCGGGCATGCTCTCTACACCGCCCGGCTCTATCCGAAGGAGTATTGGAACAAGACAGCGTTCGTCTGCGAACCGACCGGGCACCTGGTTGCTTGTTTCCAACTCACTCCTGATGGGGCCAGCTTCCGCAGCAGGAATGCCTGGAACCTGGTGGCCAGCGACGACGAATGGGCCGCCCCGATCATGGCGGAAGTCGGCCCCGATAGCTGTGTCTGGATTCTCGACTGGTACAACTACATCGTGCAGCACAACCCCACTCCCGCCGGGTTCAAGACGGGCAAAGGGGCAGCGTATGAAACGGAGCTAAGGGATAAGAAGCATGGGCGGGTCTATCGACTGGTGCCGAAGGATAAGCCGTTGCCGACTAAGGTGAACTTGAAGGGAGCGACTTCAGACAAACTGGTAGAGATACTCAAGAATGAGAATTTCTTCTGGCGAAAGCATGCTGTTAGGCTTTTGATTGAGAGAGAATTGGGAATCGAAGTCATCTATAACTATCCTTACCCTCCCCTCGAAGCTGGGTACCAAGTTCTCCATAGCATCTTAGAAATTGCTGATGGCTCTTCTAAAAAAGTAGAGTTTGGTTATGCACTCTTCCAAAACCCTGCAACCGTTCGAGATAGATGGATACGTGACGCCCTGATTTCAGCAGGCGCGCAGAATAGCAATTACTTCTTGCAAGCATTTTCAATGCGGCAGAGACCTCTTCACGATGAAGCAAGTACGATGCTTCGTATAATAAGTACTCACTATGCTCGCACCGGCGAGTTCTCCAAACTCAAAGACATCCTCAAGAACCTACCGACTTCTGACCCTACTATTCAAATCCCCATCCTCCAAGCCTGGGCCGCCGTCTGGCCAACCACGCCACTGAAACTGGATGACGAAGACAAGAAGAATCTCACCGCCCTTATCACCAAGGCTCCGAAGGAAGTCCGCAGCCAGGTGATCAAACTCGGCATGATCTGGGATGCGGAACTGACGGGCAAGTATGCTCAGCAGATGAAGGGCGAACTGCTCGAGCAACTGGCCAACAGCCATGCTACTGAGGAGGTTCGGCTGGCGACGGCTCGTGATCTCATCGCACTGTTGCCCGAGGATGGCCAGGTGGTGGAGAAGGTCGTGGCCGGCATCACGCCTCGGCTTTCGAGTGCTGCTTCGACCAGCCTGCTACAGGTGCTGGCGGAGAGTAAGTCGAAGAACCTCGGCGATGCACTGCTGAAACGACTCAGGGAGTTCACCCCCACCGCCCGCATGGAGACGTTCAAGATTCTCCTCCGCCGGCCTGATACCACTCATGCCCTCCTGGCTGCCATCGAAAAGAACGAGGTTGCCCTCACCGAACTGTCTCTCGAACAACGGCAGAGTCTTGCTGCTCATCCCGATACCGCCATCGCCACCAAGGCCAAGGAGATACTGGCCCGGGGAGGCAGCCTGCCCAATGCTGATCGGCAGAAGGTCATCGACGAGTGGATGTTCACCACCAGGAAGACCGGCGATGCTTCGGCGGGCAAGCTCCTGTTCACCAAGCACTGTGCCAAGTGCCACATGATCGGCGGCGAAGGCAAGCAGATCGGCCCTGATCTCACCGGCATGGCGGTACACCCGAAGTCGGAACTGATTGTCCATATCCTTGATCCGCACCGTAGCGTGGAAGGTAACTTCCGTAGCTACACCGTCGTTCTGAGCGATGGCAAGGTACTGAACGGCATGATGGCGGGCGAGAGCAAGACCAGCATCGAGATCATCGACGTTGAAGGCAAGACGACAGCCATCCAGCGGGATGACATTGATCAGCTGGTCGTCACGAACAAGTCGCTGATGCCTGAAGGGTTCGAGAAGCAGATGAACGAAGCTGAGTTCACCAACTTGCTGGAGTTCCTCACCCAGAAGGGCAAGTACATTCCGCTGCCTCTGGACAAGGTGGCGACGATCTCGACAGCCAAGGGGATGTTCTTTGCTGACGAAGGCACTGTTGAACGGCTCATCTTCCCCGACTGGAAGCCGAAGACGTTCCAGGGCATCCCGTTCCTCTTGATCGATCCGCAGGGGGGCAAGACCAGCAATGCGGTGATGCTCTACGGGCCACAAGGGACGAAGGCTCCGACGATGCCCAAGAGCGTGACGATTACCTGTGCCGCCCCGGTGAAGGCGTTGCATTTCCTGAGTGGCATCAGTGGTTGGGGGTATCCGGCTTCGTCACGGCAGAGCACTTCGATGATAGTACGGCTCAAGTATGCTGACGGAACAGTGGAGGAGCATGATTTGAAGAATGGTGTGCATTTCGCCGATTACATTCGCCGGGTCGATGTGCCTGAGTCGAAGTTTGCGTTTGATTTGAATGGACGGCAGGTGAGGTATTTCTCGGTGACGCCCAAGAGGAGCGAGCCGATTGCGACGATTGAGTTGGTGAAGGGTGGGGATCAGACGGCCCCGGTGGTGATGGCGGTGACGGCGGAGTTGCGGTGAGGTCGTATTCAGCCCCCGGATGGGGGCGCTAGGTAGTAGCCGGCAGCGTTAGTTGCCGGTTGACGATGAATGAAAAGGTGAGCCCCGGAGGGACGATTGGGAAGTAGTCTTCATTCCAATCGCCCCT
>DAOMFV010000078.1:0-23836 GCA_035430005.1 Gemmatales bacterium
CCGGTGGCAGCATGAAAACAAGAAAACGGTTGACAAACAACACAGCCGCTCCGTTTCGACCCTGTGCACCTGCCACTTCCCGGTAAGTGATAAATGACGGAGAGCGCATCATGTTGATACTCCGATGGGCGATCACGCTGGCAGCAGTTCTCTCCTGCATCAATGCCGGTTGGTGCGACGAGAAGAAGATTGAACTCAGAGTTCTCTACCTGGGAAGCCCCGACTCCGAGCGTGGCAAGTCGTACACAGCTTTCCTGCAAGATCACTTCACGAATGTCACAGCGCTACCCCGAAAGGGATTTGATCCCGCGAAGGCCGACAACGCTGATGTGGTGATCTTGGACTGGGCACAATCCGAGCGCAGCGAGCAGACCGAATTGCCGCTGGGTGCAAAGGCATCGTGGAACAAGCCTACCGTGCTGCTCGGCTCGGCCGGCCTGTTGCTGGCAAGTCGCTGGAAGATTCACGGCACGCTGGGGTGAACCTGCCTCGAACCTATCGCGTACGTGCTACGCGACGGCCCTTGGGTTGAGACGCCTTATCGTGTCGATCGTCATACCGTGTCCGTGCCCACTCCCGATGACTTTAAGGGCAGAATCAAGACTCCGACGATTGACGTTTTACCACTGGTCAAGGACGAAAAGAAGGAACATCAGCATGGCTGGTGTACCTATACCGATGTCTTTGATTCACCCGATTGCGAAGTGATTTGCGGCGGCATCAACGGCAAGACCCCCACCGCGGCGGCGATTTGGCGTCAGGGACACCTGCTCCATTTTGGTTTTGACCTGGCTCCCGCCGAGATGAATGATCGTGCCCAGCAGCTACTCGTCAATTCGATCATGTACATCACTCGTTTTACCGAAGATCGGCCCATCACCGACGCTCCGGAGAGACCTCTCTCGCGCCTCGGCGGTGATAGCCAAACTAAGAAGAAGGCACCCGATCAATTCTACCTCAACTGGTACTTCGGACCTGATCTGGGCAAAAAGGCGATGGCTGACTGGCCGGCGTTCCAGCAGTGGTATCAACAGCACCGCGATTACCTGCGGGCAGAACGGACCAGGGAAGGCGCCCTGACGCTCGATGAGGAAGCGATGGCGTTCGGCGTGCCGCCCAGCAAGCCCGCCTTTCTTCCTGCTGCTGTTGCGGCGCTGAAAGAGGGGGGCACCAAAGCGGAGCTTGCCGGCAAGTTGTTGAAGCGTTACGTCAAAGCAGGCCCCGCCAAGTCAGGAGCTGAGGAATGGACCCAATGGCTGAACGAGAATCAGCCCTATCTGTTCTTCAGCGAAGCCGGCTGGTACCAGTGGTATATCGATCCGCTGGCCAAGAGCAGGAAGACTCCCACCGAAGGATATCGAGGATTGAAGCGGGCTTCGAAATGAAGCGCCCTGCTCTTGCTCTTGGTTGCTATGAACACTAGTTTTTCGTGTCACACGAACATCTCATAGCTTATGATCATACCTGCATCACTCGAAATACTTCTCTTGAAGAAAAGGACATACCCATGTCAACCGGCAACGCCTCTTCCGCTGAATACGAGTTTAATCCGCAGCAGAATCAGTTGATCGCTGATCTGGCCCGCAAGATGGCCATGGTGGGATTCTTCATCATGCTCTTTGGCGGGTTGCAGATGATCAACGGCGTCTTCTCGCTGATCAGTTTTCGCCATCCTGACAAGGTCCTCGCCGCGGCAAAGACTGCCGGGGCCAACGAAGAAATGCTGAAGAAACTCGAACAGACTCTCACCGCCGATGGCTGGCTCTCCCCGGCTGCCATCGCAGCCATCGCCTATTCCTTCGCCGGGTTCCTGATGCTACTCGTCGGCATGTGGACTCAACAGGCCGCCGCTGGATTCATGGGTATCGCTCGATCACAGGGCCATGACATTTCCAACTTGATGGTTGCCCTGAGCGCGATGCACAAGAAATACCACTTGATGTATACCATCCTCTGGATCGTGGCGATTGCCAGCCTGATCTCGCTGGCTATGAACCTCTTCCACCACTGGTCGAAGTAACGAGAGCGGTTGTCGTGGCAGGGGGCAGATGTACTCATCTGCCCCCTGCTGCGGAGCCAAGATACGATATCCAGCAAACAGAGGGCAACGGAATTCCGTTGCCCCCTGCCACGAACACTATTTCATCGCTTCGCTGTCTTACCGAACAAACAGATGCATGTAGCGCTTACCATCAGCGCCCATCACCCAGGCTGCACCGGCATAGGTGTAGTTATCGTAGGTGCAGCAGGTGCCCCAACCCCAGGAAGGTTCCAGCGCGCCACAACCGGCGGCATTGGCACTGGCACCGGCGGGAAGGTACTTGAAATCGCTCTCAGGCAGGTGCCCGTCGATGTGCCGAGCACAGCGCTGCTTGGCGCAAGCCTGTGCCGCCTGGTTGAGAAGCGGATCGGGAAGGAAAGGCTTCAACCCTCGTTGAGCGCGAGCGGCATTCACTTCATTCAGGGCATCGTCTGAACCCGTAGCGCTAGCGGTGCTGGTCGTCGTCGGTGAGCTGCTGACAGACGCACTCGGATCGACGTATCGTGCTGTCGTCACTTGGGCCTGCTGTACCGGCATCGACTCGGTCACCATCGGGGCCGATTGCCACTGACGGTAGCGACGTGGCGGTCCGGCGAGGACAACGGCATCCGTGACGGTCAACAGGGCGAACAAAGCGATCATCAAACGCATCATGCTTCTCCACTGAGAACAGAAATGGACATCCACGTTGATGTCCAAACAGACCGCTAAGTTACAGAGACTACGGGGCAGGGGGCAACCATTGGCGCGCAGGTAATCGGACTTTTCTCTTAATGTTTTAGGTGATGATGAAATTTTGACCGATGAGTGTTGCCCCCTCTCGTCTCTGGGGGGAATATTCATCTGACGTTTGATCTCAAGTTAACGACATAGTAGTAATGACGTATGCCTAAAGCTTCATCTCTTGTCCTGCTGGATGCCATCGAACCACGAATCCTGTTGATTCGTGGCCAGCGAGTAATGGTTGATGCTGACCTCGCTGAGTTGTTCGGTGTAACGACGAAACGGCTGAATGAGCAGGTAAAACGTAACAAAGCCCGCTTCCCTACGGACTTTGTCTTCGAGCTCACTGCGATCGAGAAAGCAGAGGTGGTCGCAAATTGCGACTACCTCGCTCGGCTGAAGTTTTCTCATTCACTTCCCTATGCCTTCACCGAACACCAGGCCAGACGATCAAGAAACTTGAGAGGATGAATCGTGGGAATCGAGGAAATTAACTTGCATGACGAAATCAGGAAAGTTACGTTGAGTGCGAATGCAAGGTAATAGGGAGCAACATCACCTTAGTTATGCAGAATGAGACAAGCGTTATGCAAAAGGTGATTCTGAATAACGCTTGTTCGACAGGTAGAAGGGCAGCCTGAGGAGTGTCAACCATGCGACTAGCGTATGTTAGCTTGTTGGTGATTTCCTTGTTGATGGTTGCATGGGTGCTATTCGCTGAGAGCACTGGGCGATCCACGGAGCCAATACCAAACACGCTCCTCATGGGCGTCCTGTTAACTATCATTTCACTGGGGCTTTGGCAGCTCGACAGCCGGGTCAGCGCGTTAGAGCAGAAGTCCTCTGGTAAGTAAATCGTGAGTACTGCCGAACAACCCCGGCAAGTGGCCTGTGCCACGGTTTCGGTACTCCATAACCGTGTTCCACAATTAAGCCGGTCATTCTCATCATTAGGGAATGTGAAGCCAATTGATCATGGTAAGTTGACATATCAACCAACTCTGTTAACAATGGCGTCGGCGGTAAAGGAATATCCAGTGAACAGAGTTCGACGATGCAATGCCCTAAATGTCATTCCTCTGACATTGAATACATCAACATCCGATCCATTGTTGATGGGAAGCGATTCCTGATGTGCGGTTCCTGTTACACGCATCTCCAGCCACACCGTCATCCTGTAACAAAAATGATCTTGGGTGCCTTCGCAGGCATCGTACTTCTTGTTGGCGTAGTGGGCTTATTGTTCGGGCCGGTTCTGCTAGTCAGGGGGAGCTTCGCAGGAATTGGAGCAATAACAGGCGGTTTTGGACTGGTGACGATAGCATGGTTCTCGCTCAGGTCATTCTGGAAACCCACAGTTATTCTGCATGACTCTGATCAACCAAGACCGTCGGATCGTGATGGAATATGAGCAAGAAGCTAACTGGTCAGGTACAATCTCCCATGTATCCTTGCCACCAGGAAACGGGAGAATTATCTTGCTTGGCCAAAGCCGGGAAGTTACGTTGTGCCTCAGAGAAGATAGTTGTGTAGCAGGATTGTTTGTTCAAGTTAAGGAGGCAAATTGATGGCGAGTACACAAGCGTTAACCGAAGACAGAAAGAAAAGGCTCAACGAGGCAATCAAAAGGACTTGGGATTTTATCAAGGAGATGAAAGCCTTAGGCGTCCCAATGACCGATTTGGTTGATAAGGTGCAGGTATTGGAAAATGCTGTACAGACGGGGAAAGATTTGGCCAAAGCTGCTGATGAAGCCCAGGTTTCACTGGAACAACACACAGCTAATCTGAGAAGTCTGTGTAACACTGTTCCTAACGAAGATGAAAGAACGATTTGCGAAGTCCAGGTGGAACGGAATTGGCAGGCACGGAACGTGAATTTCACCCTCAGCCTCAAGAACAAGAACTCCTTCGTCTCGAACGCGATCCGCATCACGCTACAACGTTACATGCCCGAAAAGATTTGCCAGATGCTGGAGTCATGTAAGAACCCTTGACCGGTTGCCATGCTACGACGGCGTTTGGGGGCCACATCCGGAGGTGGGGCTGCTGATATGGTTGGTTAGCCTGTATGAGTAGACCTCGTTGTTCCTCTTTCAAGTTTTCTGTTCCCTGCTGAAATTCCCAAGGAGAAGTCAGATGGACTACCCAGTTATTTTCCCCATTCACGAATCGCTAACTCACCAAAGCCCCGAGCGTGTTAGAGAGATAGCGCAGCGATATGGCTTTCAAAGGCATGCTGGTTCAGTCTCATCGGAGATCTGGTATAGGCTGGCCGGGCGTGGATACGCGACGATCCGCATTGATGCGGCTGGTCATCTCGCACGGAAGAAGCCAGAACATGCGATTGGCGGGATTTCCGCTGGCGTGCATGGCGGAGTTCCGCATTATCACAAGGAGTGGGTGTCGGCTGACTTGTTCAGGCAGTACCTGGTTGCCTACGTTCGGCAGGCCGTACGTTACAATGATTCAGGTCAGCCGATCACCAAAGCAATGAATGACGGGGTTGCGAAAGATACGCACATGAAACGATAACGCACATTCACTAGTCACTGCCGGTACTCCGACTGATTATGCTACGAGGGCAGGGTACGCCCTCCGAACGATTGACTTCTCCATCAAGAAAGAAGAGAATATAGCCTGTTCCCGATGGTCATGGTTAGCGGACTACTGCAGATCATGGCACCTGTGCGACGGAGGTTGCAGATGCCACCCGATGAACAAGCCATCCGCGAAGCCCATTCCACCTGGATCGCTGCCGTCAACGCCGGCGATTTGGCCCGCTTGCTCACCATGATGACCGACGATGTCGTCTTTCTCAATCCCGGCCAGGCGCCCTTCGGCCGAGAGGGATTTTCCGCCAAATTCTCTGCTGCCCACGAGCAGCTTCGGCTCCACTGCCTCAGCGAGTTGGAGGAACTGGTGATCGTCGGCGACTTTGCCTACTCACGTTGCCGGGATTCCTTATCCATCACCCCGCGCGCCGGCACCGAGACAACGCACCTCGCCGGTCATCGCCTCACCGTCTACCGCAAGCACCCCGATGGCCGTTGGCTCCTGGCCCGCGATGCCCACACCCTCACCCCGGTCGAGAAGCCGAGGTCGTGAGAGGTGATTCCCGACAGCGGGCATAAGGTAACTCAGGGGCGCGATACCGCTACCCTTGCAAAACCGAAACACAGGCTGTATCGTCGTAGCGTTAGTGAATGCAATTCGTCAACCATTCAAGGAGCAACCACGATGAAGGCCATATTCTTGACGGTAACCGCCCTCTTTCTCTCCGTGCCCCTCGGGTTTGCTCAAGAAGAAAAATACCCCAAGGCCAAGGTCAGCTACGACGACTTCAAGGGGCTGGTGGCCGAAGTCGAGTCACACCGCGCCGACCGGCTCATTGACTTCAACACATTCCTCAAGATGAGCCAGGAAGAGGGGGTCCTTATCCTGGATACCCGATCATCCTTCCGCTACGACCGCATCCATCTGAAGGGTGCCAGGCATCTCGCCTTCACTGATTTCACTCAGGAAAACCTGGCAAAAGTGATTCCGAGCACTAAGACCAAGATCCTTATCTACTGCAACAATAATTTCGATGGTAACGAGAGGGACTTTTCTTCCAAGATGGGCATCATAGCAGACCTGAAACCGAAACTGTTGGTTGGCAAGCAGTTCACCAGCGAGGCCAAGCCACTAATGATGGCGCTGAACGTTCCTACCTACATTAACCTGTACGGTTACGGCTATCGCAACGTCTACGAGTTGGATGAACTGGTGAAGGTCAGCGATCCACGCGTGAAATTTGAGGGATCGATCGTTGAACAGAATCCCGTAACGTCCGCACGGGGTGCTGGGAAGCGATAACGCCAGGTCCCCACAATATCGGTGCGTACGTGGTGCCACGGAGGTGAGGTACTCGAAGATTGACTTCCCCATCACCAAAGAAGAGAATGGAGCCTCATCCCGGATGAGCATGGTTACCATGAGTACACGCAAGCCTGGGCACCCAAGCCGGCGAAAACAGCGAGGGACTCGATGAGGCGGTGGACTGTGGGGGCAACGCTTTGGGTCATCGGGTTGGGGGCCGTGCTAACGGTGTCGCCGCTCATGTACTCGTTCGTTTCGGAAAACAGTTGGGGGGAACTGTTCACTCTGCAATCCTGTCGATGGCTTGCCTGGGGCGTTCTCCCGTCAGCCCTCTTGCTTGCGTCAAGTTTACTCCGTCGTAAGTTGCCGTGGGTACAAATCCTGGTCGCGGTAGCAGCCGTCGTATTGATGGCGCTCCTGGGAGGCATCTATTGGTATGAAGTGGCGCATCATATCAGAGGCAACCAAGGCTCGTTTGGCATGACACCAGGATCGTTACTTTTTCTCTATGGACCAGTGGCTGCGGTCCCAATTCTGCTCATCGCTGCTGCCGCCGCCCTTTGGGACTGGAGTCGCAGAGCCAAGACACGGGTGTCATAGTACCGTAGGGTGGGTCAAGCGGTACTCCGCGCCGCCCCACCAAACGATGCCGTTATGATGGCAAGCGTCGGTGGGGCGAGCTTGATTTCGCAAGACGGCAAGTAACAAGAGATCTTACCGCTCGACCCACCCTACGGTACTGGCGACCAGACGCGGGAAAGGATAAAGGAATGACATGGTTTCGGGGCATCGCCTTCTCCCTGGTGGCATGGGTGGCAGTGGGAGTATTCTGGTTTGCTTTGACACGGGGCTACCACCCCTCGCTCGCATTGGCGGTGATAGTCACGACGAGCCTCGTGATGGCTTACGCTGCAGCAGCCTATATCAACCAGCTTGTTCTCATTCCCCAATGCTGGGCTTCTCGCCAGTGGCGCCGTTACTGGTGGTGGTTGTTGACGACCATGGTCGCCTTGACCCTGGTCGCGCTGGCGGTGATCCGGGTTTCGTACAACGCGCTGTGGGGACCGGACACCGACCCCTATGGAGTCATTAAACACTTCGCCATCGACTTCTTCGGTATGTCTGTCCATTTGGGTGGGGCTGGTATGGTGGTCTGGTTCGTGCAGAAGGTTGTCGCGCCGGCACGGGTGCGATAGTCTTGCTGACTTTGCCGTGATGGCAAGGCATCTCCATCGACTACTCCACTACAAAAGAAGAGCAAGTACCGTAGTACCGTAGGGTGGGTCAAGCGGTACTCCGCGCCGCCCCACCAAACGATGCCGGTACGATGGTAAACGTCTACAGTACTTAACCATGCTACTTTACTACAAACCAAACACGCCACACGACCCAATATCTCCCACCCGGCAACGAATTACCAGCCATACAGGGGGCGTTTGCCCCATGTTGAATACCCTGAATAACAGGGTGAACCACTGAGGAAAACTGCTGTGCTAAAGTCTCGCTCTCTAGTGATAGTCCTCCTCGCCTGCGGTCTCATGCCGAGGTTCTTACAAGCGGCTGACGAGTTCTTCGATTCCAACGGCGTGAAGATTCGTTACGTCACCGAAGGCAAGGGCGAAGCAGTCGTTCTCATCCACGGCTGGATGGGCGATTCGAGCATGTGGGGTGCGGATATCTTGGGCAACACCAAGCTCACGCCAGCCGAGGGGTTTCGGGCAATTGCCCTCGATTGCCGGGGGCATGGCAAGAGCGATAAGCCACACGACCCCGCGAAGTATGGCGTGGAGATGGCAGCCGACGTGGTGCGCCTGCTCGACCACCTCAAGATCGAGAAGGCCCATTTGATCGGCTACTCGTCAGGGTCGTTCATTGCCGGCAAGGTGGCGGCGACGCATCCTGAGCGTGTGATCAGCGTGATCTATGGCGGGCAAGCGCCCATCATCGTGGGAAAAGTGAAAGCCACAGACTTTTCCGAATGCGAAGGCTTCGCCAAGGCGGTGGACGAAGGCAAAGGGCTGGGGTCGTACATCATCGATGTGTCGCCGGCCAACAAACCGAAGCCGACCGAGGCCCAGGCGAACGCGATTGCCAAGTTCATGTATGGCAACAAGGATGTAAAAGCCTTCGCCTTAGCAGGCGTGACTTTCAAAGACCTGGCCGTAACCGAGGAAGACTTGAAGAAGTGCCAGGCACCGATCCTGTTCATCCACGGCGGCAACGAATCGGCTCACGTCAAGAACCGTGTGGCCATGGTCCACAAGGTGCTCGGCCGCGGCGAGGTGAAGATCATCGAAGGCAGGGATCACATCAGCACGCTGAGCAAACCCGAGTTTGGCGAAACCATCGTAGCGTTTCTTCAAGCGAACAAGGGGAAGTAGGGAAAGGTAATGTTATCCACGAGATTGCGAGCCCACCCACAATTCATTGGCGACGTCTGATATCACTTGATACGATCTGGCAAATGATCGAGCGTTCCGCCATTGAGGTTCTCCATGTTTCGGCACTCTCTTGTCAGTATCATGCTGGCCGTGTTGCCATGTTTTATCAGCACGGCGCATGCCCAAAGACTGATCGTCGTGCCGGGGGCTGACAGTGGCGAAGTCGAGGAAGTTCATTTCATTGCCAACCTCCCTGCCGACAAGGTTGAAGAAGTTCGTGCCGTCTGCAAATGTGTGCCAAGAGTGGGTTTTCTCTATCGATGTCACTATTTCCTATTCACCTATCGCCATTCGCACGGCCGCTTCGTGCTGTATGATCAAGACCATTATTGGGAAGTATCCCGGGAAGGGTTCGACTTACTCCTGGGGCCACAGGCTGCTGCCTCCTTGCTGGTGATTCCTGGGTGGTATGGCTATCCTGTGGGCTTGTTTATCTGGCTGATCCTGGGAGGTCTGGTAGCGTTGGGAATACTTTTCGTCGTCGTTGCCATGCTCTTTCATATGGGAAGGGATCATCGGGTGAATAAGTTGCGGGAGCTCAGTGAAGATGAAAGATATGTAGCCGCCCTAAGCAAGTACCTGGAACATATGCCGGCCTCCGGCGCGGCCAGCAACGAGCAACACAAGCAGGGGCTCCTACAAGGCATGGAGTATCTCGTGGAGCATGGGATTTCGCCACGTCGGGCAAAGTCACAGCTCAAAGGATTTCTCAAGCTCACGGCCCAAGATCGTGTCGATGATCTTAAAACCCAAGCTGATCAATTGACCGAAGAGAAACGCTGGGAAGAGGCAGAAAAACTCTACCAGGAAGCAGAAGCAGTAGCTCATCACCTGGCTCCAGATCAAGCCAGGCTGATTAGACACTGTCTCGCTTGGTGTGCGAAAGAACGAGTAGAAGCTTTATAGTGCAAGTGGCTACTTGCCCCGCTTGCCGTTGATGTCAAATTCCTGCTTCTGGCCGCCGAAGTCGGCAGCGGCTTTTCCTGTGATCTTGTCCCCGTCTACCTTAAACGAGAAGTCGAGGGGGATCTCCATACCCTGGAACTTCCGCACGGCGGAAAACGTCAGCGTGCCGTCCTTCAGCTTCACGTCTTTGAGTTTCTCATCCTTCTGGTCCGGCCAGTTCATCATGCCGGCGAGTTTATCCCCGTCCTTCTTGATCGTCAGTTCGCATGTTCGCTTCTGGTCGCCGATCTCATAATCGCACTTCCACGTGCCGACCGGGTCTGCCTTCTCATTCCGCGCTCCCGCGAGGCTACAGAAACCGAGTATCAACGCCGCTGTAAGGATCGTTTTCATGTGGTTCTCCAAGATGTGGTGAGCGGGAAGCGGTCCGACGCGAACCGTCTCTTTTCGCTGAGTACGATTCTAGGGATGTTGCCACTGGTGGCACTGCTTTCGGTACTTCGCAAGCAATGTTGCAGATGCTCAGCCTTCACGAGATTCCCACTGCTTAGCGAGTAGGCAAAGCAGTGCCACGGCAACCGGGAGAATCAAAGGAGTGCTGTCACGCCTCGGCAAAGGGGTGAGAAGCAAATCAGATTGCATACAGGCGAGTACGCTGTAAGCTGTAGGCTGTTGGGCAACAAGGTATGCAAGCATTGAGTTACGACATTCTTATCATCTTAGCGTTTTGCATCGCAGCCTTGGCTTTAGGCGCTGCCATCATCGTACTGCTCAAGCGAAATTGGCGAGTGGGACGGGTTATCTTGGCAACTTTGTTATTTGGTGTGGCAGGGGTGGCGTTTTTCGTCTGGCCTGTGAAGCCACGGTGGCGGATAGATGCAGGGCAATTGTTGAAGATAGATTTTGATCGGGGGTTGTTATTTTCGCTCTCTCACAGCTTCGAACAATCAAAAGTGCTATGTGAGCTAAAAGGCTCAGATCTAGCGACGGGAGAGCAACGGATATGCACGCCAATCGCTTTGAAGAATGCAGATCGCGCCAGTCAGTTTTATTCATCCGGGTGGCAGGCTGTCCTCTCTGCAGATTGCAGCATTCTGGTTTGTTTTGATTTGTTCTCATCCATTCAAGTCTTTGACGTCCGCAAGAACTGTCAGCACCTGTTCATTGTTGAAGAACTTATTCAGGACATCGAACACCTGATACTTGACAGCATTTGTTTGTCTTCCCATGGTGATCTCCTTGCTTTTCATAGCTTTGGTCATGTCCAGGTATGGGACTGTCGATCGGGGAAAATCAAATATCGCCTCAAGTCAACCGCGGCTGATTCTGAAACCCTACGAGGCGGGCTAAATGAACTCCATCCCGAATATCTCCAGTTCAGTAATGACGGACGATACCTGGCGGTTGGCTTTGGCAAAGAATTCATTACTGTCTTCGACATGATCACTGGCCAATCAATCGGAGATTGCCCCAAAGCTCTTATTCCCGTGTTCCTGCCTGATAACAAAACGTTGATAGCCATACCGAAGGTTGTTGGTACTGGGCAAATGCAGTGGTACCAGATTGAGGGAAAGACGATCAAACCGATGCCGCTCTGCAGGTCGATTGATGCTCAACGGGAACGATTGCTGACTGCCACTCCAACGCACGTGTATTCACGATGGGACAATACCGTTGGAAGAAGCCTTCCCAAGTGGATACCTTCAGTGCTTCATGAGAAGCTTGAAGATCTATTGGGATGGTCAAACGAAATTCTGAACATTCGATCAACCAATACCAGTACTGGCCAAGTGTGCAATGAGTTTACTCTGCCTATCGAAACACCTAGAAGAGCCATTGTTTCGCCAGATGGAAAGATGTTTGTAATCGACTTAGGCGGCAAGATTAGTCTCTGGGACACGCCACCCCGCCGTTCCCTCACCTGTTGGCTTATTTGTTCTGGCTCTGTTGTCATCGCGTGTTGGTTAGCGTGGCCCCGCAAGATGAGGATGGTTTAGGTACTTCGTGCCGTCGCACCACCGTGACATTATTGAACCTACAAATACCTCTCCATTGCCCGCGCGCGAGCGCGCTGGGCTTCTACCTCCCGATCTTTCGGCTGGGCGGTGGTGACCAGCGAATCGAGCAGTTTGCGGGCGGCGCTGGTTACCTCGCTCACCGCTTTGTTGAACGCCTTTTCGTTCGCTTTCGACGGCACATTGAAGCCCGAAAGCTTGCGGACGAACTGAAGCGAAGACGCTCGAATCTCCTCGTCCGTCGCGGGAGGTTCAAAGTTAAAGAGCAACTTGATGCTTCGGCACATCGGTTCTCTCCCACATCAGAGTACATACACCTGTCATCATAGTATCCGTCCGGCCATCCCGTCACTTCGTACCAGGGTTTGGCTTCCAAAGACGGGAGGAAAGTCGGGTAGTTGCGTAGTAGGTGCGTATGGTGGTGGGTCAAGCGGTACTCCGCGCCGACCCACCATAGCGATCACAGGTTGTCAAACTCCTAAGGTACCCGGCGGTCCAGGGGATTGGCCGCGAGCTTTTCGGCCAGGCCGCCACGGACGAACTTTGCGGCCAGGCATTGTGGCTTGCGCTTCGCCTGGTCTTCGAAATACCCGATGAATTCACCGCCGAGGCCGAGTCGTGGATACCGGGCAAGTACCTCGGCACGCAGGTCGGGGGGAAGATCCTCGGTGTGCCGCCCGGAGATGTCCATGCCAGTCGAAAGCTCCAGAAGGTGACCTTCGGGGTCTTTGGCGAGATCCACCTCAGCCCACATGTGCTTGACGATAATCTCGGCGGCCCGTCGGCGGCGCTCCACCGGCCAGCCTGCTCCCGCGCCGAACACCCAGGTTACATGCCCGCCCGCCTCCTCGAACGGCAGACTATGATTGTCGAACTCCTTCACCAGAGCAAGGTCGTGCAGCATGGCTGAGACGTAGAGCAACTCAGCATCGAAGGCGATGCTTCGCTCCAGGGCGTACCCGGCCGCCCACAGGTAAGCCCGCACCGAGTGGTTCAGCAGGGCCGGTGAGCAATAGGCCGTGGCCACTTCGAGGGCGGCATGGCAAACGGGGGTGGTGGGTATCTCGAGGTCGTTGAGTTTCATGAGGTGGTCTTGTAAAAAACGTGGCACTGAACTGTTGTATACATAAGTTCAGTGCCAGCATGATTATGGTTAATTAACTGACTCAGTGCTACCCTGCCGGTGGGAATGTTGGGCAAGCGATTTGACCAGACGGGTTCAACCCTTCCCGCCCTCACTCGAAATAAATGTTGCACGAGAACCAGGCGGTCCTGAGGGGAAGTTCGCAACAACCAGGTTGAGAAGATCAAGCAGTTTCTTACCATCGGACGGATGAGTCATCAGCCCCGACCGAATAAACTGCGTTGCGCCGGCATCTGATATCCCGTGATTCATCAGAACCTGACTGATTCCTTTCAGTCGTTCAGTAGTCAGTGGCGGCGGCATCGCATTCACACTAATTAGACCGTAACTCATGATTGATCTCCTCTTTTTGGTGAATGTAAACAGTCCTCGTTGCTATCGCTCCTCAGAAAAACGATGCCACAGGTCCTGAACCAGATATCATCAAAGGAGACCGGTTCGCCGCCCGTGCGGTTGTAGTTGATCGTCAGTTCTTCGCCACACCTGATGGTTCGTACCGCGACGAACAGGATCGCCTGACCCTCGTTAGCCGATGCGTATTGCATGTTTGCCGGATTGTCATGGTTGTACATGCTTCCATAGCCCAAAGCGATCGCACTCATTCCCGGACGGGATGCGAGACGTTCCCAGTTAAAGACTCGTCGCTTCAGGTCCGTTTCTAAATCGTTAAACCTGGTTTGCACCTGGATGACAGGAGCGACTTCAACGACCTCACGCTCCTCTATGTCCCTAGATGCGAAGACACCCATACCCCTGAGCGTTCCAGTTGGAACCAGGTATCCAAGAGATGGTTGAAATTGCGCGTGCATTACGGAGAACAACCAGGTTCAACGAGCCCGATCACCAGTATCGCAAGGCCAATGGTCGAGCACAAGCGAAATCCCGTTATTCTCAGGTGTCTGTAGCCGTGTGCTACCATGTCCAAGCACCATTCTTGAGAGGAAAAGGTGATGTGTCAACGTACTTCCATTTCATCACGTTGCCGAAGAGTAGCGGCCAGTTGGTACAGTTTTCCTTCGGTAAACCGAGGTGCTGCCGCCGCCTCGCGATTCGCTCGATCACGCTCGGCTCGGATGTCGCCCACAAATAACCCGATGATCCATCCCAAGACCGCTGTCGCCAAGGCAGCAAGTGGGGCTACGAACAACATGACAAACCAGCCCGCCAGGGCACACGTCCCGCAATACACATGGCCTGGCGGTAGTGGCGGTGCAAAAAACAATGCCAAACTCATACCCCAGAGCAACACACCGCCGCCGCCGACCAGGAATCCCATCAGGGGCAGCCAAAAGGCCATGATCCATCGTCGCCTGCGTCGCGGTGGCGTTGTTTCACCAGTTGGAAATGCATCAGCATGCATGAGTTCAGGCCCAATGCCCAGGCACTATTGTCAACGGAGTTCGCTGGTCTGTCAACTTGCATTCATCGGTCTAGTAGTCTAGTAGGGTAGGTCGAGCGTGCGCGCTATGACCGAAAAATCGTTGACTTGCCCCTTTCTCCATGACAAGATTGGAAAGGCGCTTCATCTTGTCTGTTGAGGGCTCATCCCATGCGACACACTGCCATTGTCGGGCTGCTGGCTCTGTTCGGGTGCCTGGTGCTGCAGGCGTTGAGAGCGGTCGAGCCGGTCGCAGGTGTTCCCATCTTCGAGGCAGAACTCAAGACGACCGACAAGTCGTCCGCCAGCTCTGCAGTGGAAGCGTGGCACAAACTCATCGAGCAGGGGCTGGCCCCTGCCGCAACCGCTCTTCAGCCACAAGATGCGGTGGTTCTCCTCGCCTCGCTCAAGGCCCAGATCAATAAGACGCTGGCCCTGGGGAACGAGCATCCAGCTTTTGACAAGACAGCACCGGCCACGCTCGACGACTTTGAGAAGCTCTTTTGGACCATGCATGTCTTCAGCAATCAGATGACGAGTGCTGGCCGGTTTTTGGACTATGCACAAACTCTGTTGCCGACGGCGAAGAAGTTCAAACCAAAAAAGAATGACAACACTGACGTTACTGTCCTGCAAACCGACTGGGCCGGCATCAAAACGGAGATAGCTGACCTCTGGCAGCGGTTCGCCGAACGGGACCGCGATCTGCGAGTCGCTCGATTGAACCTGGCCGACAAGGTCATGACCGAGAGCAACGACTTAACCGAGCGGCTGATGGCTGCCTTGCAGCTCGATCTGGATGGAGACCTCCTGCCGCAGTTATTGGCCAAAGACAAAACCTTCCCAGAGTACCAGACCAGGAAAGTGAAAGAAACCGTCGAGCACGCCCGCACCATGGCCGGCCGTGACTTCATCCAGAAATCGCGCTGGCTCTTTACCGGATTGCACTGGTGGATCCGCGGCCGGTACGGCATGGGCACTGCTGCCGACGGCCTGTTGAAGGATCCTGCCGCGATCAAGTCGCACCAGGTGATGTTCGGCTTGATTATGCCTGTTCGCACCCCGATTCCTACCGCCCCGACAGCTGACGAGCCCGTTCCGTTTGTTGATCGGCGCCATCACTACCTCTGGCAGTTCGAGACCCGACAAATAGTTCGGGACGCTAAATCGACAACGACCATTACTAACAAACAATTTGTGCCCACTTCCGTTAGTATTACCCATTTGTCGCACTTTTACTGATACAAGAATACCATCACCAGATCAGTTGGATCTGACGTACAGACAATGACCAGAACCCTCGAGCGATGGGGAGCGGTGAGCACCGGTGAACCATCACTAATATCGCGCGTCGTGGGTACGCTCGAATACCTCTCCGCCCTCCGCAACCTTGATGCCTTCCTGCAAGCTGCTTCCCGTGAGGAACTCGCCGCCGCTGACAAGTTTGTCTCCTCCCGCCCTCAGTTCACGGTATTTACTCAACTGGCCGATCGCTTCAAGCAGGGCCCGGGTACCGCGCAGACATCGCCCGCCGCCCAGCAGGCATCGCAGAAGAGGGGCCTGATGTGGGTGGTCGCCCTGGCACGTCTGGAAGCAGGAGCAATTCTGGCAACCTTTACCACGCTTTCCACTCCCTTTGAAATGGTCGGGCCGACCAAATGGGAGTTGCCCGCCTACAAGGAGTTGCTGATGGACGGCGCGCAGACCCATTACCTGGCGCTGGCCAATGATTCCAACGTGGCAACGGTGGCATTAAAACTGCCCGATACCGAAACGCTGGCCTACATTCGCCGGCTGAACCTCGCCCGATCTATGCTCAGCGCCGCCGCCCGCAGCAACGCGGCTGAACTGTCGCCCCACGACTGGTCGGAATTGGAAGTGGAGGATCGACAGCTCCTGGCGACTCGTGACCGTTTTGTTCTCAGGGTCAATAAGTCACTGAATTCCTATTCCAAGGAGAGTAAGACTATTACCGGTGAACAGTACACCACTATGAAAACTTGCATCTTAGCCCTGCGGGGCGAGCAGGTTGAACTGGCTGCTGGTACGGCGTGGAAGCAGACCATTAAGCCAAAGTAAGAACGCCGACGGGTGTTCAGGTTACCCGCCTGACCACTACGGTTCACTGGCGGATGGTTTCTGGCATGTGCGTCCCCTCAGGAGATCGGGAGGGTCTTCTTCAAGGGGATGTTCTACTCTCAGAGACGCCCCTGATACTGCCGGGCAACAGCTATTATTTCGGATCGCACCTGAGGCTCAATCTCACTGACCCAATCGATCAGGCAGGTGTTGATCGCGGAAAAGTCCTTGTAGGGCGGTTTCACGCCCAGCGCTTTTATTCCACAGCGGATGTTCTCATGCGAGTTGTCCTTGGCGCCGCACCTCTTGATGACTTTGGCCGTCAGCTTGCTGCGCTCGTCGAGCAAACGCCAATCACCAGGCCATTCGTCTCGGTGCTTGAAATAATTAGCGAATGCGTCAATGACCTCAGGCCCCGTATGTCCAGTCTTGCCCAACACCGGAGAGCCGAAGCGTAGTATTTTCCCTTTTCCCTGAGCCAAAGAGAGCTTCAGGTTAAGTTCATTGTCGCAATGCCTGCCAAGCTCCTTCGTCGCGGAGATCATCGTGCTGAGGAAAGTCTGCCATAGCACGAACATCGCTCCCAGCACCGTTTCCAGTAACTCTCCTTCGAACTCAATGTCGTACCAGTCAGCTCCTTCCTCAAGTTCAAGAGTCTTCAGGCGTTCGCCTGAAGCATTCGCCGCCGCTGCCAGCACCTGGATGGCCTTGCTCGAATAGAAGTCGCTATGCGTCGCCCAGCGGAGCGCGCCAAAACTTCTCTCTATCAGATCGCCATGATCGCTAATGACACTGATATTTCTCATGACCTGCATCTTATTTACGAGTTGTACTGGTGGACGAACGGGTAGTGGGTCAGTTTCATTCTCTCCCCCTTTCCAAGGGGGAGTTGGAGGGGGTAATTTCCCAGTGCATATTAAAACCCCACCCAACCTCCCCTTGGTAAGGGGAGGAGCAAACTGACCCACTACCGACGAACGCAACACGCCGAGCGCCTGGTTTGGCACCATCAACCTATGACGCTCCTTTGCCTTTTCGCTTGGATCGCATTCTTTCCGCATGCTCCTTGACCCTGAACTTGACAACTTGGGCAATCAGCCCGTAAGGCATAGGTTCGTCGAGAGGGAACTTCAGATTCCCTTTCTCCCCTCGATATCGTGCCAGCTCCCTGCTGAGTTTTTCATCCCCGCGCACTGGTGGATAGACGCCGATATGCTTCTTGAAGGCGGCAAAGTAGATCAGATCACCATCCAGGTAGAAAGCGGGCATCTTATAGCTGATCTTTTCCTCTGCTTTCGGCACTACCCGCCGGATCGTCAACCTGATCTTCTTCAAGATCGATCGAACTTCGGGTGAACATGCCGCGATGTATTCATCAATGTTCCTGGGTGTTGATTTTGGAGTCATGCTTTGCCTTCCGTCTGTTGCTCAAGTTCCGCCGCCGAATGACCAATCTACGAGGCAACGGCTGGCACCGATGAGTAAAGTTCTCTAGCAAAAGTTGTTGGGTAGGGGGCCAGACATTCCGTCTGGCCGGCACCGACGGGAATGTCTGTGCCACCGAATGACTTTTTGAGGTTGCGTAGAGTGCCGCAAAGACACGCAATAGGAGTCATCTTCGCACTACACTCGGCTCCCCGGCATCCGATAACCGGCGACTGGGTAGGCGGTGATCAGGTCGCCGTTCAAGTCAACGATGAAGCAGAGAAAAGCCAACTCTTGTCGGCCCTGGCCTGCCGGGGAATAACCGATGGGGTGACCGGCGCCGAACCAGGTCTGGATCACCACCGCCCAGTCGCCATCGTCTGACTTCGACAGCATCGGCTCTGTCCCCGGCGCGTCGATGGCGCGGAGGAGAAGCTTTGTCAACTCGGTAGGTTGCTGGTATTCGGGCAAGAAGACACCGTGTGAAGGCTTGCTTGCGTCATCACGAAAGTGCTCACGGATGTGTGCAAAGGCATGATGGGACTGAAGAGGAAGCGATTGAAGTTGTCGCCGGGCCGCTGCTGCCGCACGCTTGGCCACCACGGTCGATTGCCGCTCCCCAAACTGCTTTTCGGCCTGTTGCTTTTGGGACACCGTATAGAACTTTGACATGACTGGGCCTTTCGGTGATTTCCAGGAGTATGAAGCCGTTCTTTGGAATCGGTCCAGATTCGATCAGCCACCATGCCGTAATTTGCGGTACGCCACATCAGTCCACCGTAACCGCGGCATCATTGTCAACGGAGTCCGGGGACGTGTCAACCTATAATCTTCTTATGAATGGGCATTTCGCTCCTCCTTTCTCCAGGGGAAGAAGGAGGGAGGGGTTCTGCATCGCCGGTGGGAATAATCGCCGCGGTCGTGCTTATGCCAGTGGTATTCGCCTTGCATTACTCCCAGGCGGACCACCGAGTCGTTAACCTGGCACAGCGTTTGGTTGTACCAGCGGTCTTTGCAGGCGCGGACCAGACCCGGGACATCTACCATGCTTAACGACGGGAACTTGATGTCCAGATGGGTCGCATAGGGAAAAGCCTGATCGACTGACATGGATATTCTCACATAGGGGCTGTGACGTTCTTACTTTTGCCAGAAGCCATGATCGATGCCGCCCTGGACGTAGATGGCGCAGGTGCCATGGCCGGGGAGCTTCATCGGGGGAAGAGCGAGCACGCCGCCGGCCTTTACTGCCGCAACGATAGCCGCTTCAATGTCGTCGACCAGCCAGTAGGGCCGTACCACTGGTTTCTCTGATTCACGCAAGGGAGCCCGCACCCCTACCAGTCCACCACCCGACATGGGAGCCGTCCGTGCGTTGCCCAGCGCAGCGTCCGGCTTGCCGAATTGCACCTTGTTGGCGGCGGCGTAGGCGGCGCATACCGCGTCTACTTCCTTGGTGACGATCTCAAGGTAGTGGAGCTTCATGGGGGCGGCGCCTTCCTTCGAGGTGGGAGTAGCACTGGACTGCGCGGCGGGCAGGGTTTTGCCGCAGACGATACAGGCGACAGTGGTCACGACAGCAGCCGTGGCGACGAGGCGAATGAGCGAGATCATGAGTTGTTTCTCCAAGGGTGTAGGACAAGTTGGCGTCGATCGATGCCATCATGTGTACAGGCCATATTCGTATTACCTGGGGGAGAAGTCAAACGCTTCAAGGACACGTTATGCCCACACAGCATCGTCAAGCCGGTTATTATTGGATCATAGCAACCAGAGGATTAGTAAAGCAGGATGGGGCAAGCGGTACTCTACGCCGACCCCCACCGTGATCCCTCATTGACAAGCCATCGTCACAACTCCCCTCTCCCTCCCGGGGAGAGGGGCCGGGGGTGAGGGGTTCGATCTTGACTTTATCCGCTTGAGAAACCTCGTCCTCTTCAATGCCTACATACCATGCACCAAACCAACATGGGTGAACTCGATTAAGAAACCCCTCACCCCTAACCCCTCTCCCCAGGAGGGAGAGGGGAACCAGACCAGTCCCTCAACATAGTCAGAACCAGACCCCTACGGTCGATTCTCCGGCGGAATCATGTAATACAACCCACCCCGTATCTTCGACACCTTATTCGGTATCTTCGCAATCTCCTCGAAGTGGGGGTACATCACCGGGGTCAGGTAGTTTGTCGTCCAGCCATGGTCGGGGCCAGCGAATCTACCGGGCGAGGTCTTCAGCGTGCCCTGGGTTGGGGCGGCGCCGTTGAACAGGATGTCGTACTGCTCTCGGGGATCCCACAGCAGGTTGAACACGGCCGGCGTCACCAGCGGCATCGCTGTGCCCAGCCAGGTGTCCTTCGTCGTGAACAGGAACTTGTAGTTCTTCACCCGGATGCCGGCGAACGACTGATCGGTGTAGTAGATGAAGTCTTCTCGCTTGCTCGGCCCTTTGCCAAGCAGATAGGCGCTGTTGTCGAGACCATCAAACACGATCGGCTTGCCATCGTTGTCCTTCCAGATGTGTGCGGGCACCTCAGCACCGATCAGCCCGGCGAAGGTTGGCCACCAATCCATGTGCGACATCATTTCGGTCGCCACGGTGCCAGGCTTGATCTTCCCCGGCCAGCGTGCGATGGCTGGGCAGCGGAAGCCACCTTCGTAGCCGCTTCCCTTTTCACCACGGAACGGCGTGTAGCCTGCGTCGGGCCAGGCATCGACCCAGGCCCCGTTGTCGGTCGTCCAGATGATCAGCGTGTTTTCGTCGATCCCCGCATCACGCACCGCCTGAATCACCTTGCCCGAATTGTCGTCGAGTTCCATCAGCGAATCGAGGTACGGATGCATGCCAGGCGACTTGCCCTTCCACGCCGCCGACGGGAAGTTGGGCTGATGCACCTTCATGAAGTTCAGGTACATGAAGAAGGGCTTCTCGTCCTTCGAGTGATCCTTGATCCACTTGACAGCCGTTTCCTGAATGTGCGTATCGGACTCGGGCATGTCCTTGTAGGTGAACTCCTTGGTCTTGGTCGGCTGCCCGCCCGGCTTCTGCTCCCACTCGCCCCGGTTGATCTTGTTCCACATCGCCATGAACTTTGGATCGTTCTTCGGCCATGCTGGGTTAAGGGCCGGATCGTCGTAGGCATAGACCCCAGCATAGTAGGGCAGCATGTGGTACATCTCGTCGAAGCCGACCGAGGTGGGATAGCTCTCCGGAGTGTCGCCGAGGTGCCACTTGCCGAGCTGCACAGTGGAGTAGCCCGACTTCTTCATGAACTGGGCAATGGTCGGCGTCTCTTTAGTAATGCCATCAGGATCACCGGGGACGAGGACCAGCGAGAGTGCTGTGCGAATCGGAATGCGACCGGTCATGAACGAGGCCCGCCCGGCGGTGCAACTCGCCTGCCCATAGTAATTGGCAAAGCGCACGCCCTCAGAAGCAAAACGATCCAGGTGCGGTGTTGGAGCCCCACGCATCGCTCCGCCGCCGTAGCAACCGAGATCGCCCCAACCCACATCATCGGTCATGATCACCACGATGTTGGGCTTCTTGTCAACCATCGGTTGTGGCGCCTTCGCTTCGCCCTGAACCACCGGCACGCTCGGCGTCACCACAGGGCAGGGCGGCTCAACACGTCGATGGCCGAACTGCCCCGACGCCGTGGTGTAACCCAAGAGGGCCCCCACTCCAATAATCGCGAGGCTCAGAACGAAACTTCGTCTGACCATGTTGCTTCTCCCAGGTGATAGAACGGTGCTAACTCGCAGCCCATCCTCACAGCCTGGGACTCCACTGTCAAGCATTTACCGACAACCATTTAGCCTGCAGATCTTCAAGCCGGGGGGCAAAATGCTTCATCACTTCTTCCCCAACCCAAACAACCTCCGCTCCACCACCCACCGCTTCCACGCCGGGCACGACGAGTCAATCCACAGACGCAACTCCTTCGCATCCCACAACGACCGCCTCCCGATCTTGTGAGGCAACGGGATCTTCGCTCCAGCCAGCAGCCGATACCACGTCGCTCGAGAGACGCCACACAATCGAGACGCTTCGTCCGCTCCAATCAACTCACGGGGCAGGGCATCCTCTTTCACCACCGACCACCTCTTCCGTCGGCGATTCTTCGAACCAGCGGTGATCAACCGATCCAGAGCGTACTTCACCACCACCTGCCCGATGACCTCCGCCTTCTTCGCCGTCGATCTGCTGATCGCCAGGTAATCACCCCGCTCGAGCGCTTCAACCTCGACCGGCCCAGTGAGCAGATCAGCATGAGCCAACCCGTTCAGCTCCGCCAACTGCAGCAACTGAGGCCGAGCGACGAACTCTCTGCCAAAGTCGTGAGCCAGTGACGCATGTATGTCAACGAGCCGCTCTTCGTTGATCTTCATCGGCGCCTTCAGCAGCGTCTGTGCCCGATGCTCCAACATCGGCCAGCCAAACGTGACATCCCGCATGGCCCAGTGGAACCACCAGGCGTCGAGATACTTCGTGTTCATCCGGTGCAGGAAGCAGTTGAACTCGTCCAAAAGGGCCTTTTCCAGGGCGATTCGATGCTGCGGTATTTCCATGACGGCAATCCCTTCCCGCTCCGCCATCAGTCCCAGTGAGAAAACCCTGGTCTGATCTAACCCCAGTATTCGTACTGCAATCGCAGATACCATCGAAGTCTGATTCCGTGCCGAAACCAGCGAATCACAGGCGTAATGCACGCAAAACACAGGGGGTTGTCGCCGTTCCAAACACTTGCGAACATCCACAATCCAGGGGTACATGACATGCTCCTTTCGTCCCAAAAACGTCTCAAAAGGCCCAAGGCAAAGCACCCGAAAGAATGGGCCTCTTATAAAGGGGCCAAAGTAGCCTCGTTTGTCGCCTTTTCCGAGGGTGAACACGAAAATAATGTGAACATTAACTGAATCGTAAGTACAATAGTGTCAGTCACTTACATGCTTTAAGTAGAGGCAGACAACGAATTTTTGTGCCATCTACTTGTCGCTTGGCTGGTGGCGTGTAAAGTAGTTGTCCCGCCGCATTGCGGTGGTTTTGTTCTTTGAAAAATTAGGTGATGCTAGGGCGATGCGATTGACATCGACTCTGAAGGGAAGCGTTGCGCCGCAAGGCCGACGTGAACCAACTGAGTTTAAGACAATCAGTATCAATCGAATGCGAGCAGCTTGAGAATGAAGAGAAGAGTGAGGCAAACGTTACCCTACGTCGAGCTGTCAGCCATCAACTATCAGCTATCAGTGCAAACTGATGGAAGATGGAAGTTGGTTGAGAGAGCGATGTAAACGATAGCGGGAACGATTGACTATTATCTTGTGAAGCTGATAGCTGACAGCTGATAGCTGACAGCCAAAAGCGTAGCGAGAGCGTGGTCAATGCGGCCAAGCTATCAAGGGCGCAGGGGGGATGTCTAGGCACCAAACGGCAGAAGGGCGTGGCAAACTGCGAAAAGCTCGGGGAAGTGGTTAAACACACGTTGATCCCGAGATTCCCGACGCTAACCCAGCGAACTGAAACATCTTAGTAGCTGGAGGAAAAGAAAGAAACCTCGACTCCGTCAGTAGCGGCGAGCGAACGCGGAATAGCCCAAACCAGGGAGACTTGTCTCTCTGGGGTTGTAGGACCTCAATGTGGAATCACGACATCAGCTGAAGACCTCTGGAAAGGGGCACCATAGACGGTGATAGTCCGGTAAGCGAAAATGAAGTGTACCTAGAGGTATCCTGAGTAATACCCGTCACGCGAAAGCGGGTATGAAGCGACGGGGCCCATCCCGTAAGGCTAAGTACGACTTGGTGACCGATAGTGAACAGTAGC
>DAOMFV010000079.1:0-23705 GCA_035430005.1 Gemmatales bacterium
ACATGCCCTTCTTCTGGTTCTTGATCGGGTAGGTGAAGCGGCGTTCATCCCAGGGCCGGCTGACAACCAGCTCCGCCTTGTGCTTGGCAATCACCTGATGGATGGCATCGACGGTGCCCGCCGCATCGGCGTTGTACTTGTTGGCGTCGAAGATGATCAGCATTTCAAACAGTTCACCAGCCAAGGCAGTTCTCCTCTTATGAGCAGTGCGGTAGGAATTGGACCGAGAAGTGTTTCCAGCAGCTCGGCCGCACTTGCGTCAGGTCTTCGGTTCGTCCTTTGGTTTCTCGAAGAGAGCATCCGTGGCTCCCTTGTCCTTGTTCGCTTTGTCCTTCTCACTGGGCGGAGGCTTCGGCTTTTTGGGCTTCGGCTCTTTCTCCGGGGCATTGAAGCGATTCATCGTCGCCGCTGTCCCCTCACGCATCCAGCTTCCCGTGGCCTGGGCCGCACGGATGAGCATGTCTTTGACGGCGTCGCGCTCGCTCGGTTTGAACCGGCCCAGCACATGGTCCACCAGTGCTTCCCGGTCTGACCCGCCCACCCCCAGTCGCAAGCGGGCATACTCCTGCGTGCCCAGTTGCTTCTCGATGTCCTTCAGTCCGTTGTGCCCACCAGCGCTGCCACCCGGTCGTATCCGTAGTTGGCCCAGCGGCAGGTTCACATCGTCGCAGATCACCAGGACATCTAAAAGCGTCAGCTTGTAGAAGTCGAGGGCTGCTCTGACGCAGCGGCCACTCAGGTTCATGAACGTGAGTGGCTTGGCGTACAGCACTTTTTCCAGACCTTCCAGCCCCTCAGCGACATCGGCGTCGAAGCGGCGCTGGAACTTTCCTCCTCCGGAGCCCATGGCCAAGATGTCCACCACGTCGTATCCGACGTTATGCCGAGTGCCGGCATAGGTGGAACCAGGATTTCCCAGACCGACCACTAGCTTCATTGTCTCTACCGATTATGGAGTAAGGACTTCTGCTAGGGTCCACCCTCACCCCCCGCCTCTCTCCCTTCAAAGAAGAGAGGAGAATGTCGTTATTTCTTCTTTGCGTCCTTGGCTTCTTCGCCCTCTTCCTCAGTCGGCTTGCGGGCGGTCAGGACTTCTGGCTCAGCGACAGCAACACCTTCAAGCGGCGTAGCTTCGACCTTCTCGACGTGGACCACGATGGCGACAACGGTTTCGTCGGCATCGCTGAGGGCTTTCACGCCTTCAGGCAGTTGCAGTTCACGAACGTGAATGGCCTGACCAAGCTTGAGCTCAGCCACGTTGACCACAATCGCTTCGGGAATGTTGACGACGGAGCATTCAATTTCCACTTCGTGCAGGTGAAAGTTAAGCACGGAGCCGGGCGGAATGACCGGGGTGCCCTTGAGCTTGACGGGTACGTTCAGGTGGATGCGTTCGTCGGCACTGACTCGTTCAAAATCAACGTGGACGACTTCCTTGCCGAGCACATCCCACTGCACATCGCGAACGAGGCACTTCTGGGGCTTGCCACCCTTCACCTCAACATCGACGATGCGCTGGTTGTGGCGAATGATGTTCCAGAAGTCGTCGTGACTGATGGCGATGTCTTCGTTCTTTTCCTTGTGGCCGTAAACGACGGCTGGAATGTTGTTGGCGCGGCGTATGCGGCGAGCCTCGGCGGTGCCGCTTTTGGCCCGTGTCTGGGCGGGTAAACTCTTGGTAGCTGTTTGGGTCATGACCTGTCTCAATGCAAAAAGGCGTACTCAGTCGCGAATGATTATAGTGCGGACAGGACCACGTTCCGGCAAGGGTTTCAGGGCGAAATAGCGTGATTGCAGCGGGGAAATGGTGGTTTGGGAAGGCCAGGTCAAGCCTGGATCAGCCTCGAAGGGACGAGATAATTGCTCAAGTTATTGCTGGGTAATGGGATATGTCGTGGTTGATTGCCCAGGTTGCATCCATTAGACTCATGCCATGCGAAGGTTCTTCCTCTGGCTGCTGGTTCTCGCCTTACCCCTGGTTGGGTTGATTGATAGTCTGTGGTTCGCGCCTTCAGTCAATACGCGCTGGAAGGTTATCTTTGAGGACAGTGATGTTGTTCGTGGGCTGGGCTTTGCCGACAACGGCAAGATCATGCTGTTTGCTGAGAAAACCGTAAAGAGCGTCGATTCTTCTTTTGATGGTGATTGTTATCGAGCCATCATTGGTTTAGACAGTCAGACGGGAAAGCGTCTGTTTCGAACAAAGTTGCCTGAGGAAATGGTGGAAGGGGAAGGCGTCTATAATGTGCGGTTGTCTGATGATGGTTCGATCATTTTGTTCTGTAAAACACGAGTCGAGAAAGAGTGCAACGAAGTGTTGCTCTTTGATTGGCAGCAACAGAGGATTACCAAACGATATCGTTCCGCACTGGAGCATGGCCTACTCCAATACCCCCGCATCAACGGCTCGACGGTTGTCGCCATTGGCGAGAGACAAGGGAAATCCCTGGGATCCCATTCCTTTTTGACCTGGCACGACGATCAAGAACGTCCCATGGTGTATCCCATCGGCGGTAACCATTACCCTGGGGAAGCCCATGGCGTCAGCCAAGACGGGGAAATCGCCTACCATTGTTACCAGGTAGGAACAGGCCATGAACTCTTGTTGGTTGATGTGAAACGGCAAGTCATGTTACCGATCATAAAGGGCTGGGTTGAAAATGCTTTCTTTTCGCCAGATCACTCCAGCTTTGTTGCTGTGGACAATTCCATCAGACGTTTCGTTCTCAAGGATCAGAAATATGTGCCTGACGATCATTTTGGCGTAACAACCAGGTCAGTTAACTTAGCCTTTGTCAGGCAAAACGGCCCTTACTTTATAATCCAAACTCGTACCAAAGATGATCCCTGGCGTGCATCCTGGCTGGGCATCCATCTGGATTTCATCATCGATAGGATTTGGCCGGATGAAACGGCGTTAGATCTTCACGACACCGTAACTGGCAAGGTAATCCATCGAGTGACCAATTCGATCGAATGGTACGGCTATGGTCATTTACCGCATCCCAATGGCGAATCGCTTGCGTTGTTCACCGATAAGTCGGCAGCGCTATTGGACTTCTACCCGATCAGCCGCTGGCTGTATCCCGTCATTGGTCTCCTTCTAGGCTTTGTGCTTTCCATCTATCTAGTTCGGAAACTGCTTCGTCCAGTCGCAGAAACCACCAAGCCATTGACGACACTCGCTCCCAACGTGGCGGGGTAAGACAATCAATGCACCTCTCCGCCGGCCCCTGCATCCTCCGCTCCTGGCAAGAGAGCGATCTTGCCAGTCTGGTCAGGCACGCCAACAACCGCAAGGTGTGGCTGCAACTTCGCAATCGGCTGCCCCACCCTTACACCGAAGCTGATGGCCGAGCGTGGATTGAGTACGCTGGTTTCGAAGACCCTATGACCAACTTTGCCATCGAGTACAACAATGAAGCGGTGGGAAGCATCGGGCTGATTTTGCAGAACGACATCGAAACGGGCACCGCAGAAGTGGGCTACTGGCTTGGCGAAGAGGTGTGGGGCAAGGGCATTGGCACTGCGGCGCTGAAAGCCTTCGCCGCCTGGGCGTTTGCGGAGTTCGATCTTCGTCGGCTTTATGCCGCGGTCATGATCGATAACCTCGGCTCGCGGCGGGTGTTAGAGAAGGCCGGGTTCGTACTTGAGGGGATACTCAGGCAGCATGCTCTCAAAGATGGGGTATTGAAGGATCAGGCTTATTATGGGTTGTTGCGTAATGAGTTACGTCAATAGGTATGCGGTCTGGTTCTCCCCCTTATCCAAAGGAAGTTTGGGGGGAGTTAAAGGGGGTTGTTCTTGCGGCGAAAAGAACCCCACCCGGCCTCCCCTTGGTAAGGGGAGGAGAAATACCAGCAATCGCTAGCGGCTCGGCGGGAGCCTCGCCCTCCCGGAATTATCATTGCCTGCTGCTTCATCAAGATGCTACGCTGTCATCTATGATCTCCATCAAACATCTTCGCAAAGAATACGATCAGCTCATTGCTTTGGATAACCTTTCGCTCGAAGTGCCACGAGGCGAGTGCTTTGGCCTGATTGGGCCGAATGGGGCAGGCAAGACGACCCTGCTTCGCATCCTGGCCACGCTCCTTGAACCGACCTATGGCACCGTTCATATCAAGGGCATTGATATCCTCAAGAATCCACTTGAGGTGCATAAGTACCTGGGCTACCTGTCCGATGTCTTTGCTGTATACGAAGACATGCTCGTCTGGGAGTATCTCGATCACTTCGCCCGCTGCTACGGCATCACGTCGATGGAGAAGCGAGATAAGCTCATCGATGAGGTGCTGGAACTGGTCAGCCTGCGCGAACGCAAGGAAGCTGAGATCAAAGGCCTCTCTCGCGGCATGAGGCAACGGCTGTGTTTAGCCAAGACTTTGATCCATCAACCCGAAGTGCTGCTGCTCGATGAACCGGCCAGCGGCATGGACCCTGCCGGGCGTATCGAGTTTCGTGAGATGCTCAAGCAGCTCATCTCCCTCGGAAGAACCATCTTGATTAGCAGTCACATCCTCACCGAGATGGCTGACTTCTGCACCTCGGTGGCGATCATCGAGCGTGGCGAACTCTTAGCTAGCGGCAGGGTGGAGGATATCCTCAAACGGCTGCAGCCTGCCTTGAGACTAGAGATTGAAGTGCTCGGCAGGCAGGAAGCTTTGCTGGAGATGCTCCAATCGCATCCGACGATTCAGCAGGTGGAAGTGAACAACGGCAAGATCATCGGCCGCTGGCATGCGACCCGAGAAGACATGCCTGCCCTGCATCAACGCATCGTGCAGCAAGGCATCCCCCTCGTCTCGCTGGCAATACGAAACGACAACCTCGAAGACATCTACATGCGCATCTCCGGCCATCGAACGAGTTAGCCGTTAATAGGGACTCTTATGAACCTCCTCCCCTGGAACAATCCGCTGGTCGGCACAGCTTTCATGCTGCGGGCACGGCGGGGCAATCTGCTGATCAACGTGACGCTGTACGTCATCGTGCTGGTGATGGGCTACGCCGGCTGGCAGTATTACCTCTCGCTTAATCCCCAGATCCGAGATAACCCCAACAACATCTTTCTTCGCATTCTCTTCGGTGTGCAGTGTTTTCTCTCCGGCATCGTGATGCTGGGACAGGCGGGCAGTTCGCTCAAGAACGAAGTGATGAACAAGACTCTCGATTTTCAGCGCATCGCTTCGACGGGGCCCTGGGAGATTCTGCTCGGCAAGCTGTTCGGCATCCCGGTGATGGCGTATCTCTTAGCTCTCTCGGCGTTCCCAGTGGCTGTGTTTACCCTCGCCAATGGCGCGGCCGGAATCACCATTCTTGATCTGCTGCTCGTTTGGCTGCAACTGATGACCTTTCTCTTCCTGCTCGGATCTTGCGCCATTCAGAACACGCTGCAGATCACTACCTCCAAAGGCACGGGTGCCGCCCCCGGGTTCGGCATGTTCATGGCCGGCGCCGGCCTGATGATCTATGCCACATTCGCGGCGGGCGATTCCATTACCTACCTGATGGACCCCCGGCGGATGGCGATGGGCGCGCTGTTTTCGCCCCTCACCGCTTATGCAGGCATCGCCGCGGAGAACCCGTGGGCGGCGAAGTTCTACTGGTTCGATTTTCAGATTCCCTGCCTGCTGTTCACGCCGGTCGCCCACATTGTGATCGCCTGGTTCTTCCTCAGCATCATGGCCCGCCGACTGGAGAATGTGGACAGTTCGCCGCTGGGCAAGTGGAAATCGTACCTCTTCCTGTTCGTGGCCGATGTCATTCTGGCCGGAGTGTTGCACAGCTGCCGATCTATGGGAGGTGTGCTGGGGGCAGCGGGAATGTCTCTGCAAACCCGTGTCGGCGTGTTTCTGCTCATACATTCGCTGGTCTCGGTCATCTACTTTATCACGCTCACACCTCGATCAGATCTGGTCTTGAGCTGGATCTGGCGCTTTCGCACCGGTTCGTTCCTGCGTGATTCGCTGCTGGAAGATCGTGCTCCCAACACGATTCCCGTGCTGGCGAACCTGCTCTTTGCCGGACTGGGCGTGGCCCTACTGTGCCTGGTCAGTTCGGATACGTTTACCGATCCGTCGTTCCTCCTTGATGCCTGCCTGACAGCTGGGATGACCATCCTGACCTATGGCTTGCTCTATCAACTTTTCCACCTGATCTCGCGCAAGTTTGCCAGCTTGTACATGATCATGTTCTTCTTCGTCTTCGGGATCATACCGGTGTTTGTCGGCACGGCTCTGAGGCAACCCCGGCTAATTGAATTCCAAACGATAGGCAAGACGCTGTTGATTAGCACGCCATTCAGCCAGGCGCTGCGCTGGACGAATGGGGATATGGAGAAAATCTTTGCCGAGGTCTCCCCCTATCCGGTGGTTCTCGCCTATGGCTTGCTGTCGAGCCTGGCGTTATTTCTCACCTGGCGCTGGCTCACGGTACGGATCATGCGGGTTGAGCGAACCAAGTTTATCCTGATGGAGAAGGATAAAGACAGGACCAGTCTGGTAGAGTCGCTTTCGAGCGGAGCACCAGTGGTATGAGTTCCTCTGCAAGTAACTCCGAGGCGGGTAACTTGAGACTGTCAGCGGGCAGTTTGGAGGAGACAGCACGGATTGGCCAGTCACTGGGGTCGTTGCTGTTTCCCGGCGCGGTGGTGGCGCTCATCGGGCCGCTGGGGGCAGGCAAAACCTGGTTCACTCGGAATGTTGCAATAGGTTTGGGCTTGTCAAGACCTGAGCAGGTTACCAGCCCCACGTTCGTTCTCATACAGGAGTACGCAGCCAGGCTGCCCATCTATCATTTCGATGTGTACCGACTTAAGCAGTTGAGTGAGTTCGAAGACCTGGGGGCGCTGGAATATCTTGCCGGCGATGGAGTCTGCCTGATCGAATGGGCTGATCGTGTTTCGTCGTTACTTCCGACAGAATACTTGCGGATAGAGTTTGAGCTGACCGGGCCGGCGAGTCGGGTGATCAGCTTTACTGCTTTTGGGGAACGGTACTATGAAATGATCGAACACCTTAGAGAGAGTTACACAAAGTCAGCAGCCACTCCCAGCGCCTGATCTAATCGCAGAAGATACTCCGTTCGCGGAATATCGATGGCACCCAACTTCCTCGTATGGTCGGTAGCCATCTGGGTATCGAAGAGGGTAAAACCTCGATCCTGTAGTCTCTTAGCTAACGCCACCATCGCTACCATGCCGGCATCGCTTTCGGTGTGGAACATTGATTCAGCGGCAAAGAATCCGCCAACAGCGACTCCATAGATGCCGCCAACGAGTAGATCATTTCTCCAGGTCTCAATGCTGTGGGCATGGCCCAGTTCATGCAGCTGGCAGTAGGCATCGTACATGTCGGGAGTGATCCAGGTGCCTTCGTCACGCAGCGAGCAGTTCTGCATCACTTCCGCAAAGGCCCGGTTGATGGTGACGGTGAACTTCTGCTGCCGAACAATCCGCGTCAGCCTCTTGCTGAAGTGCAGGGTGTCGAAGTCGAAAATCGATCGAGGATCAGGTGACCACCAGAGAAATGGATCATCATCGTTAAACCAGGGAAAGATACCCCGGCGATAGGCACCAATCAGCGAGTCTGGTTCCAGGTCGCCGCCGATGTAAACCAACCCGTAGGGGTCGTCCCACATCAGCGGCTCGTCGTCCCAGTCAACCATGGCAAAGACTCGGTGAGGAGCTGATTGAATTCATGCGGGGCTTCCATGGGCGTCATATGGCCGACACCGGGAAGGGAGACGAAGCGGGAATTGCTGATTTTAGTAGCCCAGGCACTCATCTCGGCTGGCGGCGAGATCACATCATGTTCTCCGCTGATGGCCAGGGTGGGAATCTTAATGGAGGGCAGCAAAGGAGCGGCATCAATCCGTGCGGCCATCCCGCGCAGGGTGGCGGCCAGCCCGGCCGGTGAGGCAGAGCGTGCCATCTGCCGGATAGCGTCCACGATGGAATGATCCGCAGAAGCGGGCAGCAAGCGAGGCAGCATCACCTCTTCGATTTTGAGCGAGGTTCCCGTTTTGATCGTCTCGTCAGCAAGCTGAAGTCGGGCCTGAGCCTGTTCGGGGGTATCGGCTGCGACACGAGTATCGCAAAACACCAAGCTTCGCAGCCGCTGAGGATACTTCTTCACCATCTGCCAGGCGACGTAGCCGCCCATGGAAAGGCCGATGAAGACGACCGGCTCGGTGATGTGCAACTCATCGAGCAGCATATTCAGATCGTCGGCATGGCGTTCCATGGTAATGATCGAATCGTTACCGGTGATTTTGCTGCCGCCCAGACCACGCAGGTCAGGAGCAATAACCCGGTACGAGGCGGCAAAGTGGAGAAACTGGTTTTCCCACTGTGCATGGTTGATTGGAAAGCCATGCACGAAGAGCAGCACCGGGCCATCCATGCCGGCACGGTAGACCTGATAGGGATGGTTATCAATGGTGTAAGTTGTCAACATAAAAGGTCACGGTGTAGGATCGGGGTGATGCTTAGAGCCTACCCGGTGTTCGTGGGGATTTCAATCATTCATGAGTGAATCGCACAGGCAGTCTGTCGGTGCCGACTTGAGCCCCGTCAGGGACATGCTCACTTACCCAACGATCCACTTCGGGCAGCAGTGTGGTTTCGAGCAGTTTCCATGTGGCGGGATCGTTCATATTCGTCTGTACCTGGACCGTGATGCCGGGCCAGCTATCGTACTGCTTCAGATGAACACGCTGCAACAGGCTTTGATCTTCTTTGATCGGCGGCATGAACGTGTAATGCCAGTAGTAGACGACAGTGCGTTCCTGGCGTTGACGGAGGTAGCGGAAACGTTCGGCAAAGCGCTGGGTATCAGCTTGCAAGGGAACAGTCAGCCGATCATGCTTGAGTTCAACCGCACCGCCGGCATCACGCAGACAGATTTCGGGATGATGCAGTCGATCCCGACCAGTGGCCGA
Organism: Gemmatales bacterium; assembly: GCA_035430005.1. Taxonomy (GTDB): domain Bacteria; phylum Planctomycetota; class Planctomycetia; order Gemmatales; family HRBIN36; genus JAEUIE01. Next base: position 8,944 of record DAOMFV010000079.1, read on the forward strand.
GAACACGAGGTAGACGGTGGCAGCATGGCCTTTGTTATCGAAGTAGGCACGCATCGTTAGCGCATCGGCGAAGTCAACCACTTGAGCTGTTCTGTCGGCTTCGGGGTGAGGCTGTCCCTGCCAGGGCCCCAGTTGCCAGGGCAGTTCCTTGAAGGAGAACTGGGTCACGGTCGGAAGGGTGTCTGCTTGATTGAGATGTCTGGTGAGCGTGAATTGAAGGACGAGAAGTAGCAGAAGTATGCTGATGCCAAAAGCAGATGCTTGAGCGGTGGAAGTATTGTGTGCGGGCATGGTTAGCGTGAGTACACGCAAACCATGGCACCCGGTTGATGGATCAGCGGAAGCTTCGCCCTTCCGGTTCAGCAATCTGAAGCACCACCAGAGCAGAATCCCGCCCAAGGGTAAAGTCATCAAGAGCGGCGCATCGTGCAGCGCCCCCTGAATGCTGCTCGGCCCAGCCAGCCTGGCCATGATCGCCAGAGTCAAGACGCGCAGCACGTTGGCGATGATGGCAATGGGGATCGACACCGCTACCAGGGCAACTCGTCGCCACCAGCGGCCATGAACAAAGAAGGCGAGTAGCCAGGACATTGCCACGAACACGAGCATCTGTCTGATACCACTGCATTCGACAGCGACCGATAGAGGTTCGTCCATGCCGGCCAGATAGAGCAGATGCCCCCGGCGATGGCAGACCCAGATGAGGTTGAGAGCAATGTCCGCCAACTGAGCAATGAGATTCTGCAACAGTATGGCCACCGCATTGAGCCATGCGACTGGCAGCGGAAACATCAAGATGGCAAAGGCCAACACCGGCAGCACACGCCAGGCAGCATCACGCCCCCACCAACAGAGGACTACTCCTCTCAAGATCAACACCCAACCGGCATAGTCGATGAGTGGCCAGGGGATGACCTGTGCAGCAAGGTGAAGGATACCGCCGGCGCAGATGGTCACTGAGCCGAGGCCCAACTGGGGAACGCCGGCAACCGACCAGGGTTGAGCTTTGGCAAACAGACAGAGAGTGACCGGCAGCAGCAACCATCCATGTGCATAATCAGGATGCTGGTTCCAGGTTGTGATCAGACTACCCAAGGTAGGAATAGCCAGCGTGGCCAATAAGGCGCAGACCGCAAAGCCGACACAAGAGAATGCCGGCAAACGAGTCAGAACATTTGCCCGTATCGGACCCCACGCCATGCTCAGCCTCCCTGCTGAGGTTCAGTTAGGGTGATCTTAGCGGAAGGATGGTAGTACCAGCAAGACGAGTGTGGTTTTCTGAGTGCGAGCGGTGACCGTGCCACTGCGTGACAGCGCTGAGGACGATAACACACTTCACTCAAAAGTCGTCTCGCTGTCACGCAGTGGAAGGGTGCAATCGCTAGCAGCGCTGTGTCGCGAGTACACGACACAGTAGCACGGTTTTAAGTGTTGATGCTACACTTGTTCCGCCCACACCTGGCTTAACTCCACCAGGACATTCACCGCTTCCTGCATCTCTTCCAGACAGGCCCATTCCAAGGGTGAATGGATGTTATGTTCGCTGGTGAAGAGGTTTGGAGTGGGTACGCCCAGTTCGGTGAGGCGGGAACCATCGGTGCCGCCACGGATGCTCAACTTGCGTGGCGTCAGGCCGGCTCGATGGATGGCTTCTTCGAGGTAGGGAATCGCCCGAGGCTCCTTACCCATGCCATCAGACATATTGCGGTACTGCTTTTCGATCAGCACCTCGATCTTCGATTCAGGGTGCTTGGCCATGATCTCGTCAGCCAGCTTGCGGAGGTAGGAGGCCTGGTCGGCCAGTTCAGCAGTATCGAAGCTGCGGAGGATGAACCGCAGCGTCACTTCTGGCACACCACCCTGGATCGTCACCGGATGGACGAAGCTATCCCGGCCCTCCGTGGTCTCCGGGGAGAAACGATCCTTAGGCAGTTTCTCCAGGAACTCCGCTGCGAGCTTGATAGCATTGACCATACGCCCCTTGGCAAAGCCTGGATGAATGACAACGCCTTTGATCGTGATGGTGGCTTTATCGGCGGAAAAGGTCTCTGCTTCATATTCGCCGGTCTTGGCTCCATCCAGAGTGTAACCAGCCACCGCACCAAGCACAGCGGGATTCAAGTGATCGACGCCATGGCCGATCTCCTCATCGCAGGTGAAGCAGAGACGAATCTTGCCGTGGGGTATTTCGGGATGGGCGAGTAGATGGGCCGCTGCGGACATGACGACGGTAACGCCGGCTTTGTCATCAGCGCCCAGCAGGGTGGTACCATCGGTGGTGATGATGGTCTTGCCATGCATGTCATTCAGTTCGGGGCAATCCTTCACTCGAATAATCTGGGAGGGATCGCCCTTGAGAATGATGTCTCCACCCTGATAATTCTTGTGAATAGTCGGCTGCACATTGGCCCCGCTGAATTCCGGGGAGGTGTCCATGTGAGCCAGCCAGGCGATGGTAGGAACCACATGCATCATGACCGTAGCAGGAATGGTGGCGTAGACCAGAGCATGTTCAGTGATCTCTACATCGAACGCTTTCATCTCGTGCAGTTCTTTGACGAGCAGCCTGGCCAGGTCCCACTGGCCTGGTGAGCTGGGGTACTTGCCCGAGTTCTCCTGAGCCTGAGTATCGATGCGCACATAACGGCAGAAGCGATCAAGAATGGCGGACATGATGCGTCTCGTTAGCTTATTAGTTCAACGGCATTGTAAGAAAAGAAGCCAGGAGTCAGAAGCCAGGAGCAGGAAGGTAAGAAATTAGATAACCCCGAGTCTTGCATTTTATTCTGACTCCTGACTTCTGGCTCCTGGCTACTATCTACAATACTTCTCATCGTCCCCGTCAAGCAAAAGGTTCCGCAATGGCCGCCCGCAAGAAACGTACCCCGCCCCCGCCAAAAGCTCTTTCGTTCCTCGTCTGCGATTACATCCATCGGGATGCCAGCACGGGGAAAGCTACGCTGATCGGTTGCTTCGCCAACCTGTTCACGCCCAGCTTCCCCATCAAGGTGCCGATGATGGCGGTCTACGCTGTGGTTACCAATGGGCATGGCAAGGTGCCGATCTGGGTCAAGATCGTTGATGCGGAGGAAGAGCTTGATCCGATTAATGATTCGATCTTTGAAGTAGAGTTTACCGATCCACGCATGACGGCTGAGGTGGTAGGCTTTCTCACCGATGTGACATTTCCCAAAGCGGGCGAATATCGACTGCAACTCTATGCATGGAACGAATGCCTGGTCGAACGGAAGATTCAGGTCACCCTCTCGAAGAAATAGGCGATGCGAGCAGTTCTGCAACGAGTGACCAGCGCTCAGGTCGAAGTTGCCGGCAAAGTTGTCGGCAAGATCGGCCCCGGCCTTGTCGTTCTTCTTGGCATTTCCCCGATGGATACGCCCAAACAGGTCGAATGGCTTGCCGAGAAGATCATTTCCCTGCGTCTCTTTGCCGACGATACGGGTAAGATGAACCTGAGCCTGATAGATACCCGCGGGGCACTGCTTGTGGTCAGCCAGTTCACACTGTATGGCGATTGTCAGAAAGGGCGACGGCCGAGCTTCACGAGTGCCGCCCCGCCAGCCATCGCTGAACCGCTCTATGTTCAGTTCCTCGACGCCTGCAAGATGCTGGGCATCACCACCGAGGCAGGAATCTTCGGCGCTTCGATGGCGGTGTCGCTCATCAACGACGGCCCGGTCACCCTGATTCTGGAGACGCCCTGACGATGTTTACCGGCCTCGTCGATACCATGGGAACTGTGCAAAGCCTGCAGGCTGAAGGGGCAGGGCAGCGGTTGATCATTGATACACCTCCGTTCTACAGCATTTTTATCTTGGGCGAGAGCATAGCGATCAATGGTGTTTGCTTGACGGTAATCGAAACGAAGCCAGGCATGATAGCTTTCCAGCTTGCTCCGGAGACGCTGCGGAAGAGTAACCTGGGCAATCTCATTCCCGGCAGCAGGGTGAATCTAGAACAGGCTTTGCAGATGGGAGATCGCCTCGGTGGCCACTGGGTGCAGGGGCATGTTGATGGTGTCGGCACTCTGTTGCGACGAGAACTGGATGGCGACTGGGAGAAGTTCATCTTTCAGATGCCGAGTTCGCTGGCCCGCTATCTGGTGGCGAAGGGATCGATCACGATCAATGGCGTAAGCTTGACGGTGGTGGATGCTCACAATGAAAGTTTCAGCGTATCATTGATCCCACACACGCTAGCCATCACGAACCTTGGGCTTCTGAAGGCAGGCGATGTGGTGAATCTCGAAGTGGACATCCTGGCTAAGTATGTCGAGAAGATGGTAACGAAATGAACGTGACACGCCGACAGGTATTGCAATCCTCGTTAGGGTCGCTGCTGGCCGCCAGCCTCTGGCCGGGAGCGCTTTCAGCTGGCGAAGCGGATTCGGGCAGCTTTCAGTTCATTGCCGTCAACGATCTGCACTACCTGAACGACAAGTGCAGCCCGTGGTTTGAACGCATGGTGAAAGGGTTCAAGACCCAGTCCGAAAAGACAGATTTCGTGTTGATCTCCGGCGATTTCGCCGAGCACGGCACCAGCCAAGAACATGGGGCCATCGTGGACATCCTTAAGAACTTGGGGATGCCTTACTACGCTGTCGTCGGCAACCACGACTATCAGACACAAACCGATCGTAAGGCCTACGATCAACTCCACCCCGGCAGATTGAACTATCACTTTGAGCACCAGGGCTGGCAGTTCATCGGATTGGATAGTTCTGAGGGCATGAAGTCACAACGTGTCAATGCGCCCAGGACAACCTTCGATTGGCTCGATGAGCATCTGCCCAAGCTCGACAAGAAGAAGCCTACCATCATCTTCACTCACTTCCCACTCGGCTTCGGCGTACCCTTCATCCTGCAAAACGCCAATGATATTCTCAAACGGTTCCTGCCGTTCAATCTTCAGGCTGTCTACTCAGGACATTACCATGGTTTCACCGAAAAGAAAGCGGGCGAGGTGGTGATGACGACCAACAAATGTTGTTCGTTCGCGAGAGGCAACCATGACAAGACGCCGGAGAAAGGCTATTTCGTCTGCTCAGCGAAACAGGGTAAAGTGACGAGACAGTTTGTCGAGATGAAGTAAGTCACCGCCGATACTTTTCCGCGAACTCATAGTACCGCCGCAGCTCACGTTGAATCACCTTGAAGGCGATGTAGATCACGATCGCATTCACCAGATAATTCATGACCGTGCCGACGATGCCGCTCCACGCGCTGAACCAGGGCCAAACGGTCACATAGAACAGGGCGAACAGGGGCACGACCTTGCAGGCCGTGGACATGGGGTAGTAGGGATCTCGCACCATGCGCCAAGCGGTGCGAACATCCCACCAGAGATCGCGCCAGAGGGAGGAAGCGGGCAGTATTCGATTGACGGTCGAAGTGGCCAGGGGCAAGGCGGACTGGATCGGTTGCAGGACACTCGATAGAGACGAAACCCTGGCTACTTTTGGCTCCGCATACGACGGCATAGCGAACTCTGCCAGCGAGGCGGTAGGCGGGGAAGGTATTGGCATGGCCCGGGGCGCGGGTTTGGCTGCCAGTGGATCAGGGAGTGGTTCGTGACTGATTCGGGCAACGGGTTCCACTGCCGTGGTGACCGATTCGTCCCACTGCACATGATGGGTCAGCAGGGCAACCGCGTCTTCCAGCCGCTGCACCCGATCTTCCAGTAGTGTTTTTGGTACGGACGCTGAAACAGTCGATGAGGTCTTCACCGCAAGGGCAGTATCGGGTGTCGACAATGCATCAACTGGGTTCATAACCTAATCCTCCACCTTCTTATTCGATGGGGAGGAGAAAACATTGCGGGGTAGATAACAGCCCGACCCACCAGCGAGGGTGGTTAGTGCCATCGCAAGGCATACCCTTGCTAACGCTTCGGGCTGGTATGGTCCATTCAAGGATACTTCACGCCCGCAAAGTCTGCCACACAAAAGCAAAACGACCTCTGAAACATCAGAGGCCGTTGCGTGAATCACGTTGTTGATACTTAGTTGGAAGCAACGGTCAGCGTGTTGAAGCTCACTTCAGTGGTCTCACCGGCACGAACGATCACCGTCTTGGATTCGGAAACGTTCTTGCCTTCGCGAACCATCTCAACCTTCAAGGTGTACTGATAATCCTTATTGGTTTCGAGGGCTGGGGACACAAAAGTGCGGACAGTGCTGGTGGAAGTCGTTGCATGGCCATCGATGGTCAAAGTAGCATCAGCTGGCAGGCTCACGAGAACCTTGGCAGGAGTCGCGAGGGAAGCGGCTGGTGGCTTGGTGTCAGCCTTCTTAGGTTCGGCTGGCATGGGCTGGCCAGGGGTCACTACAACGCCGCCGGTGCAACCGGTGCAGCCAGTGCAGGAAACCCAGCCGGTGCAACCGCTACAGCCATGGCAGCTTCGACGGAAGCAGCTGAAGCAGCTGTGGCCGCCGTGGCAGGAACCACTGCAGCTACAGGAAGAATAGCCGGAGCAGCTGCTGTAGCCGCTGCAGGAGCAGGAGGACCAGCCGCTGCAGCTACCATGGCAGCCATGCGACTTGAAGCAGCTGAAGTGGCTATGGCCGCTGCAGCTACAAGATGAATAACCAGAGCAGCTGGACCAACCGCTGCAAGAACAGGCAACTGAACCATGGCAGGAACTGCCATGACAGCTACCGAAGCAGCTGGCAGGCAAAGCTGCCGAACCGCTCATCGCCATCACCATCACCATACTGTACATGCGAAACGCTCCTTAAAAGGTGGCCACCCAGCGATAGACGTCATCCCATCTCGCGCTCGTGTTGTTCCTGCACGAATTTCCACACGAAATGGGCAAGCTGGCTAAGTTAGGTTGAAATGTGATCGTATCTCTTCGACACAAGTGTGTCAATGGAACTTTACGCGCTTTTCACAGGCTAGTCAAAATGACTATGACATGACATGTCATAATCGTGTCAATCTACTACAATTTAGTGGAGCTGTGCTATTTGGGATGGCTGTAACAGGTTTCATGCCACATTCTCTTCAGATACTTACTAATACTTTGATTCCTTCTCTTACTTATCTTGACAAGTTTCTGGAATTGCGCTTCTCTCTTACGTACAGCTTCGCTCAACTGTTGCTGCCGCCATTACATTCTTGAGCGAATTCACTATTGACGACTGCCAGCCGGCCTGACCATGGGGTAACGCTGTAATAGTGGCGCGATTTGATTGAGCTCCAGTTCCGAGTACCCAGCCTGCACCAGCAACTGACGTGCATAGGTGTTCGCATCAACACAGGGGCGATCCTGTTGTTGCTCCTTGCGGCGAAGATCACGCGGATCATACTTATACTTGGCAATCTCGTCTAATTGAAGCAAGGCTTGAGTCGAACTCATGCCATCACGCTGCTGGAAGTAGTCAGGCGGTGGGCTAATCTCACGGGCGTTCCGCGACACATTCTGTGCATATTGCTGTCTGAGCGCCATCATGTCGCCCAGTTGCAACGACATGGCTGCAGCCAATTGACCATCACTGCTGGCCTGAACCAGAGCGACAGAAATGACGGCATACTGCTCACCTTGATTTGTTAAGCCGGGTGTTTCATTGGGCGAAACTATCCATTGCGGACGAAGCGTCAGCCAGGGATTGGCTTGATATATTCTGGATGCGGTCGCTTGCACCCTGGCCTGTTCCGGACCGGCGGTATTCACCAGCGGAGCCATCACCGAAGGGGGCGAACCGGGTGGAACCGGGATCGCGGCGCCGGCTGGAGGCACGACCACAGCGTTAGGTGGTGGTTGTTGGCCGGGACCATACGGTGATGGCGTGGGGATCGGTGGAGCAACAGCACGGTTTTGTGCCGCATCCATTGACTTGCATCCGCTAACAAGCAGCAAGCTGAGAACGATGCCACAGAGATAGAAGTAATGACCCATATCATGCTCATACCCGCGCCAGGAGGCAGGGTCAAGCACAACCGGGTTGAACAGACAGGGAAGGTTGAGAAGCTGGGGGCAATGTCACCTTTGCGGGCTTTGACTATTTCTTTTCCACATCAACCTTTGCACCACCTGGACCAGCTTCGACTTTCACACCAGGCGCATTGACCTTGGCTCCATCAGGCCCCACCTTCACACTGACGCCAGGAGCATTCACCTCAGCTTTGCAACCAACGACACTCAGGATAGTCAGTAACGCCATTGTGCGAATCATCGTTCTCTCCTTACGGAAATCCTACATTCTCCATCTTATGTATTCTGGCTACTGTCTCCTGGCTTCTTGCTCCTAAATATTGACCTTGCATTTTTCTTCACATCGATTATCGCTCCGCCCGCCTGCATGAGGGGAAAACAGCAGGCACGTCTTTGGGGGAGGTCCATCCGGAATGATGCGCACGACGCAGAAAGCGACGTGGTGCTTAATTGCATTGATGCTTATGGCATCAATGAACGGATGCGATATCTTCAGTCCCAGTCAAAACCCGGCACAACTCTGGTGGGGCTTCCTGCCCAACGGTGGCATCTATCAGACGCACGCCAAGCCTCCGGGTAAGGGTTATTACGCTAACTTCGATCCCTATGCCTGCCGCGTGGAAGTGCGCCCCAAGAACATCAGCCAGCAAGTAGGTGGTTTGCAGATCTTTATTGCTACCGTCTATGATCAACAGGGTGCTGCCCGCCGTGGCCGTCGTGTCGAGTGGATTCTGCACGGCCCCGGCCACATCATTGAAGTCGATGAAGGCGGCGTCTACCCTGATCGTGGCTACAAGGTCGATGAACGTTACGCTGTCAGCTACACAGGCTATCTCGAACACAAATTTGATCGTGGAAACAAGAAGCCCGATGATGATTTCGTCATCAATCCTGGCCAGACGTTCTGCATCGTCTCCTGCCCGGTCGAAGGCGAAACCAAGGTCACAGCCTACGTGCCGGCCATCCACGATATGGATCGCAACCGCCAGACGGTCACAGCCTACTGGCTTGACGCACAGTGGAGAATGCCTGAGCCTCAACAGGCTCGCAAAGTGGCCACCCTAGTGACGAAGGTCTTCAAAGCATCTGATAGTCAGCCGCTCCAGGGCTACCGTGTTCGCTACCGTGTTCTCGATGGCGTGCCTGCTCTCTTTGCCAATACCAACGGCCCCGAAGCGGAAGCGACTTCCGATTCGCTGGGCAATGCCATCGTACAACTGCGTCAACCTACCCAGCAGATGGGGATAACGCGCATCGGCGTTGAACTCATTCGTCCACCCGATCTCGGTTCCGTCACCGGTTCAGGCATTGTCGTATTGCGTGGAGAAACGACCGTCGAATGGGTTGGTTCGGGTCTCACGCTCAACAAGTTCGGTCCAGCCGTCATCGCCATCAATGCCGACTTCGATTATCAGCTCACGGTGACCAACACCAGTCGCAGTCAGTCTGATGCCTTGACCGTGGAAGATGATCTGCCTGCGGGCTTGCAGTTTGTCAGTGCTGAACCCATGCCAGTCGCTCAAGATGGCACTCGATTTATCTGGACGCTGTTACCATTGCCGCCTGGCGGTTCGAAGGTGATCAACCTCAAAGTCCGCGCCAATCGTGGCGGACAGTTCACGAACACTGCGCGCATCATCGATCAGGATCGTTCCAAGGCGGCTGAATCGGTTTTCAATACGACCGCCACCAGCCCAGCGCTCAAAGTGCGTCTCACGGGGCCGGCTACGGGCTACCTCAACGGCGATGTACCTTTCACTATCCATGTCGAAAACACCGGTGATGCACCAGCCAGCAATGTGATCGTCACCAGTGCCTTTGATGATGGCTTGGTCTTCTACTATCAGGGCCAGCCAAGTCAGGATCGCCGGGTTGAGATGTCGCCCTTCAATTTGCAACCTCATGAATCACGAGACTTCACGTTGAACCTGAAGGCGACCCGAGCCGGTGCACTTAATACCAAGGTCACGGTGACTGCCGATGGTGGATTGCGTGATGAAGCAACCGCTGCCGCCAATGTCGTTCGGCTCAGTCTCAATCTACAGCAGAAGGGTCCCAGCGCCCGCTATGTCAGCAGCCGATTCACCTGGGAAATCCTCGTCGATAACAACAGCGATCAACCGATCGAGAACGTCGTCATTCGCAACACTCTGCCGCCCGAAGTAGGCCTGGTGCGTGCCTACGATAACGGCCAGCAGGTCGGCAACGATGTCGTCTGGAACCTTGGTACCCTCGAACGCAACGGTAAGCGCCGGCTACGGGTTGAAGTGGAAGCCAAGCAGACAGCCAGGAAGGCGACCAATCACGTCGTCGCCACCTTTGGGCCGAACCTGTCAGAGAAATCTGATGCTGATATCGAACTACGTGGCATCCCAGCTCTCCTGATGCTGGCCGAGCAAAGCGACCGCAAGGGCACCATTACAGTCGGTGATTCAACTGCTTACACGATCACGATCAACAACACCGGTTCGCAAAAGGTCGGCAAGGTCCTCGTCAAAGTAAAGGTCTCGCCGGAACTGAAGCTGATCAAGGCGCTCGATCCGAATGGCAACCCAGCCCAGGTGCAGGGTGATACTGTCATCTTCACCGTGATGAACGATCTTCTGCCGACGAATGCGTTCAACTACCAGCTCGAACTCCAGGGCATCGCTCCGGGCGACGGCCGGCTCTTCATCGAGATGGAAAGCGACCTCACGGGCAAAGACCCGGTAAAGGATGTGGAGCAGATTTCGGTAATTAAGTAGTGCGGACGTCTTGTACTTTGCTCCAAAGGAGCAACCGGTTTTAGCCAGGCCCGGAAGGGCTTGGGACAACGAAAACGCGATCCTCAAGCTCCAACGGAGCGCTCGAAGTCTCGAGTGCTCCGTTGGAGCTTGAAACAATCCAACTCGATTACCAGGCCCTTCCGGGCCTGGCTAATATCGAAGGCTCCTTTGGAGCCGGAAGCGGTCAAGAGCCCCTACTTCCCCGCCAGTTTCTTTATCTCCGGGTAGTTCAACAGATACTTCTGACGCTGCTCGGCGAAGGCCCTGATGTTCATGCCACTGCTGGGGCCTCGGCGTGGTGGCTCGGGTGCGGTGGATACGGCACCGGCAGTGAACTTCAGGAACTCCTCGTACGATTCGAGTTTGCGGGTATCCATCTCCACTTCCTTGTCGATGAGGGCACGGTACTGGGCGACCACTGGTTCGAGAGCCTTCCAGTCAAACGATTTCTCAGCGATGGTGCGGATGTTGCGCAAGTACTTCTCTCGCAGAGCAGGCAAGGCGAGGAGCTTGCTACGAAGGGGTTTGGTAGTATCGTTGAGGCCGACAAGCGGATCGAGTTCAACGCCCTTCACTTGGCCCATGCCGCCCCCACCAGGGCCACCCATGCCAGGACCACCGGGACCGCCAGCACCGGGAGGTCCGCCAGCCATTCCACCGGGGCCACCTGGGCCGGCACGCATGGCTTTGATCTGCTCTTTCTGCTTCGTATTCAGAATCTTCGCCAGCTCGGCGTCGGTTTCTTTCTGGATGACAGCGAGTTGCTTCTTCTGATCTTCGGTCAGACGCAGCATATCACCGAAAAAGGCAGGGAGCACTTCACCAGGATTGGGTCGCATCATCATGAAGCCGCCGCCCATGCCGAGGCCGCCAGGTGTCCGGAAGCACTCGTTCATGTCGTGCGGAATAATGTGGAACTTGCCCGCGTCATCCAGATAGATGCTGTAATCGCTGGCTCGGGTCCAGTAGCCATCGCAGTTGATGACTGCCACATCGAGAGCGATGAACCAGAGCGCGTTATCGATATCGAGGATGGGTTTAAGGGCTTCTTCCAGCTTGTCCGGAGGCGTCTGGTTCAACACCTTGCACAAATGAATCAGCGCCTTCCAAGATTTGGCATTATCATTGGATTTGATGTCGTAACGGCGTTTGTACTGTTCGACATCTTCGCCAATGTACTCCAGGCCGCCACGCCCCATGGGGCTGCCTGTGACTTTCCAGCGGGTGCCTTTAGTGGTGTGGTAGTTCTCGCTCAGGAAATCCTTGTTGAACTGCTCGACATTCACATAGATACCCCAGTTCTCGCCGTTGATGACGACCTTCACCATGTTGGCTTTGGGTGCGGGGATGTACTGCCGGGCGATGTGCGAATAGAGCACGCTGCTGAGGTAGGTGGCGTCTTCATGGGAGTTGAGGAGGTTCAATGTCTTGTAGCCATAGAGACGTTGGTTGCCGTCAGCCATGTCCATGTTCAGGTTGAGCGAGCGTTTGAAACCTTTGCCGACCATCATGTAGGAGGACATGCCTCGGAAGCGAACTCCGACGTTGGAGTACTTCTTGCCATCGACTGTGATGGTAGCTGCGACATCAGCATCGGTGCCATGAAAATCTTCGAGTTCACTCTCCCAGTCTTTCCTGTTTTCGAAGTCGATGAAGATGGTGCGGAGAACGGTCGGATCATAGAGCTTGGCATCGGAGTACGACTTCACTTCGCTGGGCTCGACATGCACGCCGGGCTTGGGGGGCGTCTGGTTACGGTTCATGCCGGGAGGGCCGAACCCGCCACGACCGCCGAACCCGCCCTGCTCTGCCTGTTGCTTTTTGAGAGCTTCACGGGCGGCGGCACGTTCTTCGGTATTCAGCCAGCCATCATTGTTCTTGTCAAAGTCTTTGAGAATCTTGCGAGTCTGTCGCATCATACCGGGGCCGCCGGGGCCTCGCATCATGTCACCGCCAGGCCCGCCGCCTTGTCCTCCTCCGGGAGGTTGGGCGTATGTCGTAGCAGCCAGGATGATCGATGACAGGGTCAGCGACCCCAGGATGGTGGTATTCAGCAGCTTCATGGGTATTCCCGTGTGATGGTTCCTATCCATGATACGTCTTATCTGGGGCTACATGAAGATAGCGTGAAGTGAAGGAGTTCTCACGGAAAGAAGTGGGGATCAACTGAAAGGAAGTCATTCGGGTGCCACCGTTTTGGTACTCCATAGCGGTACTGCGTGAGGCGAGCGTCAAGCACGGTTACGGAGTATCGAAACCGTGGCACCCACGTTCATAGTCCGTGTATGCACCAACTTCAAAATCATGTACGATAGAAAAGACTCTACTCTAGGTAACTCTCATGCGAACCCTTTGCACGTTAGCCTGCCTGTTTATCCCGCTCGCCGGCTATGGCGATCCACCCACGCAAACCAAGATGCTCTCCGGGCCGGCGATTGCCGGCGGACCGGTCGTGCGCGAGGTTTGGGTTGATCGTTCCAACGCCAAAGGCCGGCTCGGCTGGATGCAGACGCTCAGCTACGAAGTCACTGAGAACCAGCAGCCCCTCATCCGCACTGTCGCTCGAGACCATCTCCGCTACCTGCGCAGCGGCGATCCCTACACCGAGTACACCGAGCAATACACCCTGGAGACGAAAGACGGCACCGTTGTCGAGGTCGGCTATCGTACCTCGCTGGGCAAGAATCAAGACCTGGTGATCCGCGGTCGTCCCCAGGGCAAGAAGATCGTGCTCGAAGTGCTGGATCACGCCGGCAAGGAAGTGGTCTACAAACAGGAGAAGGATTGGGACCCCGAAGCCAAAGGGCTGCTCTTCCAGGACAAGCTGCTTGAAGGGAAGGATCTCTCCACTGGTAAAACTTATACGGTGAAAGGGTTCCTGAACGAACTCAACAGTGTGGTACCGACGACCTACACCATCCTGGGCCGGAAGGAAATGAAGCATGCGGGAAAGAAGCGTGAACTGGTATACGTCGAACAGAGCTATCCCAAAGATCTCTACATCGAAAAGAGTTGGCACTACCTTGATCCGGCAACCGGCGAGACCGTCCTCAGCACCGAAGATAACAATCTGTTCGACACGGTTACCCATGAACGCACTAGCAAAAACAAAGCCCTGGCCGTCTTTGAAGGCAAAGTGAAAGATCGTGAATCGCCGGTGACCATTGATAAGCCCATCCCCGTGGGACTGCTCGGTCTGCCAAGGAAGCTCCGGGTACAACTTGAACTAAGCGACGACGACAGCCCCGAATCGGTCTTCCTCAACACGCCTCGTCAGCAGTTCGTCAAGAAGGAAGGCAAGCGGGCCGAGTACCGGCTGGCAGCCAAGGCGTTGGAGGATGTGAAGGTCGAGAAGGTTCCCGCACCGGGCAAAGAGTTCACCGACAGCAACTTCTACATCCGCAGCGACGATGAGACAGTGAAAAAAGTAGCCAGGGAAGCCATCCGAGGGTCAAAGGAACCGAAGCAGCAGATGAGCCGCATCGCCAACTGGGTGAAGAAGAACGTCAAAGGCGATTATGAAGTGGGCTTTGCGACCGCTGATGAAGTGGCCCGGACGCTGGAAGGCGACTGTACCGAGATGGGCGTACTCTGCGCCGCCATGGGACGGACGCTCGGCATCCCGACCCGTGTCTGCTTCGGCCTCGTCTACGATCCAGAGAACCCCGGCTTCGGCGGACACCTGTGGACTGAAGCCTACGTCGATGGCACTTGGGAGACGTTCGATGCCACGGGCGTGCTCAATGTCATGGGCGCTGCCTACCTGCGCATCGATGGGTACAGCATGAAAGATGTGCTGAATCCCGATGAACTGACGGGCGTTCGTCGAGGATTTAACGGGCGGATGAAGGTTTTTCTTCTCGATGCGAAGTAGCGCTACGATCTGGCAATTGACAATAGAAATCGAAAGTGTGACAGGGTCGTGTGGCACTCCACTCGATCCTGTTCTACTGTTACAACGCCACTTCACCGCGCCAGGGTCGAAACGAAGCGGCTGTGTTGTTTGTCAACCGTTTTCTTGTTTTCATGCTGCCACCGGTGCCT